>CAZFTQ010000054.1:0-16420 GCA_964522365.1 uncultured Desulfovibrio sp. | reverse complement strand
GCTGGAGGAGAAGTTGTCCACGCAGAGCACTTCGTGGCCTTCGTCGAGAAGGCGCTGGCAGAGATGGGATCCCAGAAAGCCGGATCCGCCGGTGACCAGAATGTTTTTGTACTGCCTGTAGAGTTTCATGCTTGTCCCTGGAAAATCCGGGCGGAGGAGAGGCGGAAGGAAAGGGGCGCGCGCCGCGCCCATGCCGGAAGGACGTGGGCGGAGGGGCCTTCCCCTGCCCGCAAGCCTAAAACAGGAAGACCGCAATTGCAAGAAAGCGGAAAAAGGAGAAGGCTTCAGCCAACACCCCGGAAACGCTGCTCCGACGCCTCCCTCTTCTTCCGGCCGAGACAGGAAAAGGCTTGACAGAGCGGGAAAAGGCCGGCAATGTACATCGCCCTTGTCCTCTGGCAAGCCGGAGTCCGGAACATGTCCAAAAAACGCCCCGCGCCCATCGATCTCCTCTCCTTCGCCCTGCCGCCCGTGGGGGTGGACTCCCACGCCCACCTGAACGACAGGTGCTACGACGGGGACAGGGAAGAGGTGCTGGCCAGGGCCCGCGCCTGCGGCGTCGCCCAGGTGGCCAATGTGTTCCTCTGTCCGGAGACCTTCCACGAGGACGTGCGGATGTTTGACGCCCACCCGGAAGTCTTCTTCCTCCTGGGCGTCCACCCGGACGACATAGACTCCTTTTCTCCGAGGACCCTGGACCTTGTCCGGCGCCATGTGCGGGACAACCCCCGCATCCGCGCCATCGGCGAAATCGGCCTGGACTTTTCCCGCACCGACGCGGGCGGCCCCGACCGCAACCGGCAGCTCATGCCCTTCATCGCCCAGCTCAGACTCGCCAGGGAACTGGACCTGCCCGTGGCCATCCACTGCCGGGACGCGGTGGAAACCACCCTGGCGGTTCTTGAAAAAGAGGGCTTTTCAGGCTATCCTCTTCTCTGGCATTGTTTCGGCGCAGACCGGGCCCTTGCCCTTCGTCTGGCAGCCCACGGCTGGTACGTGTCCGTTCCGGGCGCGGTGACCATCCCGAAAAATCAGCAGACCCGCGACGCCCTGTCCTGCATTCCGCCGGACCGCCTCCTGGTGGAGACGGACTGCCCCTATCTCTCCCCCGTGCCCCTGCGCGGGAAGCGCAACGAACCTGCCTGCACGGTCCTCACCATCCGTGTCATGGCGCAGAGCCTGGGCCTCGAGCCCGAGGAACTCTGGCGGCGCTGCGGAGACAATGCACGGACATTCTACAGACTCAGCTGACAGTCTGACCGCGGACCCTTCATCATTGCGTCAGACCGGCTGCGGGCCCGCTTCGCCGACGCACAGCAAGGCGCTTGACGCCGCACACAGGAGCTCAACCACAATGGACATCATCCGTAAAATCGAACGCGAAAACATGCGTATGGATATTCCGGCCTTCCGGTCCGGAGACACCGTCAAAGTGCACCTGCGCATCGTCGAAGGCGAAAAACAGCGCATCCAGGTTTTCCAGGGCAGCGTCATCCGCATCCACCGCGGCACCACCGGCGGCACCTTCACCGTCCGCAAGATCTCCGAAGGCATCGGCGTGGAGCGCATCTTCCCGCTGAACTCGCCCTTCATCGACCATATCGACGTGGTGACCCGCGGTCTCGTCCGCCGCAGCCGGCTGTACTATCTGCGCCAGCTCAAGGGCAAGGCCGCCCGCATCAAGCCCCGCAACAAGTACTGAGAGGCGACGCCCGGATGCCCGCCGCCCGCGCGTCCGCGCGCGCCGGCCCCGGCTCCCCTCGGCAGCTTTTTCCGTCAGGCCGGTTTCAGTTCCCTGAGACCGGCCTCTTTTTTAGAGCACAGCGGAGCGCCCCTTGCCGAAAAAAAGACGCGAGACCAGAATTCCTCCCGCAGCCCCGGTCCTTCTGCCGGGACTGGAGGCGGACGCCTTCCTAAGCGTCCAGGGCGCGGGCACGGCCGGCGTGGACGAGGCCGGCCGCGGCTGTCTGGCGGGGCCCGTGGTGGCCGGCGCGGTCATTCTGCCCGAAAACGCCCGGATCGACGGTCTCGACGATTCCAAGAAGCTCAGCGCCGGAGAGCGGGAGACACTCGCGCCCGTCATCCGGCGCACGGCCCTCGCCTGGGGCATCGGCATGATCTCCCAGAAACGCATAGACCGGATCAACATCCTTCAGGCCACCTTCGAGGCCATGGCCCTGGCCATCCTCTCGCTGGCCCGACGTGCGGGCGCGCCGCGGCTCCCCCTGTTCCCCGGGCTTGTCCTTGTGGACGGCAACCGGCCCGTGCCGGACGAGGTTCTCTCCCGTATCTTCCGCAGGCCCCTGCCCGCCGGCGAAAGCTTTTTCCGGCAGCGCGCCGTCGTGGGCGGAGACAGCCTCGTCCCGGCCATTTCGGCGGCCTCCGTGCTCGCGAAAACCTGGCGTGACAGGCTCATGACAGCCCTTGACCGGCGCTGGCCCGGATACGGCTTCGCCCTGCACAAGGGCTACGGCACCCGGGCCCATCTGGCGGCTCTCGCGCAGTACGGCCCCTGCCCGCTGCACCGTCTGACCTTTCAGGGGGTTCTCCCGGACGGGGAGCCGAAGGAAAAGCGGACGGGCCGGGCACGGCAGGGACGTCTCCTTCCGGATCCGCCTTCCGGAGAAGAAAATTGAACGGTCTGGAAGAAGAAACCCTCCGGGATTTCCCCGGGGAGGGCGGCAGGCTCTTCGTCGTGGCCACGCCCATCGGCAACCGGGACGATTTTTCGCCCCGGGCCCGGCGGATTCTCGAGTCCTGCGATCTGGTCCTCGCCGAGGACACGCGCAGGCTCTTCGCCCTCACGCGGGACCTGGGGCTTCGCGTGCGCCGGGCCGAAAGCTTTCACGATCACAACGAAGAGGCCCGGGAAGCCGCGCTGCTCGCCCGGCTGAAAAAAGGCGAGACCCTGGCCCTGGTCTCCGACGCGGGCACGCCCCTGGTGGCGGATCCCGGCTTCCGCCTGGTCGCGGCCTGCCGCAGGGAAGGCATCCCGGTGCACCCGGTGCCCGGCCCCTCGGCGCCCGTGGCGGCCCTGAGCGCCGCCGGCATCGCCCCCCTTCCGTACAGCTTCCTGGGCTTTCTGCCCCGTGACGGCGCGGGCAGGAGACGGCTTTTTGAAGCCTTCGCCCGGACGCCCGGGACCCTCGTCTTCTTCGAGCGCAAGGACAGGCTCGCCGAAAGCCTCCGGGAGGCGCGCGCCCTGCTGGGCCCCAGACAGGTTGCCGTCTGCCGGGAACTCACCAAGGTGCACGAGGAATTTCTCTTCTTGCGCCTGGAGGACGAGGCCGGCTGGCCGGACGATCTCCTGGGGGAAGTGACGGTCCTCATAGGCCCCCCGGAGAGCCGGACAAGGGCTTCGGAGGAAGACATCGCCGAGCTTGCGCGCCGGTCTGACCCCCGCGCCGGAACCAAGGCCCTGGCCCGGGATCTCCTGCCGCTTGCGCCCGGCTGGAGCCTGAGCGAGATCTACGCCCTCATCGTGCGGGTGCGGGCGGAAAGGCGCGGCTGAGGGACGAATCCGCAAAGCCTAAGGGCAGCCCCGGAGAAATCCGGGACTGCCCCTCGCTTCTTTTTCAGGCGATGGATCCGCCTTTTCCCCGCCCGTCAGGGCCGCAGGAAAAAGTTCAGGAGATGTCTGCCCTCTCTGAGCACGTCTTCGCCCAGAAAGAGGACGATGGCCGCCAGCAGGCAGAAAAGGAAGATGTTTTCGCCGGCGCTGCCCGTGCGGCAGAGGCCGATGGAAAATCTGTTCCTGCGGGAAAAGGGCGACAGGGGAATGCCCTGGGGGGTGAGCATGTCCAGGAGCACATGGCTCAGGCCTCCCACGCTGAGGCCCACGCAGACGGGCCTGAGCAGGTGGAGGCCGTGCTTCGGCAGAAGGACGATGGAGACCAGCATGAGCCCGATCCAGAGGCCGGGCCAGTGGGTGAAGCCCCTGTGGACTCTGTTGAAGCCCGTCTGGCGGCTGGGATGGAGGTTCGCCAGCTTCTGATCAAAGACATCGGGGAGAATGCCGCCGAACCAGGCGGCCACGATGCCCGCCGGGGGCAGATGGAGCAGGAAGGCGGCGCCCAGGGCGCCCACCTGATGGGTCAGCCAGCGCATGGCTTTCTCCGGGCGCTGCGGGCCGGGACGGCCGGGAGGAGGAACAGACGTCTGTTCCGGGTCTGAAAGGCGTCGGGCATGGGACCTCTGAAACTGCGGGAGGGAAGGAGGGCCCGCACGGCGGGAGCCCGGAGGGGCGCATGCCCCGCCCGGGCTCCCCGGGGCCTGGGAGGCCGGATGGAAAGCCTTTCCGGACCCGCGGGTCCGGTCAGGCGGCTAGTGCATGAGATGCGGCAGGAAGGTGATGATGGGCGGGAAGTAGGTCATGATGACCAGGGTCACCAGGAGCATGATCAGGTACGGCATGACCTTGACCGTTATCTGGTCCACCGAGATCTTTGTGATGGACGAGACCACGAAGAGGTCCAGGCCCACCGGCGGGGTGATGCAGCCGATGGCCAGGTTCACCACCATGAGCACGCCGAAGAAGAGGGGATCGATGCCGAGCCCCACGGCCACGGGCAGGAGGATGGGGGTCACGATGACCACGGCGGCCGAGGCGTTGACCAGGGTGCCGATGAAGAGCAGCAGCACATTCACCATCATGAGGAAGACAAAGGGATTGTCCGTGATGGTGGCGAACTGCATCGCCAGGGAATGGGGGACCTGCGCCCAGGTGAGGATCCAGCCGAAGACATTGGAGGCGCCCACCACGAACATGATCATGGTGGTGCTCTTGGCCGCCGAGAGGAGGGTCTTCGGCAGGTCCCTGAACCGGAGTTCCTTGTAGATGAAGAGGCCCACGAAGGCGCCGTAGACGGCGGCCACGGCCGCGGCCTCGGTGGGCGTGAAGATGCCCATGTAGATGCCGCCCAGGATGATGACGGGCATCATGAGGGCCCAGGAACAGTCCTTGAAATTGCGCAGAATGCGCATGACGGAGAATCTGCCTTCGCCCTTGTAGCCCCTGCGCTTGGCGATGACCCAGCTCACGACGCACATGGACACGCCCATGAAGATGCCGGGCAGCACGCCGCCGATGAAGAGGTCGGCGATGGAGACGTTGGCGATGGAGCCGTAGACGACCAGGGTGACGGAGGGCGGAATGACGATGCCCACCGTGCCGCCCGAGGCGACCACGGCCGCGGCGAAGGTCCTGGGATAGCCCCTGCGCTCCATCTCGTCGATCATGGACGCGCCGATGGCGGCCGTGGTGGCCGCCGAGGATCCGGAGAGCGCGGCGAAGAACATGCCGGCCACGGCCACCACCAGGGCGAGGCCGCCGGCCAGGGCGCCCACGAGGGCCATGGAAAAGTCCACGATGCGGCGGGTCACGCCGCCGTCGGACATGAAGGCGCCGGCCAGCATGAAGAAGGGCACGGCCAGGAAGGAATAGGAGTCCACCGCCACGAACATCTTCTGCACCACGGCGATGAGCGGGGTGCCCATGACCGTGGACATGGTGATGGCGGAGGAGAGGCCCAGGCCCACGCCGATGGAGGCGCCGCTGGCCAGGATGAAGGCAAAGGTGGTGAGAATGACCCAGAGTGCCACGGCGCGCCTCCTACTTCACCGAGTCCGCCGGCGTGCGGATGACCTTGATGAAATTCTCAAGGGTATAGAGGAACATGACGCCGCAGCCGAAGGGAATGACGCTGAAGACATAGCTCATGGGAATGAGCATGGCGGGCGAGGTCTGGTACTGGGAGAGCACGACCATGCGGCAGCCGTGGTAGACCATGATGCCGAGAAACCACATGGTGAGCAGGTCGGCCACGATGCGGCAGACCTTGAGCTTCACGCCGTGCAGGCGGTTGGTCAGGGTCTCGATGGCCATGTGGCCGCCCACCCTGGCCAGAAGCGGCAGGGAGAGAAAGACCGTCCACACGAAGAGATACCTGGCCAGTTCTTCGCCGAAGCTGGGCGTGTAGTTGAAGCAGTAGCGGGTGATAACCTGCAGAAAGACGATGATCAGCATCACGGCGATGCAGATGACCGTCATCACCTGTAAAAATTTTTCTATGAAGTTGAGGAGCCTGGTCATGGCGAGTCTCCCGGCGGACAGGGGGCCGGTCCGCTTCCGCGGCCCGGCCCCTGAGAAAAACTACTTCACAGCCTGGATTTCCTTGACGGCGCTGTCGCCGAAGCGGTCGGTGTAGAGCTTGTAGACGGGAGCGGTGGCCTTGATGAAGGCGGCCTTGTCCACATCCTCGTTGATCTTGCAGTGACCGCGGTCGATGATGGCCTTCATGAACTTGCCTTCGGAGTCGCGGCAGAGCTGGCGCTGCCAGTCGCGGGTGTCTTCAGCGGCCTTGCGGACCAGAGCCTGCTGTTCGGCGTTGAGCTTGTTCCAGGACATGGCGCTGATGAGCAGCGGCTCGGGGGCGTAGGTGTGGCCGGTGAGGGAGATGTACTTCTGGACCTCGTCAAAGCGCTTGGTGGCCATGTGGGAGAAGGGGTTCTCCTGGCCGTCCACCACGCCCTTCTGCATGGCGGTGTAGAGTTCGCTCATGGCCATGGGAGTGGGGCTCGCGCCCAGGACCTTCATCATTTCGATGTAGACCGGCTGCTCCATGACGCGGATCTTGAGGCCCTTCATGTCCTCGGGCTTGCGGATGGGACGCACGTTGTTGCTCATGTGGCGGACGCCGTTTTCCCAGATGGCCAGGGTGATGAGGCCCTGCTTTTCACCGAGCTTGCAGAGCTTCATGCCCACGGTGTCCAGAGCCTTGTAGGCATGCTGCACGTCGCGGAAGATGAAGGGCAGGTCGAAGACGGAGACTTCGGGCACGAAGTTGCCCATGACGGCGGTGCCGGTGAGGGTCATGTCAATGGTGCCGAAGATGAGGCCTTCCACCAGGTCGCGCTGGTTGCCGAGCTGGCTGGAGGGGAAGACCTGGATGTCGATGCTGCCTTTGGAGCGCTCTTTCACCAGTTTGGCGAAATAGTCGGCGCCCATGCCGTAGGGGTTGTCGGGTTCGGCGATGTGACCGAGCTTCATGGTGATGGGGGCCGCCAGGCAGAGCGAAGCGCTGATGAGCAGGCAGGCGAGGGTCATGAGCAGGGTACGGAACTTCATGAATCTTCTCCTTACTGTGGTTGCTGGGTTTCCCGGAAGATCCGGAAGGCCGCGGGCCTTGTCCGGACGCCTTCAGAGCTGCCGCCGGAGGCGCGGGGTGAATCTCCGGCGGCACCGCCGGGCGGTTACTGTCACTGCTTCCCGCCGCTGAAGTAGCTGTCTATGAAAGGCAGCATGCGGCCATGCGAAGTTCTGATGCGTTCTTCAAGGGACCTGGCATAGGCGGCCATGTCCGTGATGGGACGGCGGGCCACGCCCGTGTCCATGGCGGCCTGGGCCACGGCCGGGGTGACGCTCGTGAGAATGCGGCTGTCCAGCGGCTTCGGGATGACATAGTCAACCCCGAAGGAAATGCTGTCCACATTGTAGGCCTTGAGGATGTCGGCCGGCACGGGCTCCAGGGCCAGGGCGGCCAGAGCCCGGGCCGCGGCGATCTTCATGGCGTCGTTGATCTCCGTGGCCTCCACGTCCAGGGCGCCCCGGAAAATGTAGGGGAAGCCCGAAACGTTGTTGATCTGGTTGGGGTAGTCGGAGCGGCCGGTGCCCATGATGCAGTCCGGGCGGGCTTCCTTCGCTTCCTCGTAGCTGATTTCGGGCACGGGGTTGGCCATGGCGAAGATGACAGGGTGATCCGCCATGGAGCGGACCATGTCGGCGCTCACCAGATTGCCCTTGGAAAGGCCCAGGAAGAGGTGGGCGCCCTGCATGCAGGCGGCCAGATCGCCCGCGTTTTCCTTCTGGGCGAAGGAGGCCTTGTACGGATTCAGGTCCGTGCGGCCCTGATGGAGCAGGCCGCGGGAGTCGAACATGAAGACGTTTTCGCGCCGCACGCCCAGAGAGCAGTAGAAATTGCCGCAGGCGATGCCGGCGGCGCCGGCGCCGATGATGACGACCTTGAGATCCTCCGGCCTGCGGCCGCTGATCCGGCAGGCGTTGAGGAGGGCCGCGCCGGAGATGACGGCCGTGCCGTGCTGATCGTCATGGAAGACGGGGATCTTCATCTCGCGTTTGAGACGATCCTCGATGTAGAAGCATTCCGGGGCCTTGATGTCTTCCAGATTGATGCCGCCAAAGGTGGGCTCAAGGGTTTTCACCACTTCGCAGAGGCGGTCCGGATCGTTTTCGGCCACTTCCAGGTCAAAGGAATCCACATCGGCAAAGAATTTGAAAAGCACGCCCTTGCCTTCCATGACGGGCTTGCCGGCAAGGGGGCCGATGTTGCCCAGACCCAGCACGGCCGTCCCGTTGGAGACCACGGCCACGAGATTGGCCCGGCCCGTGTAGGTGGAGGCCAGGGCGGGCTCCCGGAAAATCTCCATGCAGGCTTCCGCCACGCCCGGAGAATAGGCCATGGAGAGGTCCTTCTGGGTGGCAAAGGGTTTGGTCAGCACGGTCTCGATTTTGCCGGGTCTGGGATCGCTGTGGTAGGCCAGAGCTTCTTCCTTGGTGTAGAGGGCGGACATTCTTCCTCCTGAAGAGCAAATTTCCCGCCGGTCCGGCGGACGCGCCGGACCGGGGCTTTCCGGGGGTGCGTCAGACAGATGCGCGACTGGAAAACCGGTGTCCAATCATAACCATCGCCCTCTGCCTATCGCCAAATGAGAAAGTTCGCAACAGGGAGCGGGGGCAAAATCGCCCCTCTCCCCCGGGCCCGCGGCAAGGAGCCGGAAAAACGGGCCAAAGCCCGACAGAGGCCGATCGCCCGCGAGGCTTTTCCCGTGACCTCAGTCACCCCTGTCCGGCCTCCCGGATCCTCCCGGACGCGGCCCTTCGGGGCCCTGTCCGGATGGACTCCGCGCTTTCCGACCGCCTGTGAAGACGCCTCCTCGCCTTCCCGCTCCGCCTTCCCTGTCCGGAGAGATCCCGCGCCGCTCGTCCTTTCGCCTGACCAGGCGCAGACAGAGGGCGCCCGAGCGGGCGTCTCTGTCCGTGCGGGAAAGCTCCTCCCCGCCGACTTTCACCCGCAGGAGCGAGCCCATGTCCGCGTCCTGCGCGTCTTCCAGAAGGACGAGCCCCAGGGGCGAGCAGGCGTAGCGGCAGCGGCCGGCGCGGCCCGGCACAAGAAGAGGATGGGAAAGAATCCGCAGGGGAAGAACCCCCTCGTCCGCCGGATCTTCCGGAACAGCCCGGCTCTCCTCTTCTCCCCCGGCAAAGCGCAGCCAGGCCAGGGAGAGGCTCTCCCTGGCAAAGCCCGCGGACTCAGTCAGCCCCGCGAGCCAGGCCGGCACGTCCTCCCGGGCAAAGGTGGCGTGGCACCAGCTGCGGCCGGCCAGTCTGGAGACCGGAAGCGCGCCGGGCAGGTCCTCGTCCCCGCCGCGCCGCAGGGGACAGTTTTCCCCGTGGGGACAGGGCCCGGTGAGGCGCAGTCCCTGGTCCAGGGCCGCGTCCCGCAGCCCCATGAGCGAGGTCCAGCCGAGGCGCGTGCCGGGCTCCACAAAGAGCGCCCCCGCGCCCGCGGGCCCCCTGCGCAGGAGGGCCGCCGCGGCGGCCGCGAGTTCCTCCAGCCTGGAAGGATCGGCGGGGAGATCGTCCTCCTGAGCCCCGCCCTCTCCGTCCGGATCCTCCGGAGAGTCCATCTCCTCCAGCCCCCGGCGCCTGGCGGGGGGAAGTTCATTGAGGACATTGGCCGCCGTCACAAGCCAGGGCCGCGCCCCCTCCCTGACCAGCGGAAAGGCCTCCCGCAGGCCCTTTTCCACGGAACCCTGGCGCAGATGGATTTCCCAGGGCGGCAGACCCGCCCGCTCCGCCAGGTGCCGGAGCAGGTCCCGGCCCAGTCTGAGGGGGTGGCCCGAGCTGTCCACGGCCAGGATCACCAGCTTCCGGGCGCGCCAGGACGGACAGGCGAGCCAGAGGGCCAGGGGGAGCGTGAGGGGACCGGAGCCCAGGTCCGCCACGAGATGGCGGCCTTCCTCCGGAGGCGGCGGCAGGGCGAGGCCCGCGAAGAGCCTCGCCAGACGACAGACATTCCAGGGAAGAAAATAGTGGAGATAGGCGCCCGTGTACCCGGGAGAGGCCCAGTAGGGCCTGCGCAGCTCGGCCCGGTTCACAGTGAGCAGACGCGAAAGAGCCACGATGTTCCGGGGCAGATCCCGGCGGTGGGCCGCCCTGAGGGGAAAGACGGTCTGGAGAGCCTCGAAGAGATCCCTGTCCAGAGCCTCCCTGACGGCCGGAAGAAGCCTCGGGAAAAGCGGATCCTGCCGGATGAGCTCAGCCCGCGCCGTCCTGCCCCCGCTCCTCTCCCGCGCGCCCGCGCCGGGCGCGGGACGCGGACCTGAGGGAAACTCCGGCCTCTCCGGGCGTTTCCCGGATATCTCACGGGGAGCCTGATCCGGACGGTCCTGACGGTCCGGGCGGCCCGGACGCCCGGAGCCTTCCCGGCGGGGCTCCTCCCTGAAAGAGGTCCCGTTCCGGCGGGGAGTTTTCCCTTCCCCTCTCCCTGCGCCGCCATCGCTGCGGCTGTTCATCCCGTCTTTTTTCCGTCTCTCATCTCTCATGAAGCCTCCCGGTCAATCCGCAGCGGGGCAAAGCGCATGGCGGACAGATAGTCCTGCTGGAAGCGCGGATCCCGGGCAGGCTCAAGGACACTCGCCCCCGCGCAGAAACGGGCGAGCTCTCCGCGGCTCTCCGGATGGAGAGCGAGCAGACAGGCACCCTCGAGGGAGCTGTTGCCGAGGGCCCGGACCTTTGCTCCCGTGCCCTGGGGCACGAAGCCCAGGTCCTCCAGGATCCCGGGCCGCAGATGCCGGCCCAGAGCCCCCGCCACGGCCACGCAGGCCAGATCCTGTCCCGAAAGCCCCGCCGCGGCGAGCAGATGCCCGAGGCCCGCGGCCACGGCCGCCCGGACTTTCAGGACGGTCTCAATGTCCGCCAGGGAGAGCCAGAGACCCCCGCCAAGCTGAAAGCGCGGCACCGGAAAGGAGCGGTCCAGACAGGCCAGAAGCCTGCGGCCCAGGGGCGAGGCCGCCAGAGGCCCGCCCTCCTGAAAATGTCCCTCCTCGTCCATGAGACCCGTGCGGCGGGCCAGGTGCAGGAAGGAAAGGCAGCCCGTGGCGCTGATGCCCGCGTACCGGGCGCCCTGCGCGGGGACGCCTCCCCGGGCCGTGCGCAGAACAAGGCCCCCGGGGCCCGGCTGCACGTCCGTCACCGTGTCCGGACCGGCCAGGGCGCCGCACTCCAGGCCCATGCCCTCCAGGGCCGGGCCCAGGGGCACGCTTGTGAGCAGAAGCCTGCTCCCCGTCCAGAGGGCCATTTCTCCGTTGGTGCCCAGGTCCGTCAGCAGAAAGGGGGACGGCGCGTCCCTGAGGGTCAGAAGGCCCGCCGAAATGTCCCCGCCCACAAAGGGCGCGGGCAGAGGCGGCACATAGAGAGGGGGAAGATCGGGAAGCACGACCCGCTCGTTCCCGGGATCCGCGAGGCGCCAGGGGAAGGCGGCGAGGCCCGAGACGTCCCGATCCAGAAAGATCTCCGTCATGGCCGTGTTGCCGGCCAGCACCGTTTCCCGCACGGGAAAGCCCAGACCGGAGAGAATCTGACGCAGACGGTCCCGCACGCGCCGGGCGAGGAGCTTCCGGCCGCCGGGGTCCAGGGCGAGAGAGATCCGGGACACGACGTCCGAGCCCGCGCCGGCCTGGGGATTGAGCTCCTCCCCTTCGGCGAGGACGCGCCCGTCCTCAAAGTCGAGAGCCCGCCAGGCCAGGGAGGTGGTGCCCAGATCCACGGCCAGCACGGCCTCGTGCCCCGCGGGGAGCGTCCCCCGCGCCTTCTCCGCGGGCCGGATCCGCTGGGGCGGCAGGGCGAGAAGGGGCACCTCCCTGTCAGAAAGCTGACGCTGACAGGCCAGACGCCAGCCTTCCGCCAGATCTCCGGCGGAAAAAAGCTCGCGTTCCCGGGGCAGAGGTTCGGGAGCGGCCGAGAGCCAGCGCACCCGGCAGCGGCCGCAGCGGCCGAGGCCGCTGCAGAGGGGCCGGGGCGGCAGGGCGTCCGAAAGCCAGATCACCCGGGAAAGGCGCTCTCCTGGCCGTCCCGAAAGCCTGACCTCGCGGGTTTCCGAGCCTTCGGGGATCAGGAGGCGCAGAGAGCCTCCGGGAGAGGATTCCGCCTCCGTGCCGTCACATTGCCAATGGATCTCTTCTTGCATACACTTTGCCGTCGCCCTCCGGCGACATTTTTCCGGCGCGATCCGCGCCTTTTCTCCGCCGCGGCGGCAGGACTATGGATTCCCTTCGAGAAAGCCTCACCCGAGAAGAACTGGATTTTCTGCTGAAGCCCCTGGCGCAGGCGGAGGGCGCAGGCACGCCCTCCGGTGAGGGGGAAGAAGGTGATCCGGCCGGGATCGATCACGCGGCGCAGGGAGCCGGCGGGACGGAAGAGACGCCTGCGGGCGAAGAACCGGACGAAGAGGAAGAGGATACCGCCTGCGGCGAGGAGTCCGGGGAGGACTTCAGCCGGCAGGCCCGCTGCTTCGCGGAGCTTCTGAGCAGGGAACTCTCCGATCTCACGCGCAGTTTCGTGCGGCTTGAGCCGGCGGGCGAGGAAGAGGCGCTCTGCGGGGACTTTCTGGCCGGGCTCGACGGGCCGGCCTCCTTTTTCCTCGCGGGCGCGGCCCCTCTGGCCGGGCGGGTCCTTTTCGTCTGCGACGCCGGGCTCACCCAGGCCCTGGCCGATGTGAGTCTGGGCGCGGGCTCTCCCCTCAATCCGGCGCCCAGGCCGCTCAGTTCCCTGGACCGGCAGCTCGTGCGGCGCTGCCTTGACAGGGTGCCCGGCTGCCTGACGGCGGCCTTCGGGCTCGCGGCGGCGGAGCCTCTGCGCACGGCCCAGTACGGGTCCGACATTTTTCTGACAGACGAGGACCGGAAGGTGCGCGTCCTGCGCTTTTTCACGGAAGTGGAATCCGTGCGGGGCGTCTCCTGCCTGGCCGTTCCCCTGCCCGACCGGTCCTGAGGCCTCAGTCCCCGGGGTAGAGAACGCGCACCAGGGTGAGACCGCGGGCCGGGGCCGTGGGGGACGGCAGAAGACCGCGCTTTCTGGCCGCCAGCAGGCCCGGAATGTCCGAGGGCGCCACGCGTCCCTGCCCTATGTAGGCGAGCAGACCCGCCATGTTGCGGACCATCTGCCGCAGAAAGCCCGATCCCTCCACCTCGAGGCGCAGTCCCGGCAGACAGGCGGGCCAGTTGCCCGCGGGCTCGGGACTGAGAGAAAGGCGGTAGATCTCGCGCTCGGTGTCGGCGGGGTCGGACCCGGTGTTGGCCAGGGAGGCGAAGTCGTGCCGGCCCCTGAGATAGGGCAGCGCCTCTTCCATGGCCCCGGTGTCCAGTCTGCCGCAGGGCCAGACAAAGGGCGCTTCCCAGGGCGGCACGAAAGCCCGCTCCTGCCAGAAGCGGTAGCGGTAGGTCTTGGCGCGGGCCGAGACGCGGGCGTGAAAGTCCGGGGCGCAGGGCACGGCCGAAAAGACGCGGATGTCCTCGGGCAGCAGGGCGTTCAGGGCGTGGCGCATGTCCGGAACGCGCCGGAAGCATCCGTCCGGGATGTCGCAGTGGGCCGTCTGGCCCTCGGCGTGGACGCCCGTGTCCGTGCGGCCGGAGCCGAAGACGCGCACGGGGCCCCCGGCCAGACGCCCCAGGGCCTCTTCCAGCTTCCCCTGAATGCTCGGCTGATCCGGATGGCCCGCCTGAAGCTGCCAGCCGCGGTAGCGGGTGCCCAGGTAGGCTATGGTCAGACGCAGGCGCATGCAGGCGATCAGGCCCGGGGGCCGAGACCCGCCGCGTGGTTGACGGGACCGAAGCCTCTGCCCGGCGCGTAGCTCGCCCTGAGGGCGGCGTTGAGGAAGGCCTGGGCATTGCGCACGGCCGTGACCAGATCCCGGCCCTTGCCGAGCTCCGAGGCGATGGCCGAGGAAAGCGTGCAGCCCGTGCCGTGGTTGTTGCCGGTCTCCACCTTCGGCTGGCTCAGGAACACGGGCGCCTGGCCTTCCCTGCAGAGCACGTCCGTCATCTCGCCCGCGGCGTCCATATGGCCGCCCTTGACGAGGACGGCTCTGGGACCCAGGGCCAGGATGGCCTGACCGGCCGCGGCCTGATCCTCCAGAGAAGAGATCCGCAGGCCGGAAAGCATTTCCGCCTCGGGGATGTTGGGGGTCACGAGATCCGCGCCGGGAAGGAGTTCGGCCTTCATGACGCTCACGGCGCTTTCCTCCAGCAGCCGGCTGCCGCTCTGGCTCACGGAGACCGGGTCCAGGACCAGGGGGAAATCACGGTCTTTCAGGGCCTCGGCCACGGCGTGGATGATGCCGGCGTTGAAAAGCATGCCGGTCTTGGCCGCCTGAACGGGAAAACCCTCGAAGACGGCCGCAAGCTGCAGGCTGACGAAGTCCGGGCTCGCGGGGAAGATGCCGCGCACGCCCAGGCCGTTCTGGGCCGTGAGGGCGGTGACGGCGCTCATGCCGTAGCAGCCGAGGGCCATGATGGTCTTCAGGTCGGCCTGAATGCCTGCCCCGCCGCCTGAATCCGAGCCGGCGATGGTGAGAATGTTGGGTATCCGCATGTTCCGCCTCTGCATGGAATAGCTGTGGAAAGCCGGACGCTGAACGAAAGTTTCCGTTCCTCCGGCCCCGCCCCTTGTACCCGGCTCACCGGGATGAGGCAAGGGAAGCGCCCGGGGGCCGCCCGGCCCCCGGAAAGGGTTCCCCCGTTCCTCGTTCCCCGCGAACGCCCGCTCCAGCGCCGTTCCGCGGACTTCCGCGGACTTCCCGCGCGGGATTTGCAAGACCGGCCAAGCTGGGATATAGGGAGCGGAGCTATTTCCGGCGTTTTTCAGGAGGCGGCCAGTGCGGCGCTTGTACCAGGAAACATGGCAGGGCATTCCCTTCACCCGCTTCGCCCAGACCCATTTTTTCCATCTGGCCGACGCGAGGTTCTATTCGGTCTTTTATGAAGAGCTCTTCCGGCGCTATCAGTCCTGGGACGATCTTCCCGAGACCTGGCGGAAGAACAAGACCTCGGACGCGCTCTGGATTGCCGGCCGCCTGCGTGAGATGCGGAAAGACGGCCAGGAGCCTCTGCGCGTGCTCTCCATCGGCAGCGGCGTGGGCTACATGGAGCGCATGCTGCTCAAGGAAATGCGCGACGAGATAGAGCTCTATGTCAACGAGCCGAGCACCGTCTGCATGAAGTGGCTGCGCCGCCTCATCCCGGGCGAGCGCATCTTCATCGGCCAGCCGCCGGACTGCCTCTCCCCGGACGTTTTCTACGACATGATTTATCTCTCGGCCGTGGACTACGGCATCCCTCAGGCTCAGCTCGCGCGCACGCTGGATCATCTGCGCTACCAGCTGAAGCCCGACGGCGAGATAGTCTGTCTCTCGGCCTCCCTCCTGGAAGAAGAATCCCTGGTGGCCAGCTTTGTGAACTTCTGCAAGAACTGCCTGCGGGGCGCTCTGCACTACCTGGGCATCCGCAAGCAGCAGTTCTGGGGCTGGCGCAGAACCCAGAACGAATACCGGGATCTCTTCCTCCAGAGCGGCTACGGCAGCATCCAGGACGGCTGGCTCGACGATGGCTTTGACACCTACTGGATCCGCGCCTCCCTGAAGAGCCCCGGAAAGAAAGACGAGGAAAAGAAAGAGCCCGCCCGGGCCCCGGAGCCTGAGCCGGAAGCGCAGACCGCGGAAAACAAAAGCGCAGGCGGGACCGAAGAAAAGCGGCAGGAAGCCGCCTCTGCCTGAGGGCGGCGCTGACGTCGCCCCCCCCCCACGCGGAAACGGAAGGAAATCCGTCTCCGGGAAATTTCCGCCGCTTGACGCGAACGCTGAAACTGCGCATTATGGGACATCTTCACGCGGAAAAAAGCCGCGGAAGACGCAGACGCTGCGGGGACCGGCGGCAGGGAGAAGACCGCGGTTTCCTGGCGCGGCGCTGCGGAGCGAAGCATCCGCCGCTTCCCTCAACCACAATTTCCTGCCGGTCCGGTTTCGGCATTGCCGCGTCAGGGACAGTTTTTCAGGACCGTTGCGTCCGTCTGTTTCCGTTGCGGGTTTTCCGGGCGGGGCCTCTGTCCGCAGAGAACTGACGCGGATCGACCGCCTCTGCGCTGCGGAAGAACGTCATGGAAGCGGAAGCGGCGCCGGATTTCCACCATCCGCCTGATTCGTCGGAGACGGAGCAGTCCTGTTCCGTCACATCCGCCCGGCATGACGGCCAGGACAAATCAGAAATTTCAGGACACCGCAGTGTGCCGTGTCATGAATTTCATACCCGAAACACCAGAATCAGCAGAAGGAGAAAAAAGCATGGCCGATCA
>CAZFTQ010000053.1:0-16617 GCA_964522365.1 uncultured Desulfovibrio sp. | reverse complement strand
GCGTGCGGCATGCCGCCCGTGTCTGACAGCCGGCCTGACACGCTCTGAAGAGAACTGACAGGCCTTCTCCGGTGCAGACGACCATCCGGCCGGCTTTTCCAGGCAGCGAGCCTGGAAAGGCCAGCCGGACTTCCCGGAGCAGTTCCTGAGACGGGCGCCCGCGGAATATTCCGCGCAAGGCAGCGCGCAAGACGCTGACAGGGCATTACGGCACGCTTCCTCCGGACGTCCCCGCACTGATCAGCCAGGCTGAGCCGGAAACTCTGCCCGCGTCATCGGGTTCATGGCTCCCGCAAAGTCTCCGCCGTACCGCACGGATTTTCCTGCGGGCGGCATGCCGCCTGCGTCTGACAGCCGGCCTGTCACGCTCGGAAGAGAACCTGACAGTCCCTCGCACGGACAGGAGAAAACCATGCTGAAAGAAAACGTCAAGCTCTGGGAGGAAGAACTGCGCAACCGCGGCAGAGCCATAGGCTTTGCCGAAAGCTGGGCCAGAGGATGGACCAGAGTCAGGGCCAAAAGAGAGGCCGTGAACAGAATCACAGGCATGGCAGTGAACAATGTCAGAGTATTGCTCAGGATAGCCCGGGAGGGAGCGGCAATACGTTCCGGCACGCTCCCGCCGGACGTTCTCACACCGATCAGCCAGGCTGAGCCGGAAACTCTGCGGCGGGTCATCAGGTCCATGGTTCACGCAAAGCCTCAGCCGCACTGCGCGGATTTCCCTGCGGACGGCATTCCGCCTGCGCCTGACAGTCAGCCTGACAGTCACTGAAGAGAACCTGACAGGCCCTCTCCGCACGGACATTTCCCGGGCCGGGTTTTCCCGGCAGACCTTCGGGATGAACATCCCCCCGGGCCGAAAGCGAGGCGCCACGGGTTCTGACGGAACAGCGGGCACGGGAAAAGAACCCCGGACCCGCAAAAAGCCCGGCGTCGCGTGAGGCGTGCCGCACAGTCTTCTCCTGCGACGGCAGCGCGTCAGAAAAAGGGGAGCTCCGGACCGGAGTTCCCCTTCGTTTCATCGTGATCTGAGCTCTTTCAGTTCCTGCTCAAGGATGCTGATGCGATCCAGGAGATCCACAATGATGGCGCCGCCCAGAGCGGGCAGCTCAAAGTCGTCGCAGAGGCGCTCCAGCTTGCGGGCCCGCCGCACGTCGGCCGGCCGGTACAGCAGGGTTTCCTGCGTGCGCACCAGGTTGAGCCAGTCCAGCCGGATGAGCTCGTGCAGGCGTTCCAGGGCAAGGCCGGTCCGCGCCAGAAATTCTTCTTCCGCCAGCAGATTTGAGGCCGCCGGCAGTCCTTCTTCTCTGAGAATGATGCTCTGCAGCATGTCAGTCCTCCTATCCTCTGGGTCTGAAGCTTGAGGTCTCCGCCAGGCGCCGCCAGAGCGCGAGCTCTTCAGGCGTGCTCCCCTTGGGCACGCTCAGCATGACCTGGACATAGAGATCGCCCTGTCTGGCGCCGCAGCACAGTCCCCGGTCCCGCAGGCGGAGCCTGCGGCCCGAGCTCGTGCCGGCCGGCACGACGACATTCACCACGGAGCCGTCCAGGGTGCGGATCTGGACGGTGCAGCCCAGAACGGCCTCCCAGGGCGCCACCTGCACTTCGCACTCGAGGTCCAGTTCGTTCTTCACCTTGAAGACCGGATGGGCCTTCCAGCGCACGGTGACATAGAGATCTCCGGACCCCTTGGGCCCCGAGGCGCCCTGGCCGGCGAGCCGGAGCTTGCCGCCGTTGCGCATGCCCTTGGGGATGTTCACGTCCAGGGTCTTGGTGGCATGATCCACATAGACGGAGAGCGTGCGGCGGCCGCCGCACTGGATGTCCTCCAGGGGCACGGTGATTTCCGTTTCCACGTCGTGGCCGCGGCCCGTGCGCGGACTCTGGAAAGGATCGAAACCCCCGCCGCCGAAGTTCGTGCCGGCAAAGCCGCCCTGTCCGAAGAGAGACTCGAAAAAGTCGGAGAAGGACGCGCCGCTTCCGCCGCGGAAGGTGAAAGTGTCATGGCCGCCCCCGAAGCCGTGGCCGCCGAAGCCGCCGAAACCGTCAAACTGCTGGCCCTGCTTCCAGTTGGACCCCAGCTGATCATAGAGCTGACGCTTTTTGGGATCGTTGAGAACAGTATATGCTTCGTTGATTTCCTTGAATTTTTCCTCGGCCTGCTTGTTGCCGGGATTGAGATCCGGATGGTATTTTTTCGCGAGTTTCTTGTAGGCGCTGGCGATGGTCTCCTTGTCGGCGGACCTGCTCACGCCCAGAAGCGAGTAATAGTCCTTGTACGCTGGCATGCTTCCTCCGATGTGCGCCGCAGGCCGGCCGGTTTCCTCCCGGCCAGGCCTGCCGATACACTATAACTAAGCACGGCCGGCCCTTCGTCAACCGGCCCGGAGCCTGTCCGGGGCGCAGAAAAAGGGACCCTCTTCCTTCCGGAAGAAGGTCCCTGTCAGGCCGGAGAAAAGCCGCTCTTCTAGACCATGCCGTGCTCGCCGGGCTTTTCGTAGACTTCCTTTCTGGAGGCGCGGACATAGAAGGCCGTGTCGCCCAGGGCCAGAAGCATGGGGCAGGCCACGAAAAGGGTGGAGAAGGTGCCCACGGCCACGCCCACCGTCATGGTGAGGGCGAAGGAATAGATGACGCCGCCGCCCAGAATGAGGAGGGAAATGGACGCGAGAAGCGTCGTCGCCACCGTGAGGACCGTACGGGCCAGAGTCTGGTTGATGCTGCGGTTGATGAGTTCGTCCATGGGCTTGTCCGCGTGGAAGCGGAGATTTTCCCTGAGACGGTCAAAGGTGATGATGGAGTCGTTGAGGGCGTAGCCGATGATGGTCAGAATGGCCGCGAGGACATTCAGATCCAGGTCAATCTGCATGAAGGAGAGCACGCCCACGGCCACGGCCACCACCACCAGCAGACTGGTCACGGCGGCCAGGGCGAAATTGAGTCTGAGCACGAAGCAGACGCCCAGGGTGATGGCCATGGCCACGCAGACGAGAAAGCCCGTGCTCACCCCCAGAAGCCCCACAAGATAGGTGGCGCCCCAGAGGCAGGCCGCCATGGCGGCCGCGGCCATCCATCGCTGCTCAAAGCGGCCGGAGATGTAGACCGCGATGATGAGAATGGCGTAGAAGGCCGCGCTCAGGCCCTTTTCCGTGAGGTCCTTGCCGACCTTGGGACCCACGACCTCCAGGCGCTCCATGCTGGCCGGATTGTCCGGAAAGGCCTTGGTCAGGGAGTCTTCGATGCGGGTGCGCAGCTCAACCGGGGTGATGTCGGCCGAGCTGAAGCGCAGGAGATACTCCTTGCCGGCGTCGCCGTAGCTCTGGATGGAGAGTCCGGGGAGCTGCCCGCCGTCCAGGCTTGTCTTGAGAACCTGGTCGGGCACGGGCTGGGCGAAGCGGACCTGGGCGATGACGCCGCCCGCGAAGTCGATGCCGAGCCTGAGGCCGCTGCCCAGAAAGACCGAGAGCAGGGACAGGAGCAGCGCCGCTGCGAAGGCGGCGTAGCCCGCGCGGCGGCGGCCGATGAAGTTTATGTTGACGTCGGGTTTGACAAGATGAAAAGGCATGTGTCCCTCCGGTCCTAGATGCTCAGGCCTCTGGACCCGCGCCGGCGGGCCAGGTACTCAAAGATGACCCGGGACACAAAGACCGCCGTGAACATGGAGCCCACGATGCCGAGGGTCAGGGTCACGGCGAAGCCCCGGACGGGCCCGGTGCCGAACTGATAGAGGATCACGGCCGTGATGATGGTGGTCAGGTTCGAGTCGATGATGGCCACCGAGGCCGCGTCAAAGCCGGCCTTGACGGCGGCCAGGGGCGTGAAGCCCCGCCTGAGTTCCTCGCGTATGCGCTCGTAGATGAGCACGTTCGCGTCCACGGCCATGCCTATGGTCAGAACTATGCCGGCGATGCCGGGCAGGGTCAGGGTGGCCCCGAAGGCGGACATGCCGGCGAGGACGATGAGCAGGGTGAAGCAGAGGATGAGGTCGGCGATGACGCCGCTCATGCCGTAGTAGACGGCCATGAAGGACATGACGAGGGCCGCGCCCACGATGCCGGCCGTGATGCCGCTGTCAATGGATTCCTGACCCAGAGAGGGACCGACCGTGCGCTCTTCCAGCACCGTCACGGGGGCCGGCAGGGAGCCCGCCCGGAGGACGATGGCCAGGTCCTGGGCCTCGTTGGTGGTGAAGCTGCCGGAAATGCTGGCCCGGCCGCCGCCGATGCGCTCGCGGATGACCGGGGCGGAATAGACCTTGCCGTCCAGGACGATGGCCATGCGCCTGTTCACGTTCTCGCCCGTGACGCGCTCGAAGATGTCGGCGCCGCGGCTGTTGAGATTGAGGGTGACATAGGCCTGGTTCATGCGGTCAAAGGCGGGTCTGGCGTCGGACACATCCTCGCCGGTGAGCATGGCGTCGCGCTCCACGGCGATGAGCCCGGGGCTCTTCTCGGCGGCTCCGGGATTCTTCTCCAGGAGCGGCAGGGCGATGACGCCGGCCGGCATCACGGGCTTGGTGGGATCCACGTCGTCTCGCACCAGGTGGAATTCCAGATGGGCCGTCTGCCCGAGGAGCTGGACGGCGCGGCGGGGATCGGAGATGCCGGGCAGCTGGACCTGGATGCGGTTGCCGGCCTGCTTGCGGATGTCCGGTTCAGCCACGCCGAACTGGTCGATGCGGTTGCGGATGGTGCGCAGGGCCTGCTCCATGGCCAGCTCTTCCAGGCGGGTGATTTCCTGGGGCACAAAACGGGCCATGAAGCGCAGCTGCCCGGCCTCGCCGCGCAGAGGCTCGTCCAGAACCAGCTGGGGGAAGCGCTTGGCCGCGAGCTCTCTCAGGGCGGACTCGTCCGAGGCGCGGGGGACCGAGAACTCCAGGGCCGTGCCGCCCACCACGCGGGGGCGCAGCACGACGATCTTCTGATCCTGCGCCTCACGCCGCAGATCCTGCCCGGTGATGGCCAGCGAATTGCTCACGGCCTTGTCCACTTCCACGCCCAGGGTAAGGTGGATGCCGCCCTTCAGGTCCAGGCCGAGATTCACCCGGCTGTCCGGCAGCACCGGCGCCAGGGCCGTGCCCAGCAGCGGCATGTTGGGCAGCGAATAGGCGAGCGTCAGGACAAGCACCAGCAGGATGACCAGGACACGCCATTTTTGGAACATGTTGACTCCGGAAAAAACACGAACGATTCCGCCGGGGAAAACCTTGCGGAATCAGACGCGCCACAGCGCCCCGCGCCGCGGGGGAAGCGGCGCTTCAGGCGGCGGAACTGGCGGAAAAAACTACTTTTTCTTCTTGGCAGGTTCGGGCTGGACGGCCTTGCCCTCCTTGTCCACGAGATTGCCCACGGCGCCGCGGCTCAGGCGCAGCTTGGCTTCGCCGCACTCGATGAGGACCGTTTCCTCGTCGATCTCAAGGATGCGGCCCAGCAGACCCGCGGAAGAGATGATGTAGTCCCCCTTCTTCAGGGCAGCCAGCATGGCCTTGTGCGCCTTGGCTCGCTTCTGCTGCGGACGGATGAGAAGGAACCAGAAAATGACAAACATGAGGATGAGCGGAAGAAACTGCATCAGCATGTCTGCACCGGCGGGAGCAGCGCCAGCGGCGCCCTGCGGCGGGGCCATGGCAAAAGCTTCACTGACAAACAGCAAGGGATACCTCCAGGGATTCGGCTTGAAGACGGAAAAAGAAAAAACTGCCGGCCGGGGAAAGGCGGAGCTTTCCGCCTGTCCGGCTCGGCCGACAGAGAGAATGTCTCTGTTGTCTCAGGGGTAGTAAACCGTCCTTGCCTTTCTTGCAAGTCCCGCGCGCCTTTCTGAACGCACGGAGTCTCCTCCCGCCGCGCGGGAGAGGTCTTTTCCGCCGCTTCAGGACCTGCTTCGGAAGCGTTCCCGGGTGCCCGCGAAAAACGCGGCCGGTCCTCCTGACCTCACGGCCCAGCCTGACGGAATCATGTGAAAAAAAAGATTTCTCCCGGACGCGGCATTTCCGGCGGAAGACCCGGGCTGCCCCTGAGAAGCCGGCTCCTTCCGGGAAACGGCCGAACCTCCCGTCTGTTCCCGGCATTCCTGCGGCCATCCGTTTTCCTTATATCCCCTCCTTGACAGACTGCGGGACAAAAAGTAGCATGCCGTTTCCAATTTACCAAGCTACGGCGTTCAGCGCCGGGAGGACCATGCCATGCTTGCCCTGCAAAATGCCAAAAAGACCCCTGAGGGCGTCTGTGTGAACGGCTTTGTGGTTGCGCCGGCCGTTGAGAAATGCACCGGCTGCGATCGTCTGCGTGAATTCGAAGGCGAGACCTTCTGCTCCAGCTATCCGGAACCCGCCCGCAAGTGGGCCGGCGGCCGCTGCAACTTCGCCACCCACATCAAGGCGGAATCCGCCGCCGCCGCCAAGGTCAACCCCCTCAAGGCGTCCAAGCGCGCCGCCAAGGGCCGCTAAGCCCCGAATCACTTCCCGCTGCCTCTCCGGGCAGTCCCGAAAAAAAAGGAGGCTCGAGCCTCCTTTTTTTTCGGCTCCCCGTCCGGCAGCCGCCAGACAGACTTTCCGGGAGTCTCCCATGGCCACAGACCTCCGCTCACAGCTCTCCGCCCTGCTCGCCCGGCAGGAAGACCGCGTTCAGGAACTCCAGACCGCCCTCACGGCCTGCCGGGCCGTGGGCCCGGAAAACGGCGGCCAGGGCGAAGCCGCCAAGGCCGAACTCGTCCTCTCCCTTCTCGCCCGGGCGGGCGTCACGGACATCGTCCGCGCCGACGCCCCGGACGATCGGGTGCCCTCCGGCTCGAGGCCCAATTTCATCGCCACCCTGCCGGGCTCCCTGCCCGGCACCCTCTGGCTCTTCGCCCATCTGGACGTGGTGCCCGCGGGGGACCTCTCCCTCTGGCACAGCGATCCCTGGCGGGTGGTCCGCGAGGGCGATCTCCTCTACGGCCGCGGCACGGAAGACAACCAGCAGGCCCTGGTCTCCATGCTCATCCTGACCGAGGCCCTGCAGAGCCTCGGCATCACGGAGAGGCGGACTCTCAGAATCGTCTGTCTGAGCGACGAGGAATGCGGCAACGCCAGAGGGCTCGGGCATCTGCTCGCCGCCCGGCCTGAACTTTTCGGAAGCGGCGACCTTTACATCGTGCCGGACGGCGGATCTCCCGCGGGGGACGAGATTGAAATCGCCGAAAAGAGCATTTTCTGGATCAGGGCCACGGTGACGGGCCGGCAGTGTCACGCCTCCACCCCCGACAAGGGAGTGAACGCCCTGGTGGCGGCCTCGGAAATCATCCTGGCCCTCCAGGGGCTTTCCGACGCCTTTCCGGAGGAAAATCCCCTCTTTTCGCCGCCCTGCTCCACCTTTACCCCCACCCGCCGCGAAGGCGGGGTGGACAGCGTGAACATCCTGCCGGGCTCCGATGTCTTCTGGATGGACTGCCGGCTTCTGCCGGGCACGGATCCCGACGAGGTGCTGGCGAAGGCCCGGGCCCTCGCCGGGCCCGCGGCGGCCCTCCGCGGCGCCTCCGTGCAGCTCGAAAAGGCCATGCTCCAGCCGGCCTCCGCCACTCCGGCGGACGCGCCCGTGGTGCGGGACCTCGCCCGGGCCCTGGAGGCGGAAGGCGTGCGTCCGCGATGCATCGGCATCGGCGGCGGCACGGTGGCGGCCCTTCTGCGCCGGCAGGGCCTCAGCGCCTGCGTCTGGAGCAGCATCCTCTGCTGCTGCCACGAGCCGGACGAGCACTCCTCCATCGCGGCCACGCTGAAGGATGCCCGCGTCTTCGCCCGTCTGCTCCTGGAGGACTTCCGGTGAACTCCGAGGTGGACTGTCTGGTGGTGGGCGGCGGCCACGCCGGCTGCGAAGCCGCGGCCGCCCTGGCGGCCCTCGGCCACAGCACCCTGCTCATCACCGGCAATGTGGACAGGCTGGGGCACCTCTCCTGCAACCCGGCCATCGGTGGACTCGGCAAGACCCACATGGTCCGGGAAATCGACGCCCTGGGCGGACGCATGGGCCTCTGGGCGGACGCCTCGGCCATCCAGCTGCGCGTGCTCAACATGAGCAAGGGCCCCGCCGTGCGGGCCACCCGGGGACAGATGGACCGGGCGGTCTACATGGCGCAGGTGCGCGGCTGCCTCTTTTCCCTGCCCCGGCTCAGAATCTGGCAGGACCAGGTGACGGAAATCCTCACGGACGACGGCCGGGCCACCGGCGTCCTCACCCGCCAGGGGCTGCGCTTTTCCGCGAAGCATGTGCTTGTCACCACCGGCACCTTTCTGGACGGGCGCATCCACATCGGCCTCGTCAGCCTGCCGGCCGGCCGGCTGGGGGACGAGCCCGCCCTGGGACTCAGCGGATCTCTCCGGAGCCTGGGCATCCGGCTGGGACGTCTCAAGACCGGGACCACGCCGCGGCTGCTCGGCCGCAGCATCGATCTGAGCCGGCTGGAGCCCCAGCATTCCGACGATCCCCTGCCCATGTTCAGCTTCTGCGGGCCCAGGCCGCCCCTGCCGCAGGTGCCCTGCCACGTCTCCTGGACAACCCCGGAGACCCACGACATCATCCGCGAAGGCTTCGATCGCTCCCCCCTCTTCAACGGCGTCATTCAGGGCACGGGGGCCCGCTACTGCCCCTCCATCGAGGACAAGGTGGCCCGCTTTCCCGAGCGGGAGCGGCACCATGTCTTTCTGGAGCCCGAGGGCCTGGACGGCGCGGAGGTCTACTGCAACGGGCTTTCCACGAGCCTGCCCCTGGACATCCAGGAGCGCATGATCCATTCGGTGCCGGGCCTCGAAAAGGCCGTCATCGTGCGGCCGGGCTACGCCATCGAGTACGACTACGCCAATCCCGTCCAGATCAGAAAGACCCTGGAAACAAAGGCCGTGCCGGGACTGTGGTTCGCGGGCCAGATCAACGGCACCTCGGGCTACGAGGAGGCCGCGGCCCAGGGCCTCTGGGCCGCCCTGAACATCTCCTGCCGCCTCAGGGATCTGCCGCCCTTCCTGCCGCGCCGGGACGAGGCCTACATGGCCGTGCTGGTGGACGACCTGGTCACCCTGGGCACCCTCGAGCCCTACCGCATGTTCACCTCGAGGGCCGAGCACCGTCTGCTTTTGCGCGAAGACACGGCGGACATGCGCCTGACCCCCCTGGGCAGAAAGCTCGGGCTGGTGGACGACAGGCGCTGGGAAAGCTTCGAGCGCCGCCGGGATCAGTGCCGGCGCGCGGAGGATCTCCTCGAGAGCACGCGCTGCCGGGCCGACGCCGCACTCGCCGCAGCCCCGGGCCCCCTGGCCGGCCTCTCCCTGGCCGACGTCCTCCGCAGGCCCGCCGTGGAGCTGGACGATCTGCTTCCCCTGTCGGACGACGTCGCGGGGGTCCTGGCGGAGATCGATCCCTTCACGCGCGCGACCGTGCAGTCGGATGTCAAGTACGCGGGCTACATCGCCCGGGAGCGGGCCATGGTCCGGCGCAGCCTCCGCCTGGAGGAAACCGCCCTCCCCGACGATCTGGACTACGGCACGGTGGCCGGCCTGTCCTCGGAAGTGGTGGAGAAGCTCTCCCGGATCCGGCCGGCCAGTCTGGGCCAGGCCGGCCGCATCTCGGGGGTCACCCCCGCCGCCGTGGACTGCCTGGAAATCCATCTCCACAAGCTGGGACTCCTGCGGCTCGGCAGGACCCGGGAGCGCGGAAGCCGGACCTGAGAGCCCTTCCGGAGCGAAACGGCCCCTTTTCCGGCCTTTTTCCCGGAATGGCGCCTCTTTTTCCGTTGACCGCCCCGGCCGGGCCGGGCTACACTTTCAGTCCTTGCCCGGATTTCCGCCACAGTCTCCGGGCAAAGGCCCGACCCCGGCGGAAGAGTCCGGGAACGGGTTCTCCGGGAACCTTCAGCAAAGGAGCTGACTTTGGACAGCGGCAGTTCAGGCCACAGTACGAGCATCTGGAGCCGGCTTGGCCATCTTTTCGGGCACGAGCCGGAAGAAAGTCTTGAGCGGGCCATTCTCGACGCCCGCGCCGAAGGAGAAGTGGAACCGGACGAAGAATCCATGCTCCTCGGCATCCTGCGGATCGACGATCTCAAGGTGCAGGACACCATGACGCCCAGAGCCGACATCGACTGCGTCCCGGACGACGCTTCCCTCAGGGAAGTGGCCAGGGCCGTGCTCAGTTCAGGCCATTCCCGTCTGCCCGTCTTCAAGGACAACAGGGACAACATCGTGGGCGTGGTCCACGCCAAGGATCTCCTGCTCTGTCTGGAGCAGGAAAAGTCCCTGGACGATCCGGTCTCCTCCCTCATGCGGGAGCCCTTCTTCGTTCCGGAAACCAAGACCATCCGCAGCCTGCTCCAGGAGTTCCGCTCCCTCAAGCAGCACATCGCCATCGCCCTGGACGAATACGGCGGGACGAGCGGCCTCATCACCATCGAGGATGTGCTGGAGGAAATCGTCGGGGACATCCAGGACGAGCACGACAAGCCCGCGCCGGACGAGATTTCCGACATGGGCGGCGGGGTCTACGAGATGTCCTCCCGCGTCTTCCTGGAGGATCTGGCGGACTTCGGCCCCAAGATCGAATCCGAGGACGTGGACACCATCGGCGGCTTCCTCACCATGGAAGCGGGCCATGTGCCCGCGCCGGGCGAAACCTTCACGGTGCAGGGCTGGGTCTTCACCGTCCTCGACGCCGACAAGAAGCATGTGAAGCGCCTGCGCATGAAGCCGGCCGGGGCGGCCGGCGGAGACTAGTCCCCCCGGCCTGACGCGGAGGACCGCGCAGGGACGCCTCTCCCCGTCCTCCGCGGCCGTTCTTCCGCCGCGTCCCGGACAGGCCCGGAAAAAAAGAAACCATGCCCCACCACGACAATTCCCTTCTCCGGACACTGGCCGCGGCCGCCGCGGTCGCGCTCGGATACTGGCTGGGCTTTCCGGGCCGGAACTTCTGCCTGCCCCCGCTCGTTCTTCTCGTCCCCGCGGGCCTGGCCCTGCTGGGAGCGGGAGCGGCATCGGGCCGGCAGGCCTTTCTGCGCGCCTGGGCCGCGGCCTTCCTGGGCCATATCCTCGCGCTTTCCTGGCTCACCGTCCCCCTGGGACAGGTGGGCGGACTGCCCCTCGCCGCGGCCGTCCCCTGCGCGCTGCTCGTCTGTCTCGTCCTGGCCACCCAGGGCGGTCTCTTCGCCCTGGCGGCCCGCCGCTTCTGGCGGAAGGACTCCTTCGGCACGGCCCTGGCTCTGGGCCTCGTCTGGTATTTTCTGGAGCTGGGCTATTCCCTCACGGCGGACTTTCCCTGGCTCCCCCTCTCCGGGGCCCTCATCGTCTGGCCCTGGACCCTCCAGGCGGCGGACACCCTGGGCGCCGCGCTCACGGCCTCCCTCTGGGCCGCGGCGGCCCTCGCCTGCGCGGGCGGGCTGATCGAACGGCGCCCGCGGCCGATCTGTCTGGGACTCCTCCTGGCGGGGCTTCTGGGCGGCTACGGCCTTCTCGCCCTCTCGCTGCACCCGGCGATTCCGGTGACGGGCCCCGACAGGGCCGCTTCCGCCCTGCCCAGGGCCGACATGGACGAGGGAGACTTCCCGGTGCTCCTGGTGGAAGGCAACATCGACCAGAACCAGAAGTGGGTGGAGGCCTACCGCAGGGGGACGCTGGAGACCTACGGCAGGCTCACCCTGGAGGCCCTCGCGCGGGCCCGCGGGGCTCTGCCGCCGGACTCGAAGATTCTTTCCCGCGCCCTCGTCGTCTGGCCCGAGACGGCCATGCCCTTTGACCTCGCGGGCGCGCCGGAAAGCCGCCGTCTCAGGGAAATCGTTCTCTCCGCGGGTCTTCCCCTGGTCACGGGCGCGCCCGGCTATGATTTCGGCAGGGACAGACGCCGGCGGATCTACAACCGGGTCTGGCTCCTTTCCGGAGACGGCCGGGCCGCCGGCAGCTACGACAAGGAGCATCTGGTGCCCTTCGGGGAGTATGTGCCCTCCTTCTTCCGCTGGAAGTTCCTGGAAGGTCTCCTTCAGGAAGTGGGCGCCTACTCGCAGGGCACGCGCACGGAGCCCCTGAGGACGGGCGGACTTGCCCTGGGCCCCCTGGTCTGCTACGAAGCCGTGTTTCCGTGGCTCGCGCAGGAGCGCGTGGCAAAGGGAGCCAACCTGCTTCTGGACGTGAGCAATGACGGCTGGTTCGGGGACACGGCCGCCCCCTGGCAGCATCAGGCGCTCACGCAGCTGAGAGCCCTGGAACAGAAGCGATGGCTCGTGCGCTGCACCAACACGGGCATTTCCTCCGTGACGGACAGCCGGGGCCGCGCGGTCTTTCTGGGCCCGCAGTTCCGGACGGAGGCCCTCTGGGCCGAGGCCCGCCTCGAGTCCGGCCACAGCCTCTTCCACCGTCTCTTCTTCTTCCTTCCGGCCGCGGCCGCCGTCCTTCTTCTCCTTCTTCTCCGATTCAACAGGAAGACCCGAAACCATGCTGCAACTGAGTGAACTTCGCCCCCGCTGTCAGGAACTCACCGAACGTTTCCAGAAACTCTGGAGGCGTCTTTGACGTCGCGGGCACGAAAAAGCGTCTGGCCGAGATAGAGGCCAGAATCGCCGAACCCGGAGCCTGGGACAGGCACGAGGAAATGCGTCCGCTTCTCCAGGAAAAAAGCCGTCTGGAGGCCAGGGACGCCCGCTACACGGCCCTGAAGACCAGCTGGGACGACATGGGCGCGCTGCTCGAGCTCTGCGGCGAGGCCGCGGGCGAAGAGCTGACCGAGCTTCTGGAAAGTCTGGACGAGCAGTGCGCCGACCTCGCGAAGCAGCTCGAAGACACGGAGCTCGTCACCCTCCTGGGGGCCGAGGAAGACGCCCAGAACGCCATCGTGGAAATCCATTCCGGCGCCGGCGGCACCGAGGCCCAGGACTGGGCGGAAATGCTGCAGCGCATGTATCTGCGCTGGGCGGCCCGCCACGGCTTCAAGGCCGAGGAGCTCGACTGCCTGCCCGGCGACTCGGCCGGCATCAAGCGCGTGACCCTGCGCATCGTGGGACCCTACGCCTTCGGGCAGCTGCGCAGCGAGCGCGGCATCCACCGTCTCATCCGCATCTCGCCCTTCGACGCCTCGGGCAGACGGCACACCTCCTTCGCCTCGCTGGACGTGATCCCGGACGTGGGCAGCGACATCAAGATTGACATCAAGGAATCCGATCTCCGCATAGACACCTTCCATTCCTCCGGGCCCGGCGGCCAGGGCGTCAACACGACCACCTCCGCCGTGCGCATCACCCACCTGCCCACGGGCATCACGGCCCAGTGCCAGAACGAGCGCAGCCAGCACCACAACAAGGACTCGGCCATGCGCATCCTCATGGCCCGGCTCTACAACATGGAGATCGAAAAGCGCGACGCCGAGCGCCAGGCCTCCTACGCCAGCAAGGAAGCCATCGCCTTCGGCAGCCAGATCCGGACCTATACCCTGCAGCCCTTCCGGCTCATAAAGGATCACCGCACCAATTTCGAATCCACGGACGTGGACGCCGTGCTGGACGGCGACATCGACGGCTTCACCCACGCCTACCTGCTCTACCGTCATGAGCAAACGCACAGCCCGGCCGGAAGCTGAGGATCCGCCGCCGGCAAAGGCCCTCAGAACGAAATATCCCGGCCTCTGCCGGGCTCTCGCCGCCGAGGCCCGGCGATGCCGCCGCGGCCTGGACGGGCTGCAGATCCTCTGCCTGCGCCGCTTTCCCGGACGCGATGAGGGCGACGGCCGGGAACACGGGAATCCCGAAGACCCCCAGGAACTGCTGCGGGCGGCCGCGGAAGAATGCGACTGCGTGACCCGGCTGGACGGCGAGACGGCCGCGCTTCTCTCTCCCGGAGCTGACCCCGACGCCCTGGAGGCCTGGGCCCGCCGGGTTCTCGCCCGAAAAGCCGGAGAGGGCGGAGGCCTCGCGGCCCTCCTCTGCCATCTGCCCGGCGGGGCCTGGGACGAAAACGGTCCCGAAGACATCCTGCGCAGACTGGACGGCTTTCTCTCCGCCTGCCGGCCCGGGCGGAAGGTGCAGCGCCTGGCGCTGGCCGAAACGCTCCAGCGGGACGAGGCCCGCGTGAGTCTGGAAGAGCGGGCCTTTCTCTTCGCGCCCCGCTAGGCGGACGAAGCAGGCCAAAGGCGGTCCCCGGGGCCGCCTTTGCCGTACAGGGAGGCCGTGAGCGCAATCCTTGCGGGCAGAGAGGCTGTCCCGGACCGTACGCCGATGAACTTTTCCCGGGCCCGCTCTCTTTCCCGAGGCGCGGCGGAAGAGGCCTTTCAGACGGAAGGAAGGGCCCGGCATGCCGCAGGCTCTCCTCTTTCCTCCCTTCCCCGCGGGGGCCTGACGCTCGCAGAAAAATGCGCTTATCACGGGGACTTGGGCACTCAGACCCGCTCCATCTCCCCTCCCGTCGGCTTGAAGTCGGCGTCTGAATGCCGTATTCTCGCACTCTCTCGGCCCCGCCGCCCGCGCGTCATCCCGCGCTTTTTTCCGCGGCGGCGCCTCCCTTCCTTCTGCCCCTTTCCTGTCCCTGGAGTCCGGTCATGCCTGCACAGACACTCAGCGTCGCCATTCTCAGCGGCAAGGGCGGCGTCGGCAAAAGCAATGTCACGCTCAATCTGGCCCTGGCCCTGCAGCGGAAGGGGGCCAGCGTGCTGGTGGTGGACGGAGACCTGGGTCTGGCCAACATCGACGTGCTCATGGGCTTCACGCCCGGTCCCACGCTCTGGGACGTGCTCCTGGGCAAGGCCCTCCTTCCGGACGCCGTGCACACGGACGAATCCGGCGTCCATGTGGTGCCGGCGGCCTCCGGCACGGGCCCTCTGGCCCAGCTGGACGCCCGCACCTGCCAGACGCTCATCAGACTGCTCAGGCCCTACGCCGAGAGGCACGACTTTCTCCTTCTGGACCTGGGCGCGGGGCTCTCGGAAACCGTCCGTCTCCTGGCCAGGGCCACGGCCATCCAGCTCGTGGTGACGACTCCCGAGCCCACGGCCCTCACGGACGCCTACGCGCTTGTCAAGGTGCTCTCCACCACCTACGGCCTGGAGAATTTCTACATCGCTCTGAACAATGTCTTCCAGGAGGCGGAAATCGCCCAGACCCGCGGCCGACTCCTGGGCGCCTGCCGCCGCTTCCTGAAGATCTCGCCGAAACTGCTGGGGAGCATCCGGCACGATCCCCTGCTCCAGGACGCCGTCTGCCGGCGCGTCCCCCTGCTGCGCCTCCATCCTCAGAGCCCGGCCGCCGAAGACATGGACGCCCTGGCGAAGAAACTCCTTTCCCTGCGCAGAAAGATGCAGGCCGAAGGGACCCTCAACCCCACCCTCTCCTTCCGGCAGGCCGCCCGCAAGCCGCCCCAGGGGAGCGCGGCGAAGTCCGCCGCGGGCGCCGGCACGGGCGCTTCCGCGCCGAAGCGGACCCAGGGCGCGGGCACGGGTGCGAAAAGGACTCAGGCCGCCGGGAAAAAGGCCTGAAGAAGGAAGGAAAGGCGTCGCGGAAAAGGGGGCGGATCCCCTTTCAGGCCGGGCACAGGGCCGACGGGGCCCGCCTGAGGCTTGCTTTTCCATCCCGCCTGTGGCAAAGATGGCAGACTCAGTCTGCCCAGAAATTCAGGCCTTCGGCTGCTCAAGGAGGTGCGCCATGCTGTTCTCCGGCATTTTGACTGCCATTGTTACCCCCTTCAGAAACGGCAAAGTGGACGAAGACGCGTACCGCGCCCTCATCGACTGGCAGATTGCCGAAGGAGTCAGCGGGCTTGTGCCCTGCGGCACCACCGGCGAATCCGCCACGCTGTCCCACGAAGAACACCAGCGCGTCATCAAGATCTGCGTCGAGCAGGTCAGGGGCCGCGTGAAGGTCCTGGCGGGTTCCGGCTCCAACAACACCCTGGAAGCCATCCATCTCACCCGCTTCGCCAGGGAAGCCGGCGCCGACGGGGCGCTGCTCATCACCCCCTACTACAACAAGCCCACCCAGGAGGGCCTCTACCGGCACTACGCCGCCATCGCCCGCGAAGTGGAAGACTTCCCCCTGGTCGCCTACAATGTGCCCGGACGTACGGGCTGCAACATGCTGCCTCCCACCGTGGGCCGTCTCGCGAAGGAATTCCCGAACTTCGCCGGCATCAAGGAGGCCACGGGCAGCATGGTCCAGGGCAGCGAGGTGCTGGAGGCCTGTCCCGATTCCTTCTGCGTGCTCTCCGGCGACGACTTCACGGCGCTCACCCTCTGGGCCCTCGGCGGCTGCGGCCTCATCTCCGTCACGGCCAACATCCTGCCCAGAGCCATGTCCGACATGTGGAATGCCTTTTCCCGGGGCGACATCCGGAAGGCGGCCGCCATGCACCACGCTCTTTTCCCGGTGCACCACGCCATGTTCCTGGAAAGCAACCCCATCCCCGTCAAGACCTCCCTGGCCCTCATGGGCAGGATCGATGACGAGATGCGCCTGCCGCTTTCGCCCCTCTCCGAAGCGCACAGGGACGAGCTTCTGACGGTTCTGCGCCAGGCGGGGCTGCAGGTCTGAGGCCGGGAGGAAAGCCCCCGGACAGTTCCTGAACGATACGCAGGACGAGGTCCCGGACGGCCGCGAGCCGTCCGGGACCTTTTTTTCTCTCTTTCCGGG
>CAZFTQ010000052.1:0-16654 GCA_964522365.1 uncultured Desulfovibrio sp. | reverse complement strand
CCGGAGATGTTCTCGCGGAGCTTTTTTGTGTTCCTGGCGTCCCCAGGCGGATTCGAACCGCCGTTGACGGCGTGAAAGGCCGGTGTCCTGGGCCGACTAGACGATGGGGACAGTTTGTCGCGGTGGCTGGGCTACAAGGACTCGAACCTTGATTAACGGAGCCAGAATCCGTCGTCCTGCCAATTGAACGATAGCCCAATCCGGTGAAAAGGCACGTTAGGGTGAGAGGCGGCCTTTGTCAACAGAAAAAGAAGCGCCCGCTCTCCCCCGAACGCCCGTCCCGGGCGGCTTCTCTCCCCTCTAGATCCAGTGCACGAGACCGAGCTCGAAGGGGTTCTCCATTTCCGGCGAGGCCGGCAGGATGCGCACGCCGTAGGCGAGATGGCCGCTGTGCCTGGTGCCGTAGTCGCAGGCGAAGACCAGACTGCCGTCCGAGGTGGTCCGCTCGTAGCTGAGCTCCGTCACGTCCGGCCGTTCCGTGAACTCCTTGCCGTTGTAGGGGCCCGCCACCAGCTGCACCGCGTACTCGCCGGCCTGCATCTGGCCGGGATCGAGGCTCAAGGTGAAGCGGATGGTCTGGCCCGCCTGGCAGCAGTCGCCGTCCATGCCGTCGATGCGCAGAAGTCCCGGACGCATGGTGCCGAAGCGGGCCGCGACGTCCTTCTTCCACTGCACAAGACGCGTCAGGCAGTCGTGTTCGTTCCTGCCCAGGCGCTTCTGCCTGGCGGCGGCCGGCAGGTAGTAGTCCCGCATGTAGTCCCGCACCATGCGGTGGGAGCTGTAGACCGGGATGAGGGTCCGCATGGACTCCTTCATGACCTTGATCCAGCGGGTGGGCACGCCGTCCTGGGTGCGGAAGTAGTAGAGCGGCACCACCTGCTCCTCCAGGAGCGTGTAGAGGGCCTCGGCGTCGTTGTAGTCGTTCTGGATGTCCGACCCGGCCACGGCGGTTTCCACCGGACCGATGGTCCAGCCGTTGCTGCCGTTGTAGCCCTCGCACCACCAGCCGTCCGAGATGCTCAGGTTGAGGACGCCGTTCACGGAGACCTTCTGGCCGCTGGTGCCCGAGGCCTCGTAGGGCCGGCGCGGCGTGTTGAGCCAGACATCGCAGCCCTGGACCATGAGACGGGAGATGGCGAGGGAGTAGTCTTCCAGGAAGAAGATGCGGCCCAGGAAGCGCTTGTCCAGGCAGAAGCGGATGATCTCCTGCATGATGTCGATGCCCTGGGTGTCGGCCGGGTGCGCCTTGCCGGCAAAGAGCAGGGTGACGGGGTGCTTGGCGTCGCTGAGAATGTTTTCCAGGCGCTTGAGATCCGCGAAGAGCAGATTGGCCCGCTTGTAGGGGGCGAAGCGCCGGGCGAAGCCGATGAGCAGGGTGTCCGGGGAGAGCCGGTCCATGGCCTCCCGGCACACGTTTCTGTCCGCCCCGAGCTTCCGGAAGAGGGGCGGCACGGCGCTGTGCAGGTATTCCAGGAGATTGGCCTTCTGCAGCTTGTGGACGCGCCAGAGGATGTTGTCCGAGATGGAGTCGAACATGTACCAGCCCTTGGCGTCGGGCTCGAGATCCACCCATCTGCGGCCCAGGGCGCGCTTGAGCAGTTCGGAGATCTCGACGCCGGCGTAGGAGGCCATGTGCACGCCGTTGGTCACATGTCCGATGGGGATTTCCGGCACGGGCACGCCCGGCCAGAGCGGCTGCCAGAGGTGCCGCGACACATCGCCGTGCAGGCGGCTCACGCCGTTGGCCCGGCAGGACCCCCTGAGGGCCAGGATGGTCATCTCGTAGGCGCTGCCGGATCCGGGCTCCTTCTGGCCCGTGGCCAGGAAGTCGGTCTGGCTCAGCCCGAGGTAGCCCGGGTAGTGCGAGAAGTACTTGATCATGAGATCGATGCTGAAGCGCTCGTTGCCGGCGTCCACGGGGGTGTGGGTGGTGAAGACGCAGCCGGCCCGCACGAGCTCCAGGGCCTCGGCGAAGTTCAGGCGGCGCTCCTGCATGAGATCCCGCACGCGGCGCAGGATGAGGAAGGCCGAGTGGCCTTCGTTCATGTGCCAGACCGCCGGCTGGATGCCGAGCTTCTTCAGGAGCACGGCGCCGCCGCAGCCCAGGAGAATTTCCTGACGGATGCGGAAGTCGCGGTCCGCCACATAGAGGTGATCCGTCACCCGGCGGTCGTCCGGGGTGTTCCTGGGCACGTCCGAGTCCAGAAGATAGAGCGTCACCGTGCCCACGCGCAGGCGCCAGACCCGGGCGTAGAGCCGGCGCTCGGGCAGCTGCAGGCTGATTTCCAGGGGTTCGTCCGTGGCCGAGCGCACGGGCTCGATGGGCAGATCGATGGGATCGTTTTCCACATAGCTGTCGATCTGCCGGCCTTCCGGGCTGATCTGCTGCTTGAAGTAGCCGTAGCGGTAGCACAGGCCCACGGCCACCAGGGGGATGTTCAGATCGCTCGCGCTCTTGAGGTGGTCTCCCGAGAGCACGCCGAGGCCGCCGGAATAGATGGGCACGGACTCGTGCAGGCCGTATTCCGTGGAGAAATAGGCGATGGGGTGCTCGCCGGTGATGTCGCCCTTTTCGTTCAGGGGCCGGGCCATGTAGGCGTCAAACTCCGCCAGGGTCTCCTCGTAGAGGGCCATGTAGGCCGAGTCCAGGGTGAGCTCGGCCAGGGTGGAGGGAGCGGCGCTTTCCAGGCAGCGGATGGGGTTGTGGGCGGAGCTGTTCCAGACATGGGGCGCGAGGCGGCTGAAGAGCTCCCAGCAGGAGGGATGCCAGCACCACCAGAGGTTGCCCGCGAGATCCCTGAGTCTGGAGAGCTGACGGGGCAGGGCCGACCGGGAGGTGAAGGGGTGGAGCATGGGCGTGGAGGAGGCCGCGCCGGCGTAGAAGGCCGTGCTCGACTGATCCCGGACGGAGGCCCTCAGCTCGAGGCCCGCGTCCAGGGCCTTGGCCACGGCCATGTTGTAGGCCTTGAGGTAGTGGCTGTAGAAGACGGACCAGTCGCAGAGCGTGGCCGTCTGCCGGGCCTGGCCTCTGAGCTTCGCCTTTTCTTCGCCGGACATGGCCGCGTAGCGGACCATGCAGGACTGGAGCCGGTCGATGACGTCCGCGTTGCGCTGGCTGCGGCGGGGCACGATGGCGACGCCGGTCTTGTCCGCGTCGCCCCCGCAGTTGGACCGCACCCAGAGCCCGAAGCCCGAGAGGTCCGTGGTGATGGTGGGCACGGCGCAGGCCGCGCTTTCCTCAGGCGTATAGCCCCAGGGCTCGTACCAGGAGGGGAAGACGCCCAGATCGGCGCCCGCCAGCAGATCCGCGTAGGTCAGGTTGAAGAAGCCGTCGGACCCGTCCAGAAGCGCCGGGTTGAAGACCACGGCCACATGGTTTTCGGGGCTGTTGTCCAGACCCAGACGCCGGCAGGCCGTGAGAATGGGGTCGGCCCCGGGATTGTGCACATGGTGGCTGCAGATCCAGTGCTCGGCGTCGGCGGGCTTCCGGGAGGGATCGCCGCTCACGGCGTCCTCGTTGACGCCGGAGTGGCCGCCCATGACGGCGCAGAGGGCGAGCACATAGGTCTGGGAGTCCGCGAGGCTGCGGCTGAGCCCGGCCAGGGCCTCCAGAAAGACGTCGATGCCCTTGTTCACATATTCGTAGCGCCCGGAGATGAGCACGATGCAGGTCTGCTCGGGCAGGGTCCTGCGCAGCAGTCTTCCGGCCGCGGCCAGAATGGTCTGGCGCATGGATTCCGGGGTGCCGCGATCCTGGCTGTAGTCCGGGATGACCCGCAGATCCAGGCCGTTGGGCGTGATGATGTCGGGGTGCCTGCCGAGCACCAGGCTCGCCTCGTCCCCGGTAAGCCCGCTCACCGTGGTGAAGCAGTCGGCCTCGCGGGCCGAGGCCGTTTCCATGGAGCACTTGGCGGTGATGCCGAGGCTCGCCGCCTCCTGGCGGGGATTGATGGGGTTTTCCAGAGAGTTGCCGTAGAGATCCCGGCCGTTGCCGCACATGGATCTGCCGAGCATGGTGGCGTGGGTGGTGAAGACGGTGCCGATGGTGGGGCACCAGCGCTTGAGGTAGAGCAGGCCGGCCCCGCACATCCACTCGTGGAAGTGGGCCACGGCCGCCAGACCCGCCGGCTCCACCATGTGCTGGTAGACGGTCTTGATGACTTCGCCGCAGGCCGTGGCGAACATGACCGGCTCCACATAGTCCCAGCCCCCGGACATGGAGTCCACCCCGAAGCTCTTCCAGTACTCGTACAGCAGCTGATTCTGGTTGTAGCGGTTGCGGAAGTCCACCAGAATGACCTTGGGGTTCCCGGGAATGAGCCAGTGGCCCAGGCGGCAGTGGAGGTTGTGGGCCTCCAGGGTGCGGCGCAGGGGGTCAAAGGCCGGTCCCTGGTCTTCTTCAAACTCGGCGTTGTTCCCGAGATCCGGGCCGAGCAGCCAGTAGTTTTCGCCGAAATTGTCGACGGCCTGCAGGGCCTTGCTGCTCACGACGGCGTAGATGCCGCCCACCTTGTTGCAGACTTCCCAGGAGGTCTCTAAAAGCGTGATGTTGCTGTAATCCATGGTGCTTCCTCGGTGCGTGGGGAGGGGAAGAAGCCGGGCCGCCTTCAGGGGATCCGGGCCCGGGATCGGGAGGACGGGTGTTTCGGGGGAAGGTTTTATCCGTCCGGAAGGGGAGTGGCTTTTTTCACAAAAAAAGACGTCTGGCAAGGGGCCGGGCGCGGGCGGTGAAAAAGCCCGAAAAGCCTCAGCTTTCCGGGCCGTTCCCTGATGTCGTGCGCGCAGGCTTCCCGAGACGGCGTCCTAAGCCGGCGGACCTTCCTCCAGACGGCGGCGGACCGTCTGCTCGAGATCGGCCAGCGCGTTCATGTAGAAGATGTACGCGTCGTAGGGCGTCTCGTAGGGGGAGAAGTACTTGTGCACGTCGCCGTCCGAGAAGAACTTGGTGCACATGTAGTAGAAGTGGTCCGAGGTGGTGAGCCTGCGCCAGACCCGGAGGAGTTCCGGGTCGCCCGTCTTCTTCACGTCCGCTTCCAGGGCCGCGCAGGCGCCCAGGGCGTCGTCCTGGAGGTCGTTGCCGCGCCAGGCCGAGAGGTCGCGCTCGGCGTCGGCCCAGGAGATGTACTGGGGAATGTCCAGTCTGGCCACGGGGGCGCAGCGCTCAGCCGTTTCCGTGGGCGTGGCGAAGGAGAAGTCGGGGTTGGCGAGGACCAGGCCCGGCAGGGCCTCCATGAACTCGAAGATGCCCGTTTCGGCCCACTGGTGCTCGCCGAAGGTTTCGTAGTCCATGAAGAGGTTGACGGTTTCGCCCTGGCCGTTCAGGGCGAAGAGCCAGCTCGCGTACTTGTCGGCCGTGAGGGGGTATTCCTCCCAGCCGCGGTTGGAGAAGCGGAAGGCGATGTCGTCGGAGAGCCTGTAGTTCTTGAGCAGGAGGCTCAGGCGGCGGCAGGAGGCGGGCTGGTAGCAGAAGTTGGGGCTGCGCCAGTTGATCACCTGATCGGCGCCTTCGGTGAGGATGGCCCGGTAGCCCATCTCCTCCGCCATGGCGGCGATGTCGTTGTTGTAGATGAGCTCGGTGTTGCGGAAGGACGTGGGCTTGACGTGGAAGTGCTCCTGCACCAGGCTGTCGTGCAGGGCCACCTGCTCGCGCCATTCCCCGGGCGAGAAGAGGAAGGAGAGGGAATGGGCGTAGGTCTCGCCGAGAATTTCCACGCAGCCCGTGTCCGCCAGCGCCTGGAAGCTTTCCAGCACATCGGGGGCGTACTGGACCATCTGATCAATGAAAACCCCCGAGAGGGAGAAGCTCACCTTGAAGTCCCTGCCGTAGCGCTCGATGAGCCGCAGCAGCAGGCTGTTCATGGGCAGATAGCACTTGTCCGCCACCTTGAGCATGATGCTGCGGTTGGCTTCCTCGTCCTCGTAGAGATGGCTGTGCCCGATGTCGAAGAAGGAATAGTGGCGCAGACGGTAGGGCTGATGCACCTGAAAATAGAAGCAGACGGAAGGCATCTCAGTTCCCCCCAGCACTCAGTTCGGCGTAGATGCGGTTCAGTTTGACGGCGGCCTTGTCCCAGCGGATGCTTTTCAGCTCTTCCTGGCAGTTTTTCACCATGAACTGGCCCAGGGCCGGGTGGGCCAGAACGGCGCAGATGCGGTCGGCCATGCGCCGCACGTCCCAGAAGTCCACCTTGAGGGCGTTGTTCACCACTTCGGAGACGCCGGACTGGCGGCTCATGAGCACGGGCACGTCGTAGACCATGGCTTCCAGGGGCGCGATGCCGAAGGGCTCGGAGACGCTGGGCATGACATAGAGGTCGCTCGCCGCGAAGACGCGCTCCACCTCGTCGCCCTTGAGGAAGCCCGTGAAGGTGAAGCGCCGGCCCATGCGGTACTTGGCCACCCGGGCCACCATGGAGAGGAGCATGTCGCCGGATCCCGCCATGACGAAGCGCACGTTGGGCATGACCTGGAGGACGAGGCGGGCCGCCTCCACGAAATAGTCGGGCCCTTTCTGGAAGGTGACGCGGCCCAGGAAGAGCACCTGCTTCTCCCGTTCCGGATTGGGCGGCAGATGGTGGTAGACCCGGCTCGCGTCCTTGCGGGAGACGGCGTTGTGCACCACCTCGATCTTTTCTTCCGGCACGCCGTAGCGCCGCATGATGAGGTTCTTGGTGAAGTGGCTCACGGCCACCACCCTGTCGGCGGCCAGCATGCCCTCCCGCTCGATGGCGTAGATGGCCTCGTTGACGCTCTCGCCGCTGCGGTCGGCCTCCGTGGCGTGGACATGGCAGACCAGGGGCTTTCCGCTCACCCTGCGGGCCATGATGCCGGCCGGATAGGCCATCCAGTCGTGGGCGTGGATCACGTCGAAGCTGTTTTCCGAAGCGATGGTCCGGGCGGCCAGCGAGTACTTGTAGACCTCGCTCATGAGGTCCTTGCCGTAGCCGCCGTGCAGGGTGACCACGGCCTCGGTCTGCTCGGCATGCTCCGTGACGGTCTTCTCGGTCCGCGTCTCCTTTTCCCAGTCGGTCCGGACCTTTTCGTAGTACTCAGGCGTGGCGTAGGCCCAGAGCAGGGAGTCCACGGCTTCGATGCGCAGGTTTTTCCGCCAGTACTCCCGGGTGCTTTCCGTCTCGTCCCGGACGACGCGTCCGCCCACGGCGATGCGGGTGCCGGACGCGCTGCACATGGTGAGCCGCTCGTCGCTGTCCGCGGCGCTGTCCTTGAGTTTCGGCAGCACGAAGAGCACTTCCGTGCCCCTGGCCGTCAGAGCCCGGACAATGCCCTCGCAGGCCGCTCCGAGCCCGCCGCTGATGTGCGGCGGAAATTCCCATCCGAACATGAGAACGCGCATCTGCACTTCCTCCGAAGGGCCGGACCTGTGCGCCGGCCCTGAAAAACGCTAGTCCCAGTCGGCGCTGACGCCCGCTTCCCAGGCCGCGAAGGCCTCGGGATCCTCCCGGCGGCAGTTCAGGAGCAGCCGGAAGACCTCGCCCTCGCTCCAGGCCTGGGCGCCCGCCCCGTCGGGGGCGTAGGGCGCGGAGCCCGAGAAGATCTCGCCGATGTGGCCCAGGCAGGCCTCGCGGCGGTGGGTCGTCACAAGGGGCGTGACGCGTTCGAGAAGATCGGCCACCACCCCCGAGGGGACCTTCTCCGCCAGGCTCCCGTCGGGCCGGAGGCGGCTCGCCCGGAACAGGGCGTCCCCGTAGGCCCCCAGAAGCCAGGGCCAGACCGTGCCCTGGTGGTAGGCGCCGTCCCGCTCGGCGGGTCCCCCGGCGTAGACGGGCCTGTAGGCCGGATCCTCCGGCGCGAGGGTGCGCAGGCCGAAGGGGGTGAGGAGCTTTTCCCCGACCGCCCGGACCACGGGCTGCCAGGAGCTTTCCGGCGCCAGGGGCGCGGGCAGGGAGAGGGCCAGGATCTGGTTGGGCCGGAAGGATCTGTCCGGTCCGCCCTCGTCCAGACCGCGCCAGACGTCGCAGAGGGTGCCGTCGGGCAGGACGAAGCGCCGGGCGAAGGCCTCCCGGAGCGCCTCGAGGCTGATGCCGAGGGCGGGGTCGGGATCGCCCCGGAACTCGGCGAGCTCCCGCCCGAAGGCCAGGGTGTTGTACCAGAGGGCCTGGATTTCCACGGCGAAGCCGTGGCGCGGGGTGACGGGCCGGCCGTCCACCTGGGCGTCCATCCAGGTGAGCTGGGTGGACGGGGTGCCCGTTTCGAGCAGACCCTGCGGGGTCACGAAGGCGAAGGGGACATGGCCGTCCCGGAAGGCCCGGATGATGTCGTAGATGTAGGGCGCGACCCGCTGCTTCGCCATGCGGGCGAGGGGGCCGTCGGGGCCCAGGGCCGCGATGAGCTGCTGGCAGGTCCAGGCGAGCCAGAGGGAGGCGTCCACGCTGTTGTAGCCGCGGGCGTGGCCGTCGCAGTCCAGGGTGTTGGGGACGATGCCGCCCGAGACGGCCCGGGCCAGGGAGCGGAGAATGCCCGTGCCCTCGGTGAGGCGGCCCGCCAGAAAGGCCGTGCCGGGCAGGGCGATGAGGGTGTCCCTTCCCCAGCTCCCGAACCAGGGCCAGCCGGCGAGAAGGGTCCGGCGGCCGCCGCCGGGCGAGGTCCTGATGAAGATCTCGGACTGCCGGGCGAGAGAGGCGAGCACGGGCGAGGGGAAGAGTCCGGCGAAGCGTCCGTCCTCGCTTTCCCGGCGGGCCATCTCCTCGTCCCAGAGGGCGGAGAGGCAGGGCCCTTCCTGACCTTTCGTGCGCAGCTCCTCGATGGAGGCGGAGAGCCAGCAGTCTTCCCCGGGCCGGAGATGGATTTCCAGCAGGCCGGGCGAGAAGAGGTCTTCCTGGGCGTCAAAGCCCCGGGCCTCTTCCACGGGGTAGCGCACGGCGTAGACCCACTCCGGCGAGGGCAGGAAGACGAAGTCGCCCTGCACCTGCAGGCAGAGGGGCGGAAGGGCGTTGTAGGGCCGGATCTTGAAGCCCCTGCGGGCGGGCCAGGTGCGCACCTGGAGATCCATGTTGGCGTGGGTGAGGCTGTGGAAGAAGCGGAAGGCGAGCAGGGGCGAGACTCTCAGGGTCACGGTCTTTCCGGGATCCGTGCCGGGGAGGGCCTTCAGGGACCAGCGCACGAGCAGCGCCCGCCGGCTGCGCGGAAGGACCAGGCTGCGGGTGATTTCGTAGCCCCCGGCCTCGTAGCGGAAGGCAGGGCAGGGTTTCGCGGAGAAGCTTCTGAGATGGTCCGCGCCCCGCGGATGGACGCAGCCCGGGTGCTCCCTGACCGAGAGGGGCCAGCTGCCCTCGTCCGTGCAGAGCCAGTCTTCCAGGCAGGAAAGCAGAACATGCCGGTCCAGATGGAGCAGACTGGCTGTGTACAGACCGTGGTAGCGGCGGGTGTTGAGGCCGGCGGCCGTGGACATGGCGCAGTCGCCGAGACCGTTGGTTTCCAGCCATTCCAGGCTGCCGCCGTCGGACAGAGCCTGCGCCGGACCGGTAAATGCACGCATGGAAGACTCCTTGGCGAAAGAGACCGGCCCGGGAACAGCGGCCGGCGCGAAACATCGCCAGGCAGAGGAAGGGGGGTGGCGGAAGGAAGCCTTCCGGCGCGGGGTTTTGTGCGCGGGAGGGCAGGGTCGCGGAAGGACGGGGCGCGCCCTCGTGCCGCGTCAAAAAGGCCGAAGAGGTTCCTGCTCCCCCATGATAGCCCGGACGGCTTGAATGTCAAGACGGGCCGGAGAAGAAAAAAGGAGTGACAATACGGAAGTTTGGGAGCGGGCGCCGGGGCCCTTTCCCGGAGCGGGGAAGAAAGGCGTGGAATGATTCTTGCTTGTCGGCTCCCCCCGGCGTCCCGCCGGAGGGCCCCGGGACCCTTTCCGGGGGGCTCCGGGCGCCTCCGGAAGCGTCCCGCGGCGTTTTTTCCGCCCCGGCTTGCCATCGGGTGCCCTTTGCGGCTATAGGAGGGGGGAAAGGGGGACGGCGGGAAGAGTGTGGCCGTTCCCTGAAGACCTGTCATCTGTGTCCGCGCCGGGTCCCGGCGCGGAGCGGGCGTTTCCGCCCGCCTGAGACGGACCCGTTCCGCGCGCCTTCCGGCGCGGAGAACGGCCCCGGGATTCCGTGTTGCCCCCGTCCTTTTTTTCCGCCGGTCGACGGTCCCGGAGCGGGGTTTTTGCGGGGCCCTTTCCGCCGGGCGTTTTCCGTTTCGCCTTTTTTTTCCTTTTTCCATCCGTCTTTTTCAGCGCGGGCCCGGCCGGGCGTCTCTCTCCCCCGGCCCGGACCCCCGCAGCAGGGAACTCATGACCATACAGCGATCGGCCACGGGCTGGGATTCCAGGCGCCGCCGTCTCTTTCTCATGCTGGACGCGCTTCTCGCGCCCGAGGACGACAACGACAGACCTCTCCTGGAATCTCTCCGCCAGCTGGGCCTGATGCCCAGGTATTTCTACGTCCCCCTCGACGCGCAGAGCTTCCGCGATCCCGCTCAGGGCAGGGAAAAAATCTATCTCGAGTCCGGACGGAGAGTCATGTTTCCCGAGAAGCGCTTCGCTCTGACGAAGGAAGCGTCGGTGAATCAGGATCTGCGGCTCTTTCTCAACAGCCTGAGCGTGGATCCCGTCTTTCTCGGGACCCCGGACGGCCGGGCCATGGCGGAGGTTCTCGCCCTCTACCGCAACAGCGAAAGCGTCTTCAAGGAGCTTGCCGGGAAGGACAGAGGGAGGACCGCGGACCGCGCGCGGCGCCGCCATCTGCGCTTTTCGCAGCCCGACGAAGCCTGGTTTTCCGGCCGCAGCTCCTGGCTCCAGGGGGTCGTCTTCGCCGATCTCTGCGATCTCTTCTTCTACGAGGGCTTTTTCCATCCCCTGCTCCCTTCCGCCTGGAAGATCTTCTGCGAGGGCCGCCTGCAGGCCCCCCTGCTGCGGACGGAGAGTCTCTGCTCGCTCCTCTTCTGGGCCGGCCGGGAAGAGGATGCGCGGGCGCGCCTGGACCTCCTCATCAGGGACGGCCAGGCGACGAGCTCCGGCGCGGCTCTGCTCATGGGCGCCATGGACCTCTTCGCCGAAGCGTCCGAGGCGCCGGGATGGTTTGTCCAGGCAGAAGCCATCCTCCGGCAGGAGCTCGGGGTGCGCACCCTGCAGATCGGCTGGATTCCCGGCCTCTGGATCAATCTGGCCCGCTTCCTCTACGGGAGCCAGCGGGATCTCAGAACCATGCGCGGCGCCCTGGAGGCCGCGCTCGACTCCGTCTACACCTGGACGGATCCCTTCAGCTTCGGCACCCCGGGCTTCAGGGCCCTGGGGGCGCTGGACGCCCTGCGCGGCAGCGACCGCGACAAAGCCGTGCGGATCCTCGAGGAGGGGGACGACTCGGAGCGCCTCCTCGACGGGAACTATCTCTCGGCCCTGCTCCACTACAGAGCCCGCCAGCGCTGCGGCATGGGCAAGGACGACGCCCCGGCGCTCAGAAGCTGGCACGGGCGCTGCCGGGACTTTCCCCTGCTGGCCAGGGCCTTCGCGGATCTTCTGGCGGCCATGCCGGATCTCCCCGACGCCGAGGCCTGGATCCGTCCCCGGGGATGCTCCCCCAGGTTCCGTCTGGACAGGCTCGTGGAGGACATGCCGGAATGGGCCCTGCGCCTGAGAGCCCTGGAAGATCTCGCCCTGAGCAGCCGGGAAGAGTGGGAGGGGCGCCAGCAGCGTCTCGTCTGGGTGATCAATCTGAAAGACAACAGGGTGTCCCCCTACCTCCAGGTCAAGGGCAAGGCGGGCTGGTCCGCCGGCCGGGAGCGATCCCTCGCCCGTCTGCAGGAGGAATCGGGCGATCTCGGCTGGCTGAGCTCCCAGGACAGGAAAATCATCTCCTACATCGACGCCACGCCCTCCTGGCGGAGTTCCGCCTCTCTCCGGCTCTCCACCTGCTGCGAGGCTCTGGAGGGCTGCGAGCTCGTCTTCGAAGGGGAAGGGAAGAAAAAGAAGCCCGTCACCTTCAGAAAGGGCTCGCCCCGCTACAGCGTGCGGGAGGGGACCGACGGCTACGAGCTGAGCTTCGGGAGCCAGGCGAAGGACAGCGCCGTCATCGGCGGCACGGTCTTTTCCCGGCCCGAGCCCGGGGTCATCGAGTATTTCAAGCTCTCCGAACGCGAGCGGCAGATCGCCAGGGTCATCGGCCAGGGTCTGGTCTTTCCCAGGGAAGCCCTGCCCAGGGTCCTCGAGCTCACCCGGTCGGACCTGAACATCGACATGACCACCCGCGGCATCGCCGCCGAGCGGGTGGAGGCCGATCCCACCCCCGTGCTCCAGATGGAGCAGGACGCGGCGGGCTTCGGGGTGGTCACGGGCGTGCGGCCCTTCGGCAGGCCCGGCACGGCCTTCTTCCCGGTGGGCGAGGGGAGTCTCTCGCCGCTCGCCACCGTCCAGGCGGACGGGGAAGCGGGCGTCACCCGCACCCTGCGCGCCGTCCGGGACTTTGACGCCGAGCGGGCGGCCCTGGAAAAGCTTCTCGCGGCCTGTCCGGTCCTCGCCGGGGGCCTCGAGGACCGGCACTGGAACACGGGCGACGCCGAAGAGCTGCTGAGCCTCCTCGAGGAGCTGCGCGACTGCGGGGTGCCCCACAGCGTGGAGTGGCCCAAGGGCCAGAAAATCCGTCTGGGAGCCAGTCTCGACCTGGACAGCGTCAGCGTCAGCATCGGCGCCGCCGCCGGGGACTGGTTCGGGGTCTCGGGCGAGGTGCGTCTGGACGAGGAGCATCTGGTCTCCCTGACGGAGCTGCTCCGGGCCCTCCAGGGAAGCCGTTTCGTCTGTCTGGGCGACGGCGAGTATGTGGCCCTCACGGCCGAGCTCAGGCGCCGTCTCGCCAGCCTCAAGATGGTGGGCATGGAAGGGAAGAAGGGCCAGTTCCTGATCAATTCCCTGGCCTCCGCCGCCGTGGAGCAGGCTCTGGGCGACATGGATGTGCAGGCCGACGAGGCCTGGGAGCATTCCGTCGCCCGCATGCGGGAGGCCTTCGCGGCCACGCCCGAGGTGCCGGCCCTTCTCCACGCGGATCTGCGGGAATACCAGCGCGAGGGCTACGAATGGCTCCAGCGTCTGGCCATCTGGGGCGTGGGCGCCTGCCTCGCGGACGACATGGGCCTCGGCAAGACCCTCCAGGCCATCGCCGTGCTCCTGAACCAGGCGGCCAAGGGGCCCTGCCTCGTGGTGGCGCCCACCTCGGTCTGCGCCAACTGGGAGTCGGAAATCGCCCGCTTCGCCCCCTCCCTCTCGGCGAAGCGTCTGGGAACCCAGAGCAGAAGCGAGACCGTGGCGGCTCTCGCGGAGGGGGACGTGCTCATCGTGGGCTACGGCCTGCTCGTCAATGTGCAGGAGGAACTCGCCTCCAGGCGCTGGGCCATGATCGTCTTCGACGAGGCCCAGGCCCTGAAGAACGCGGCCACGAGCCGCGCCAAGGCGGCGAAGCGTCTGGAAGCGGACTTCCGGCTGGCCCTCACGGGCACGCCCATCGAAAACCGCATCGACGATCTCTGGAGTCTTTTCAGCATCATCAATCCCGGGCTTCTGGGAACCTGGGAGTCCTTCAGCCGCCGCTACGGCTCCGTCTCCGCGGGCACCCGGGCCTCCAGGGCCCTCAGGGCCGTGGTGCGGCCCTTCCTGCTGCGCCGCCTCAAGGCCGCGGTGCTGGACGAGCTGCCGGCCAAGACCGAGCAGACCATCGTGGTGGAGCCGAGCGAAAAGGAACTCGCCTTTTACGAGAGCCTGCGCCGCGGGGCCCTGGAAAAGATCGCGGCCTCCCAGTCGGGCGGCGGAAAGAAGCGCTTCGAAATTCTCGCCGAGCTCACCCGGCTGCGCCGGGCCTGCTGCCATCCGGGACTCGCCGATCCGGACATGCTCGCCATGGAAAAGGAGAGCTCCAAGACCCTGCAGTTTCTGGAAACCGTCCAGGATCTCATCGCGGGCGGCCACAAGGTGCTGGCCTTCAGCCAGTTCACGAGCTATCTGGCCCAGATCCGCGAGGCCCTCACGGAGCGGCGCATCGGCTTCCAGTATCTGGACGGATCCACCCCCGAGGCGGAGCGCCGCAGGCGCGTGGCGGCCTTCCAGCAGGGCCAGGGCGACGTCTTTCTTCTCTCCCTCAAGGCCGGCGGCACGGGCATCAACCTGACGGCCGCGGACTATGTCATCCACCTGGATCCCTGGTGGAATCCGGCCGTGGAGGATCAGGCCTCGGACCGCGCCCACCGCATCGGCCAGAAGCGGCCCGTGACCATCTACCGTCTGGTGCAGGCCGCGAGCGTGGAGGAAAAGATTCTGGCCCTCCACGCCGTCAAGCGGGAACTCGCCGCGGAATTCCTGGAAGGCACGGAGACGGGCGTGAGCTCCCTCACCGAGGAAGAGCTCCTGCGCCTTCTGCAGTAGCCCGGAAAAGTCTGACTTTTTTTCGGAGAGACAAAAAGGGCGGCGTCCGGACCTTTCGGGGTCCGGACGCCGCGCGGTCCCTGGAGAAGGGCGTCTCAGCAGGAGGGGATGTCGCGCGCCGTGACAAGGGGTCTGCCCCTGACGCGCAGCCGGCCCTTTTCAATGGTCAGAGTGAATGTGTCGCCGTGGGCGGAGATGACGGTGCGGTCGGCGATGAAGGGCACGCCCTCCACCACGGCCATTTCGTCCTCCTCTTCGTCCATGATGTCGATGCCCGGACCGAGCACCTTCTGGACATGTCAGCCGCCGCCCAGGTTGAATTCCTTGATGCGGAGACAGGAGCCGGGCTCCTCGTCCGCCAGCATGGCGGCGAGATCGTGCAGGATGGCCTTGTCGGCCTTGACGGTGAACATGGCGGAGGCCTCGTCGTGTTTTTCGCGGGGAAGGGCCCCTGAAAAGCCCGCCCGCGCCCTCGTTGCGCGAAAAGCATGGTAGACCGGGCGGGGCCCCTCTGGCAATGCCTGCCCCCGCTCCCGGAAGGCCGGAAGTCTCCTCCCGGCGGCCTTCTCCCCGTCTCTCCCTTTCCTTCCCTTTCTCCCGTTTCCGGGGCCTTTCCTGCGGGAAAAAGCCCCTTTCCTTTCTTTTTTTCACTGGAGTTTTGATGCCCCTTGTTCTTTCCCTTGCCGAAGGCAGAGAGCTCGCCAGACTTGGCCTGCCCATTCTGGTGGCCCAGCTCTCCCAGATCGGCATGACCTTCGTGGACACGGTCATGACCGGACGCTACAGCGCGGGCGCGCTGGCCGGCGTGGCCGTGGCGGGCTCCGTCTGGGTGCCGGCCGTTCTCTTCGCCGTGGGCTGTCTGCACGCGCTGCCGGCCATGAGCGCCCAGCTCGCGGGAGCCAAAAAGCCCGAGCGCTCGGCCCATCTGCTGCGGCAGGGCATGGCGCTCTCGGTCCTCCTGAGCCTTCTGCTCACGGTTCTGCTTTTTTTCATCTCCGCCCGTCTGGACCTTTTCGGTCTGGAGGAGGAGGTGGCCGAGGTGGCCCGCGGCTACATGCTGGCCCTTCTGCCGGGCCTCCCGGGCTTTTTCTTCTTCATCAGCCTCAGATCCTTCCTGGAGGGCTTCGGGCGCACGCGGCCCGCCATGATCATCGGCCTCTTCTGCCTTCTGCTCAACATCCCCTGCAACTGGATCTTCATCTACGGCCGTCTGGGCATGCCTGAAATGGGAGGCGCCGGCTGCGGGGTCGCCACTTCCATCTGCTACTGGGCCATGTGCCTGAGCATGCTCTTCTTTCTTCACAGGGACAGGAAACTGGGGCGCTTTTCCGTTCTGCGGCCCCGTCAGCCCGTGCCGGGCCAGGGCCTTCCGCCTCTGCTGGACCTGCCGCTTCTCACCCGCATCGTCCGCGTAGGTCTGCCCAACGCCGTGGCGCTCTGCGTCGAGTGCTCGCTTTTCGCCCTGACGGCCCTGCTGCTGGCCCCTCTGGGCACGGACACGGTGGCCGCCCACCAGATCACCATCAATTACGGGGGCATCATCTTCGCCATTCCCCTTTCCATCGGCATGACCGTAACCATCCGGGTGGGCCAGCATCTGGGGGCGGGCAGGCGCCTGCGGGCCCGATCGGCTGCCCATACGGCTCTGGTGCTCGGCTGTCTCACGGGCCTCGCGAGCCTCGCCTGCACGGTCCTTTTCCGGGAAAGCATCGTGGCCCTCTACAGCTCGGATCCCGGGGTGATCGGCCCCGCCCTGGGGCTCATGTTCTACTGCGGCCTCTACCAGATAGCGGACGCCCTGCAGGCCATCAGCTGCGGGGCTCTGCGCGGCTACAACGACACCCGCATCATCTCCGCCGTCTGCCTCGTCTCCTACGGTTTCCTGGGCCTCGGAGGCGGCTGGATTCTGGGCAGAACGGATCTCGTGGTGCCCGCCATGGGCGCAGCGGGCTTCTGGATCGGCTATATCATGGCCCTCGCGAGCTGCGCTCTCTGCTATCTCTGGCGCCTGACCCGCCTGCATGCCCTGCCCATGGAGACCATCCGCGGAAGACTGGCGGAGTAGGGATTCCCCGTCCCGCCCGGCCGGGCGGCCCGGGTCTCCTGCCGGACAGACCGCATGGCGGGAGATGCCCGGGGCGCCGGGCTGCCGCGGGCGCTGCCTGACCGGCGATCTCTTCGAAGGGGCAGCACGTCTTGCCCGGAAGGCTCAGACATGCGATATTGGCGGCGAGTATTCAGCGACACGGCGCCGGGAAT
>CAZFTQ010000051.1:0-16821 GCA_964522365.1 uncultured Desulfovibrio sp. | reverse complement strand
TCGTCCGGGGTCCGCTCGGCGTGAGGCAGGGAAAGGACGGCTGTCCCTGCGTTTTTTTCCTGCCCGGAAAGGCCGGGTTTCAGACTGTTTTTCTGCAGGGGTTTCGAGGTCCCGGGGCGGGCCCCGGCCTTCTTCCGCCTCAAGGCCCCCTGGATCCTTTTTCCCCCGGGGCGCGCCTGTGTCAGTTTCCGTCCGCGAGGCCCGGCAGGGGGAGGATCCTTTTTGCGCCTTCCTCTTCCGTCAGGGAGGAGAGGAGGCGGCCCTTTTCAAAGCGCAGGGTCCGGGCGAGCCTGCGCTGGGCCGAGGGCATGGGCAGGGCCTCCACTTCCGCGAGATCCGCCCAGCGCCAGGCGTCGGCGGCAGCCAGGGCGGGCGGCTCAGGCCCCTCGTCCCTGTTTTCAGGCTCCCTGCCGTCCCGGAAGCGCAGGGCGAAGGCGGCCAGGGTCACATCGTACTTCGTGTAGGAGTGCCGGACGCTTCCCAGAAAGCGCACGGGCTCCACCTCAAAGCCCGTCTCCTCCCGGAGTTCCCTGACGACGGCCTCTCCGGGGTTCTCGCCCTCTTCCGCGCAGCCGCCGGGAAATTCCCAGAGCCCGCCCCACACGTCGTCGGCGAGCCTTCTCTGCACATAGACGCGGGATCCCAGCGTCAGAAGCCCCGAGGCGAGGGTGACGGCCACCCGGCCGGGCCTGGGGGGCAGCACCGGGCGCAGGGCCACGGTGCCGCGCTTTTCCGCGAGGCACCAGGATGCGAGGGGGCAGAGGGCGCAGCGGGGGCTTTTCCCGCAGACCAGGGCTCCCAGCTCCATCATGGCCTGGTTGTGGAGGCGGGCCTGGCCTTCGGGGAGGAGGATCCCCGCGAGCTCTTCCAGACGGGCCCGGCCCGGCTTTTCCCGCGCGGGGAGCGCGACATCGAAGAGCCTTGAGACCACCCGCTCCACATTGGCGTCAACGCAGACCGCGTCCTCCCCGAAGGCGATGCTCGCCACGGCGGCGGCCGTGTAGGGGCCGACCCCCGGCAGACGCCGTATCTCCGCGGCGGTCGAGGGGAAGCGGCCCCTGAGGTCGGTCATGATGCGGCGGGCGCTTTTCAGGATGTTGCGGGCCCGCTGGTAGTAGCCGAGGCCCTCCCAGGCCTTGAGAACCTCCTCTTCGGAGGCTTTCGCGAGACTTTCGATGTCCGGAAAGCGCTCCATCCAGGCCTGAAAGAAGGTCACGCCCCGATCCATCCGCGTCTGCTGGAGCATGATCTCCGAAATCCAGACATGGTAGGGCGAGTATGTCCGGCGCCAGGGCAGATCGCGCCTGTTCGCGTCAAACCAGGCGTAGAGGGCGCGCCGCAGATCGGCGAGGCAGAGGAGAGGATCCGTCGGGTCGGGCATGGAAAGGCCTGAAAGGGGAGGGCTGAGCGGGAAAATAAGGATGCGGGACTTCTCCATTGAATGCGGGGACGCCCGTATTGTCAAGGCGGGCGGCATCCTGTACACTGCGCAGGCTGTATTTTTCCCCGAAAGCGGAGGCGCGGCGCAGGGAACTTCCGCGCCGTCTCCCCGGGAAGACCCGGCCCGCGGGGCCGGGGAAAAGGAGATCCACATGGCGGCTAATCCCATGGTCCTTCTGGAGACCACGTCCGGCGACATCCTGGTGGAGCTTTTCCAGGACAAGGCGCCCCTGACCGTGGCCAACTTTCTGGACTACGTAGACAGCGGCTTTTACAAGAATACCATCTTTCACCGGGTCATTCAGGGCTTCATGATCCAGGGCGGCGGCTACACCGTGCGCCGGGAGGAGAAGAAGACCAGACCGCCCGTGAAGAACGAGGCGGACAACGGTCTTTCCAACGTCCGGGGCACCCTGGCCATGGCCCGCACCGCGGTGCCGGACAGCGCCACGGCCCAGTTCTTCATCAACCTGGTCGACAACGAGTTCCTGGACCACACGGCGCCCACCGTGCAGGGCTGGGGCTACGCCGTCTTCGGCAAGGTGGTCGAAGGCATGGACACGGTTGACAAAATCGCCAAGATTCGGACAAAGGTCGAGGGCATCCACGAAAACATGCCCGTGGACACCGTCGTCATCACCGGCGCCGGCCGTTTTGAATGAGGCCGCCGGGGGTGCGGGGCTCCGCCCCGGACGGACCCGCCGGCACCCCGCCGCGCAAAAACGGAGGCCGCGAGAGCCCCGCATGGGTTTCGCGGAAATACGCCAGCAGATGCTCCACAAACCCATCCTGGCCGCACTCTTCCTGGTCTGCCTGCCCTCTCTCGCGCTGGCGGACAACGAAAAAATCGATCCCGCCACCTACCTCTGCGCGGAGTTCATTTCCAGCGAGGCGGCGCTGGGGGGTCAGCCCCCGCTCTTTGAAGGCCTGCAGATAGACGGCTACGCCTCGGCGGCCCTGGACATGGACGTGGCCTCCTCGGACACCATCTCCATTCTCCTGGGTCAGGCCTTTCTCTGGTGCGAGAAAAGACCCTCCGACACGGTGCTCTCCATCTGGCAGCGGGTGCGCGGCATCTCCGCCGTGCCCCAGGGCAACTGGCACGCCAAGACGGCCACCTGCGCCGACTACGCCATGAATCAGGAAGACGCCAGCGGCTTCATCATCTGGCTCGACGCCTACAACCGCAAGGCCCAGAACACGACCAGAAGCATTCTCAACACGGACGAGGATCTCCAGGCCTTCATCGACGCCTGCCTCCTCTCTCCGGGCCGCACCATGCTGGAAGTGCTCCGGGAAAACGCCAGGTAGGTCCGGCGTCTCGGAAAAAGCGCAAAAAGACGTAAAAAAGGACGGCCGCCCGTGCAGAGGGGCCGTCCTTTTCCTGTTTTTTCGTCTTCCGCTCAGGTCTTCCCGGAAGGAAGACTCCCGTTTCCTACACCTCGCGGTAGCGGGCGCCGGTGGCGGCGGAGGTCACCTGGGCCGCGTAGCGGCGCAGGATGCCGTAGGGGCTCTTCGGGGCGGGCTTCACGCCTTCGGCTCTGCGGGCGGCGAGGGTTTCCTCGTCCACCATGAGCTCCAGGCGGCGGCCCGGGATGTCGATGTGGATGGTGTCGCCGTCGCGCACGAGGCCGATGGGGCCGCCGTCGGCGGCTTCCGGCGAGATGTGGCCGATGGCCGCGCCGTTGGTGCCGCCCGAGAAGCGGCCGTCGGTGAGCAGGGCCACGTCCCTGCCCAGGCCCATGCCGGTGATGGCGGCCGTGGCGGAGAGCATTTCCCGCATGCCGGGGCCGCCGCGGGGGCCTTCGTAGAGGATGACCACGGCGTCGTTCGGCTTGATTTCGCCGTCCAGAATGGCCTTCATGGCGCCGGCTTCGCCGTTGAAGACTCTGGCGCGCACATCGCGGCAGAGCATCTCCTCGGCCACGGCGGACTTTTTCACCACGGCGCCCTCGGGCGCGATGTTGCCGCGCAGAATGGCGATGCCGCCGTCCCTGCTGTAGGGATTGTCCAGAGGCCGGATGACCTCGGGGTTGAGGACCCGGGCATGGAGATCCTTGAGGTTTTCAGCCACGGTTTTGCCGGTGGCCGTCAGACAGCCCGTGTTGATGAGGCCCGCGCCCGCGAGTTCCGCCATGACGGCGGGGATGCCGCCCGCCAGGTTGAGGTCGGTCATGTAGTGGCTGCCCGCCGGGGAGAGGTGGCAGAGATTGGGGGTTCTGCGGCTTATCTCGTCGAAGACGTCCAGGGAAATCTTCAGATGGGCTTCCCCGAAGATGGCGGGCAGATGGAGCACGGTGTTGGTGGAGCAGCCGAGCGCCATGTCCACGGTGATGGCGTTGCTCACGCTTTCCTGGGTGACGATGTCCAGGGGCCGGATGTTTCTTCTGAGCAGCTCCATGACCTTCATGCCGGCCTGCTTGGCCAGGCGCAGGCGGGCCGAGTAGGCTGCGGGGACGGTGCCGTTGCCGGGCAGGGCCACGCCGATGGTCTCGGCGAGGCAGTTCATGGAGTTGGCCGTGAACATGCCGGCGCAGGATCCGCAGCCCGGACAGGCGTGCTCCTCCATGGCCAGGAGTTCCTCCTCGGAGACCTTGCCCGCGCGCACGCCGCCCACGGCTTCGAAGACGGAAATGAGGTCCGCCTTCTTGTGGGGGCCCACGCTGCCCGGCAGCATGGGTCCGCCGGAGACCAGGACGGAGGGGATGTTGAGGCGCATCATGGCCATGAGCATGCCGGGCACGCACTTGTCGCAGTTGGGAATGAAGACCAGGGCGTCAAAGGCGTGGGCCCGGGCCATCAGTTCGCAGGAGTCGGCGATGTACTCTCTGGACGGCAGGGAGAAGCGCATGCCCTCGTGGTTCATGGCGATGCCGTCGCAGACGGCGATGGCCGGGAACTCCAGCGGGGTGCCGCCGGCCATGCGGACGCCGGCCTTGACGGCTTCCGCCAGGCGGTCCAGGTGCATGTGGCCGGGAACGATTTCGCTGGCCGAGTTCACCACGCCCACCAGGGGCCGTTCCATTTCTTCCCTGGTGAGACCCAGAGCGTAGAGCAGAGATCTGTGCGGCGCTTTTTCGAGACCGCGTTTCATGAGGGAGCTTTGTCTGTCGTCCATTGTCTGTCTGTCCATGGCGCCCCGGGTCCGGGGCGGCTTGCGCGCGATCCGCCGGGCGGGCGTTTCGCCGGGGCCGCGGGCGGAAGGGAAAGGGCGTGAGAGAAAAAAGACTCTCCGGAGAGAAGAGATCGCGCGAGGGGGACGGGGCCCGGCCTCAGAGCTCGAAAAACCGGAAGAAAAAAGGCGCGTTCCCCCGCCGGAGCGGCCCGAAAATGCCACAAGCCACGGAAAAGATCAAATTTCCCGCGGGATCCGGCAGGGCTTCCGCCCGCTTTCGCACTGCCTCCGCGCTTTCTAGGGGCCTCCGGCGGGCGCCGGTCTTTCTCCTTATTCCCCCGGCGCGGCCGGGCCCGGGAGGAGGCTTTCCTCCGGGCCTCTGCCCCGGGAAGAGAGACGGGACGGCTTTTTCCTTGAGCGGACGGCGGAAAGGGGATAGACTGCGGAAATAATGCAAGGGAAAACGCCAACGCTCGCGCGCCGCTATCTTTTCAAGCTGCTGGCGAATGTCGCTTCCGTGCCGGTCTACCTGGCCATGGAGGCCATCCTTCCCCGCGCCCTGGGACCGAGACTCTACGGCGAATACAGCTTCGCCACGGACTTCTTCACCAAGCTCTTCGGCTTCCTGGACATGGGGACGAGCACCTGTCTCTACAATTCCCTGTCCCGCCGGCAGACCGAGAGCGGGCTCATCGCCTTCTACGCCCGGGTGAGCGCCCTCATCCTGGCCATCAGCCTCTCCGTGGCCCTCTTCCTCTGGGGCGTGCCCGCGGCGGGCGGCCTCCTCATGCCGGACGTGCCCCTCTGGCTCACCCCCTTCGCCGCCTTCTGGGCCTTTCTCACCTGGTGGGGCCGGGTCCTGCGCTCCACCAACGACGCCATCGGCGCCACGGTCCCCTCGGAGCTCGTGCGCAGCACGGTCTCCCTCCTCGCCGTGGGGGTGCTCGCCCTCCTCTTCGTGGCCGACTTCCTCAGCATCGGCACCCTCTTCGCCCAGCAGTACCTCATGCTGGGGGCCACCGCCCTGGGCTACTGGATTGTCACGGTGCGGGCCGGCCAGGGCTCCTGGGAAGGCGGAGGCAGGCTCTCCTGGTCGCTTTCCGGAGAGCGCTTCCGGGGCTATGTGCGGGAATTCTTCGACTACTCAAACCCGCTCTTCGTGCAGTCCCTGGTGGCCTTCTGCATGCTCACGGCGGAGCGCTGGCTGCTGCAGTGGTTCAACGGCTCCACCGAACAGGGCTTTTTCGCCCTCTCCCAGAAGGTCTGTCAGGCCTGCTTCCTCTTCGTCTCGGCCATGACCCCCCTGCTCTGGCGGGAGCTTTCCATCGCCTGGGGAAAGAAGGACCTCGGGGCCATGGGCCGCCTGGTGGACCGCTTCGCGCCGCTGCTCTATGTGGTCGCGGCCTACTTCTCCTGCTTCACCCTGGCCGAGTCCCCGGCCCTCGTCCAGATCTTCGGCGGCGCCGAGTTCGCCGCGGCCATCCTGCCCGTGCAGATCATGGCCCTCTACCCCCTGCACCAGGGCTACGGACAGCTCGCGAGCTCCATCTTCCACGCGGCCGGCCGCACCCGCACCCTGCGCAACATGCAGCTCTGCGAGTTCGTCTACGGCCTCGGCACGGCCTGGCTCCTCCTCGCGCCCCCGGATCTCTTCGGCTTCGGCCTGGGGGCCGTGGGCCTCGCCGCCAAGACCGTCATCGTCCAGATGCTCACGGTGAACCTCTACCTCTGGCTCGCCTCGCGCTTCGTGCCCCTCTCCTTCTGGAAGAATGTGCGCCACCAGATCTGGAGCCTGGCCCTTCTTCTGTGCCTCGCCCTGCTCTGCCGGGAGGGCACCATGCTCCTGGGCCTGGGCGAGATCCGGTCCATCCCGCGCTTCTTCTGCTCGGGCGTCCTCTATTCGGGACTCGTGCTCGCCCTGGTCCTCCTCTGCCCGGCGGTGCTGGGCTTCTCGCGCCAGGAGGTCTTCGAGCTGAAGCGCCGCTTCCTGCGCCGCGGAAGGAAGGCCGGCTAGCAGACCCGGACGCGGCCGTTCCGGGAAACGGAAGGCCCTTCCCGGAAGCTCCCCGGCCTGAGAAAGGAAGATCCGCCCGGGGAAAAGCGTTTTTCGCCGGGAGGGAAAGAGGTTTCGGGAAGGCTTCGCAGGCCGGGGAAAAAAAAGAGACAAGCCCTCATTTTTTCGGGGCTTTGCCCTTGTGCCCGGGGGCCCCGGGTGCTACAAGGCGAAACTGGCTGGGGGAGCCGGACGGTCCGGCTGAGAAAGGGCGAGAGCCCTGACCCCGGGAACGGTTCAAAGCGAATCGTTCCGGTACCTGATGCAGACAATGCTGCCGTAGGGAAAGCCGGACTGAGACAGGGCCTCGCGCGAAGCGCAGGGAACGGCCGCATTCCGGAAAGACCTGGTACCGGAAGGCGGTTTTTTTTATCCCCGCGAGCAGGAGGAGCGCGCCATGGAAGAAACACGGCAATGCCGCATCGTCCTCAACGGTCAGGAGACAAGCGTCCCCGCCGGCACCACCGTCCGGGATCTCATCGAGCGGACGGGCGCCGACCCCGCCCGGGTGGTGGCGGAGCGCAATCTCGAGATTGTGCCCGCCGAAGACCTTGCCCGGACGGAAGTCAGCGAGGGCGACAGCGTGGAGCTGGTCCGGTTTGTGGGCGGAGGCTAGGAAGGCCTCCCGTCCTTTCGCACAGGTTTTCAGTCCCGCAGGAAGCGCCCCGGGGACGCGGGTTTCCCGTCCCGGGGCGCCGGAGAAACGCACATGGAAGATCGCTTTGTCATCGGCGGCTGCGAGCTCGCAAGCCGCCTCTTCATCGGCTCCGGCAAATACCGCTCGGACGACATCATTCCGGCGGTGGCCGAGGCCTCGGGAGCCCAGGTCATCACCGTGGCCATGCGCCGGGTGGACAGCGCGGGCCGGGGCATCATGGGCCATATCCCCGAGGGCATGCGCCTTCTGCCCAACACCTCGGGCGCCCGCACGGCCGACGAGGCCGTGCGCCTGGCGCGTCTGGCCCGGGCGGCCGGCTGCGGAAACTGGATCAAGATTGAGGTCATCAGCGACGGCCGCCGTCTCCTCCCCGACGGCTACGGCACGGCGAAAGCCACGGAAAAGCTCGTTCAGGAAGGCTTTCAGGTCTTCCCCTACATCAACCCCGACCTCTATGTGGCAAGAGACTGCGTCTCCGCCGGCGCCTGCTGCGTCATGCCCTTAGGATCCCCCATCGGGTCCAACCGCGGCCTGCGCACAAAGGAAATGATCGCCGTCCTCATCGACGAGATGACGGTGCCCGTCATCGTGGACGCGGGCATCGGCCGCCCCTCCGAAGCCTGCGAGGCCATGGAAATGGGCGCGGACGCCTGTCTCGTCAACACGGGCATCGCCTCCTCCGCCGACGCCGTGCGCATGGCGAAGGCCTTCGGGGAGGCCGTGCGGGCCGGCAGAAACGCCTTCCTGGCGGGCCTCGGACGGGGCCTGAGCCAGGCCGAAGGCGCCAGAGCCTCCTCGCCCCTCACGGGCTTTCTGCGCTAGAGGAGGGGAAGATGAGCACATTTCAGGAGTTCTGGCTGGCTCTTGACCGGGAGGAGCGCGAAAGGGACTGCGCGGCCATGACGGCCGAGGACGTCCGCCGCGCCCTCGCGGCCGAGGAACTCGCCCCCAGGGACTTTCTGGCCCTTCTTTCGCCCGCGGCCGAGCCCTTTCTGGAAGACATGGCCCAGAAGGCCCGGGAGGTGACCCGGCGCTATTTCGGCTACGCCGTCAATGTCTTCACGCCCCTCTACATCTCGGACGTGTGCACCAACCACTGCCGCTACTGCGGCTTCAATGTCAACAACCACCACCCCAGGAAGCATCTCAGCGTGGATCAGGCCGTGGCCGAGGCCCTGGCCATCCGGGCCGAGGGCTTCGAGGACATCCTCGTCCTCACGGGCGAGGCGCCCCGGCTCTCCTCGCCCGAATACATCGCCGAGGTCATCCGGCGCATAAAACCCCATTTCGCCTCCATCGGCATCGAGGTCTACGCCCTCTCCGAAGAGGACTACCGCCTCATGGTGGAGGCCGGGGTCAACAACATGACCATGTTCCAGGAGACCTATTATCCCGAGCTCTACGCCTGGCTGCACCCGGCGGGCCCCAAGAGCGTCTACTCCTGGCGTCTGGAGGCCCCCGAGCGGGCGGGCCGGGCCGGCATGCGCTCTCTGGGCGTGGGCGCCCTCCTGGGCCTGGACCGTCTCGAGCACGACGGCTTCGCCACAGGCATGCACGCCTGGTGGCTGCAGCGCCGCTTCCCGGGCACGGACATCTGCGCGAGCATCCCCCGCATCTGCGCCCACGAGGGAAGCTTCGCCATCCCCCACGAGCTCGACGACCGCCGCTTCGTCCAGTATGTGACGGCCCTGCGTCTCTTCCTGCCCCGGGTGAGCATCACCTGCTCCTCCAGGGAGAGCGCCGACATGCGCAACCACCTGGTGGACATCTGCGTCAACCGCGTCTCGGCCGGCGTCTCCACGGCCGTGGGCGGCCATGTGGAGGGCACCGAAACCCCGCCCCAGTTCGAAATCACCGACAGACGGAGCATGACGGCCATGGCGGCGGATCTGGCGGCCAGGGGCCTGCAGATCGTCTACAAGGACTGGGAAGACCCTTCCGCCGGCAATCCGGGGCTCGCGTCATGCTGAGCCCCTTCCGTGAAGGCCTGCGGCGCTACCTCACGCCGGAACAGCTGGAGACGCTCGGGGCTGTGCGCGTGGGGGTGGCTGGCTGCGGCGGCATCGGATCCAATGTGGTCCTCCTGCTCGCCCGCTCGGGAGTGAGGCGCTTTCTCCTTGTGGACGACGACAGGCTGGAGCCCTCCAACCTGAACCGCCAGCAGTACTTCGCCGAGGATCTCGGGAAATTCAAGGCGGACGCGCTGGCCGAAAGGCTCAGGGCCCTTTCGGACGACTTTGACCTTACCCTCCGGAAGGAGCGCATCACCCCGGAAAATCTCGAGGAGTTTCTCTCTCCCTGCGGAATCTGGATCGAGGCCATGGACGGCCCGGAAAACAAGCGCTTCTTCGTGGAAGGGGCCCTGCGGGCCGGCAGAAGGGTCATCGCCTGCTCCGGCCTCGCCGGCTGGGGCGGCCCGGCCCTCACCTGCCGGCGCATCGGGAGGCTCAGCCTCGCGGGCGACGGGACAAGCGGCATCGACAGATTTCCCCCGCTTGCGCCCAGAGTCGCCATGTGCGCCGCCCTCATGGCGGACGAGTTCCTCTGCCTGACCCTGGGAGAGCGCCCCGCCTGAGAAGGACGAAGCTTTTTAGAAAATGAAAAGACGCGCCGGTCAGCCCCGGAAAAGGGGCCGGCCGGCGCGCTTTTTTCGTTTCTCAGAAGGGGGCCCGCGGCTCTCCGCGTCTTCAGAAGTCCAGAGAGCCCGGAGTTCTGGGGAAGGGGAGCACGTCCCGGATGTTGGTCACGCCCGTGAGCAGCATGATGAGGCGCTCGAAGCCCAGACCGAAGCCCGCGTGGGGATTGGTGCCGAAGCGGCGCAGGTCGAGATACCAGTCGTATTCGGAGAGGGGCTGGCCCAGCTCCAGAATGCGGTGGCGGAGGAACTCGGGGCGCTCCTCGCGCTGGGATCCGCCGATGAGCTCGCCGATGCGGGGGACGAGCACGTCCATGGCAGCCACGGTTTCGCCGTCGTCGTTGTTGCGCATGTAGAAGGCTTTGATTTCCTTGGGGTAGTTCACGACGATGGTGGCCTTGCCGAAGTGTTCTTCGGCGAGGAAGCGCTCGTGTTCCGTCTGGAGATCGGTGCCCCAGACGGCGGGGTAGGTGAAGTCTCTGCCGCTCGCGCCGAGGATGTCGATGGCCTCGGCGTAGCTGATGCGGGCGAAGGGCTGGTCCGCCAGGACGCGCAGGCGGTCGATGAGGCCCTTTTCCACGAAGCGGTCGAAGAGGCGGATGTCCTCCTCGCAGTCCGTGAGCACCCTGTCCGTCACGCTGTGGACGAGGTTTTCCGCCAGATCCATGAGGTCGCCCAGATCGGCGAAGGCCATCTCGGGCTCCACCATGATGAACTCGGCGGCGTGCCTGGGGGTGTTGGAGTTTTCCGCCCGGAAGGTGGGTCCGAAGGAGTAGACCTTTCCGAGGCCCATGGCGAGAGCTTCTGCCTCCAGCTGGCCCGAGACCGTGAGGCGGCAGGTCTTTCCGAAGAAGTCCCTGGAGAGATCCCGCTCGCCCGGGGGCAGGGTGGTGACCCGGAACATCTCGCCCGCGCCCTCGCAGTCGGAGCCCGTGAGCACGGGACAGTGAACCTCGTGGAAGCCCTCGGACTGGAAAAAGGCGCGGATGGCGGCCGCGGCCTGGGAGCGGATGCGGAAGACGGCGGAGTACTTGTTGGTCCGCGGCCGCAGATGGGCGATGCCGCGCAGAAATTCGTCCGAATGACGCTTTTTCTGGAGGGGGTAGGTCTCGGGATCGGCCGGCCCGAAGACGGAGATTTCGCCGGCCCGCACTTCCCAGCGCTGGCCCTTGCCGGGCGAGGCCACAAGCTCGCCCCTGACCCGCACGGCCGCGCCCGTGGCGTGGCCGCCCAGGCCTTCGGCGGCGGGGGAGCCGGCGTCCACGATGCACTGGAGGTTGGTCAGACAGGAACCGTCGTTGAGTTCCAGAAAGGTCACGCCCTTGCCGTCACGGCGGGTGCGGATCCAGCCGCAGACCGTCACGTCCGGCGACGGGGCGTCGGCGCTGAGCAGGGCTTTCACAAGGCTTCGCTGCATGGGTCCTCCTTGAGGGTTTCCCTGGTATGTAGCCTCTTTCGGGCCGTTCGTCCATTTGCCGGGCGCAGGGCGGGCGCCCGGCGGGCGCTTTTCTTCCTGTTGAATTCCCTCAGGCCAGCCGCTATACTTTCCGGACAGATGAGCGGTTTTTCCGCTCCTTTTCATCCTGCAGTGACGCCGCGCTGTCCGCGGGCGGGCGCGGAAAGGCCCCTCGCGGACGGGAGGATTTCATGAAACAGCTCGCTCTTCTTTCTCTCTGCCTCCTTCTTTTCTGCCTGCCGGCGCAGGCCGCGCCCGAGAAAGGGGCCTCCATCGTGCCCAACCAGCCCGCCGCCGTGGACGTCCGGGTCACGGCCGTGAGCGTGCGGAGCGAGGGCACGGACAGCATCGGCGCGAGACTCGGCACGGCCCTCAAGGAAAGTTTCAACGCCTCCAATCTCTTCCGGCTCAGCGAGCAGGACGAGGGGAAGCTTCTGCTCCTGGTGCGGACGGCTCCGGAATTTCCCTCGCGGCCCTCGGTGGGCTCGGTCTTCTCCGTCACCTGGGCCTACAGCCAGGCCGACAATACCCTGCCCATGATTCTGGGGCAGGATCTGGGCACGGTTTCCGACGAGAGCCTGCGCGACCTGGTGGCCCGTCTCGTGGAGCGCACGGACGGCATCTCCGTCAAGTACAAGTATCTCTGGAAAAAGTGATTTGTCAGGGCGCCTTCCCCCGAAGGAAGGCGAGGGGCGCGCGGGGAGGCTTTCTTCCGTGCGCGAAAAAAGGGCCGTGCTCTCCATGCGCGGCCCTTTTCCGCTTTCTCAGGGCCGCGGGCTGAAGAGGTCAGGGCGCGCGCCGGGCGCTCAGGCGCGGCGGCGTTTTTTCTCTTCCAGGGCGAGTCCGCAGAGCCGCTCGGCCCAGCGGGGAAGAACGGGCGCGAAAATGTGGGTGTAGGACCCCCATGTCCTGCCCGTCACGAGGGCGTCCAGCCCGTCCCGCAGGCCCTTGCCCCTGCTCAGCCCGAGACAGGCGTCGGCGGGGACGAGCCCCTCGGGCAGGGCGCGGGAATAGTGGAATTCGTGGCCCGTGAGCTCGAGTCCTTCCGGGTAGAAGGGCGTTTCCTTCCGCACCGTGCCCTGGACATAGCCCAGGCCCTGGGGCCTCGGGCAGATTTCGATGTCCACGGGGAGCACCCCGGCCATGGGGAAGCGCCGTCCCTCCCGGACGAGGGAGCGGGCGAGGACCATGAGACCGCCGCATTCGGCGTAGACCGGAAGGCCGCCCCGGGCGAGGTCCGCAAGCTGGGCGAGCCGGGGCGAGCGGACAAGCTCCTCCAGAGCGTCCTCGGGAAAGCCGCCCCCCAGATAGAGGGCGTCCAGTTCCGGCCAGGGGGCCTCGTCAAAGAAGGAGAGCCGCGCGAGCGTCGCCCCCTCCCGCTCCAGGGCCTCCAGGTTTTCCCGGTAGTAAAACCAGAGGCAGCTGTCCCGCACATAGCCTATGACGGGCGGGTCCGGAAGCTTCACCGGAGGCTTTGCCCAGAAGGAGGCCGCGGGCAGATCCGGGGCCTTCCGGGCGGCTTCGGCGGCCAGATCCAGGTCCACATTCTCGGCGATGAAGTCTCCCAGCCTTTCCAGACGGCGCTCGGCCGTCTCCGAGAGTCTGTCGCCCAGGAAGGAGGCGATGCCCATGTGGCGCTCGGGGAGAAGATTTTCCGCCAGTCTCGGGAGCACCCCCAGGACCTTGAGGTCCGTGTAGCGTTCGATGGAACGCCGCAGATAGGCCGCGTGTCTGGGTCCCCCCGTGCGGTTGAGGACCACGCCCGCGAAGGAGAGCCCCTCCTCGAAGCGGACGAGACCCTGCAGAAGGGCCGCCGCCGTGCGGGTCATCTTGGTGGCGTTGAGGGTGAGGATGACGGGCGCCTGAACGGCCCGGGCCAGGGTGGCCGTGGAGCAGGTCCCCTCCACGTCGAGACCGTCGTAGAGACCGCGGTTTCCCTCGATGAGGGCGAGGGCCCGGGGCTGCTCCTCTTCCGTCAGGGTCGTCGCGGCGGCGTGGGCGAGCTGGGCCCGCAGGCCTTTCGCGTCCAGAAAGAAGGGATCCAGATTGGAGGCGGGGCGCCCCGCGGCGGCCGAGAGCCAGGCCGCGTCGATGTAGTCCGGGCCCTTCTTGAGGGGAAGAAGGGCGTGCCCCAGACGCCTGAGCGCCCGGGCGAGGCCCAGGCTCAGGAGAGTCTTGCCGCCGCCGCCCGAGCTCGAGGAGACGAGCAGGCGCGGCAGACGCAGACGGCCCGTTTCAGGGCCCGCCGGGGAGAAGGGCGCCATGACCGCCGTTCTAGTGCCGGAAGGAACGCTGGCCCGTGAAGACCATGGCCACCTGGGGCGAGTGCTCGTTGACGGCCTTGATCACTTCCCAGTCGCGCAGGGAGCCGCCGGGCTGGCCGATGGCCGTGACGCCTTCGGCCATGGCCACGTCCACGCCGTCCCGGAAGGGGAAGAAGCCGTCGGAAATGAGCACCGAGCCCGTGAGGCCGCCGTGCTCCGCTTTTGTCCTTTCGTCGAGCTCCGCCAGCTTTTCCGCCAGGGCGGGATCGCTTTTCGCCTTTTCCTTCAGCTCGTAGAGGGTGAGCCCCAGTTCCCGGAAGGCCAGCATGTCCTCGTGCTTGCGGTAGGCCTTGTAGATGGCGAGCTCCACGCAGCCCACGCGGTCCTGCTCGCCGGTGCCGATGGCCGTGGTGGCGCCGTCGCGGGCGAAGATGACGGAATTGGAGGTGACGCCCGATTCCACGGCCCAGGCGAAGCGCAGATCGTCGAGCTCAGCCCTGGAGGGCCGGCGGGCCAGATAGACGGTGCCGTCCCTGTCGGCGGCCTGGGCCGGCAGGAAGAGGTCGTTGCTCAGAATTCTGTTCTGGAAGGATTTCTGGAGCACGAGGCCGCCGTCCGCCAGGCACTTGATGTCGAGCCAGGGGGAGGCCGCGAGCTCCTCCAGGCGTCCCAGGCCCGGCAGTTCCATGATGCGGAGGTTTTTGCGGCGCTTGAGAATCTCCACCGAGCCTTCCTCAAAGGCGGGAGCCGCCACCACCTCAAAGTAGCTCGCGGCCACGAGCTCGGCCGCCTCCTTCGTGAAGGGCCGGTTCACGGTGACGGCGCCCCCGAAGGCCGCGATGCGGTCGCACCAGTAGGCCCTGGAGAGGGCGTCGGCCACGCCTTTGTCGGACCAGGCGGCCCCGCAGGGATTGTTGTGCTTGATGATGAGGGCGGCGGGCTTTTCGGTGAGGTACTGGAGAATGTTGGCGGCGTTGTCCACGTCCGTGAGGTTGGTCTTGCCCGGATGCTTGCCGGCCTGGAGCATCTGCTCTTCGGTGAGGGCGGAGACGATGCCCTGCCCGGCGCCCCGGAAGACGAGGCCGCCCAGGCTGAGACGTCCCTCGGCAAGCTCGTAGAGAGCGGCCGGCTGGTCGGGGTTTTCCCCGTACCTGAGACCCTTCTTTTCGCCGGCCAGGGTCCACTGGCGCTTGCGGTAGACCAGCTTCTGGTCTCCCAGCTGGAGGGTGAGGGTGTCAGGATAGCTTTCCTGGACAATGGTGCTGTACATGCGTTTGAGATCGGCCATGGCTGCCTCCCGGGCTCGTGGAATGGCCCTGTGCTACCACACAAGGGGCCCGTTCTGCCAGTCCGATTTGCCTGACGGAGCAACATGCTGAAATTGCATGCAAAAGACGGGTCCTGTCCGGGACGTGCCTGACAAGCCGGCAGAAGTCCGGGCATTCCGTCCGGAAGAATTCCCTCAGGGACTGCGCGGCGTCTGCCTGGAGGGCGGACGTTTCCGGGAAAGCCGCGGCGGGGCCCGCCGTCCCGGACAAAGGCGCGAAGCCTTCGGAAAGCGCCTTTTCCCGGAAGAAGGGCTGCCTGAGCCTCCCGGAAAGAGTTGTCCCGGCAGCCGGTCTGGCCTATACAGGAGCGACGAGGAAAAAACCTCTGCCTGAATGCGTCGCTGGAAGGCATCGGTGAGAAGCGCGCCTCCCTTCGCTCAGAAGTGCACCCGGCATGAGGATTCGCCCTGCGGCTCCATGACAGGATGACAGGACCCGGGGTGCGTGCGGCTGAAGAGGAGCCGGCGCCGCCGGTCTGCCTCCCTACGGGAATCACGACAGTCAAGGAGGAAAACCTATGAGCGTCTGCAGGCGGAAAAAAGGCGGCTTTCTGGTAAAATACAAGGAAAACGGCAAATGGAGACAGCGCCAGTTCCCGACACTGGAACTGGCGGAGGAGTTTGACAGCAGCGTCCGTGCGGACAGCGGCGGGGGTGAGACCCTGACGCTGAAAGAGGCTGTTCTGGTGTACATGCGGAACAGGGAACTCTCGGAGAAGTCCGTCTACGGCATGAAGTTTCTGCTTGGGGGCTATGCCTCGCAGATTGCCGACAGATACGTGTACAGCCTCAACCGCAGGGACCTTGAGTCGCTGCGGCAGGGCATTCTGGCGGCGGGCAACTGTCCTTCGTCCGTAAACCGCTATGTCGGCATGCTCAGAGCCGCCATGAACTGGTGCGTCGCGGAGGACCTTCTCCGGGAAAATCCGTGGGCGAAGTACAGGAATCTGCGTGACGGCCGCAGGCGGCACAGAAACGGAACCCTCGAACAGCTCACCGTTGTCTACGGAGAGCTTCCGGACTACGCCCGGTGGGCGGTCAGGACGATTCTGGCGCTTTGCCTGCGGCCGGGCAGATCGGAACTCGATCCTTTGGAGTGGTCAGTTTTCAACTGGCGCGAAAACACCGCGACCGTCTTCATGTCCAAGACCCGGTCCTACAAGACCGTCTTCGTCCCGGAATGGTACATTGCGGAAGCGCGGGAGAGATTCCGGAACGGCCAGAAGTACGTGCTGGTGCGCAGCAACGGCGAGCGTCTGATTTACTGCACGCTTCTGTATCACTGGCGGAAGGCCTGCAAAAAGACCGGCGTGAGCATTCCCCTGTATGCCATAAGGCACATCGCCGCGTCTGAAATGCTTTCCAACGGCACCGACATCGCCTCGGTGGCCGCCCAGCTTGGCCACAGGAACCTCGCCACCACGGCGCAGTTCTATACTCACGCCCTTGCGAAGGGGCAGAGACTCGCCGCTGCAAGCGTGCCGGACATCGGAGAAAATTCACCAAAACCGCAGTTGAATTCTGGTGAGTCTTCGGAAGGAGTTAAGCAATGATAACGGGTCGTTGAAGATGCTTGTCTCCTCTCAGGGGAGGAGCAAGAAGGACACCATGAAAAAGATTGCTACACTTCTCCTGGCGATGGGCCTGGTTTTTGGAATGTCCACCGGTGCCAACGCCATTGATTTCAAGGCCAAGGGCCAGTGGATCATGGGCTTTGACTACGGTCAGCACATGAATTTTGCCGGCCACAGCAACAAGACCGGCGCCAGCATGAATTCTGGCAATGAAGACACTTTCGAAGCCGTGCAGCGTGTCCGCCTGCAGTTGGACGCCGTGGCCTCCGAATCTCTGTCCGGTACCGCCTACTTTGAAA
>CAZFTQ010000050.1:0-16863 GCA_964522365.1 uncultured Desulfovibrio sp. | reverse complement strand
GGGGGATGGCGTTTTACGGAAAGACCTGCAGGGCCAGGGGAAAGATCGCGCTCCGTCTGAAAGAGAGGGAGTGAACGCCCGCGGGAGGCTTCCGAAGGCCTGGAGCCTGTCCTTCCGTCCGGAAAACCCGGCGGAAGAGCCCTCCCCGCCGGCCTCCGTGACGTGAGGCCTCCGGCGAAAAGGTCTCTTTCCTCCTCCCGCGCCCCGCTTTTTTCGGGGATTTGCCTCTGCCTGAAGTCCCCCTTCTCCCGGGGCGGACCCGGCCCTCCGGAAGTTTTCCCTTTCCGGAGCGGGGGCTTCCTCGCCGCGGAAGCCCCCCCCCGATGCCCGCGAGGGGCGGCACCTTTCCGGCCGGGCATCCCGGGCCTTGAGAGAAAGGGGAAAGAGTCCCGCTGGCGCGCACGCCTTCTCCCCCGTCCACGGGGCAGGTGATGCTGCTCCCGCCGGGGGACGCCTCCGCCCCGGCGTTTGCCCATCCAGCCGCAAACTGCTATAAAGACGCCCCCTGACGGCCGCGCCTTCCCGGCTTCCGCGGCCGCCGGCATCCCTGGAGCTTGAGGTCTCGACATGGAAGACAGCAGAGGAAAGTACTATCTCCCCAGGCCGTCCCTGCCGGCCGTGCGCATGTATGTGCGCCGCGGCGCGGACGGCTCCGTGGAATTCCGCATGTGGGACGCGGAACACCCCGAGGTCTGGGAGAAGCACCGGTGGATAACCATGGACGTCATCGCCATGGCGGCCGGACTCTTCCAGGAGCGGGATCCCTCCTGGAAACCGGAAAAAATCTATGACCTGTCCGTGGCCGAGGCGCTGCTGAGAGAAAGGACGCGGCTGTGAGCGCCGGCCGTCTGCTCAGCAATCACGAGGCCTTTGTCCGGGATCTGCTCAGGGACTACTGCGCCGTCTTTCTGACCGTGGCCGAGCAGCTCAGCCGCTACCGCCGGGACGGGAGCATTTCCTATACCGTCTTCCGCGCCCTCATCGGCGAGTCCCAGAACAAGGGCGTCTTCTGGCGCCTCAAGGACACGGCCCACCACCTCTTCCGCAACGGAGCGGGTCCCGATGGCGCCGGCATCCCGGAGCCCTGCGCCGGAGCCGGCCGTCTGGTTGACTGGTGCATCGGCTACGCCTTCCACGAGTGTTGCAAGCTCAGGGAGGACGCCTTCCAGGGCCAGCACTACGCGGCCCGCCTCGATCAGCTCATCCACGCCGATCCCGAGGCCTCCCGCTACGCCGCCCCCCTCATGCCCCTGGTTGGCCAGACCGCCGAGAGCAGCAAGCGCGAGCTCAACCGCATCCTGCATGTGCTGCGTTCGGGCATGCTCCTTCTCGTGCGCTTTCTTCCCGCCGCCGCCGACAACTGCTGCCTGGCCCGCTGGCTCGCCACGGAACAGAGCCGCGTGCGCCGGGTCTTTCAGAACCTCTACCCGGCCCTGATCCGGGCGCTCTACGGCAGCGCTCCCAGCCGCATGAACACCCTGGCCGCCGTGGACTTTCTGGACTGCGGCCGCCAGGACGAAGCCCGCCGGCTCCTGGAGCGGGCCAGAGAACAGGGCCTCCTGGACGAGGACGGAGAGCGCATGCTCCTGGCCATGGAGTCCCCCGCCCGCGAACAGGTCTGACGCCCCACCCTTTCACCCTGGAGACTTCGATGCCCAGCACCCCCGCCCCCGGACGCGGCGGAACCGCCGCCCTCCTTCCCCTTCTGTCCGTTCTTCTGGCCCTGTGTCTCTGGGGCTGCGGTCCCGCGTCCGCTCCCCGCACCGGCGGGGCCGGCGTGGACAAGCCCTACACCGTGCGGGGCACCACCTATTATCCCCTCAAGTCCGCCGCGGGCTTCGAGCAGGAAGGCGTGGCCTCCTGGTACGGCCCGGGCTTCCACGGCCGGCTCACCTCCAGCGGCGAGGTCTACAACCAGAACGACATGACGGCGGCCCACACCGTGCTGCCCTTCCAGAGCCAGGTCCAGGTGACCAATCTGAGCACCGGCAAGACCGCCGTGGTCCGCATCAATGACCGGGGTCCCTTCGCTTCCGGCCGCATCATCGATCTCTCCAAGGCCGCCGCGCAGCAGCTGGACGTCATCGGGCCCGGCACGGCCAGGGTGCGCATCCGGGCCGCGGGCTCCGGCGCGCCCGTCCAGGCCGCTCCCGCCGTCCAGCCGCAGATGGCCACGGGCAGCATCTATGTCCAGCTGGGGGCCTTCGCCGAGAGGAGCAACGCCGAGCGGCTCTCGGAGAAGATCCGCGCCCAGGGCTACACTGTCCGCATGTCCCCCGGCCCCAGAAATCTTCTGCGTGTCCTGGCCGGACCCTGGCCCAATCTCAACGACGCCAACGAACATCTCTGGCAGCTCCGGAGCGACTACCCCGAAGCCTTTCTCATGAGCGCTGATTTGTGATGCCGCACGGGGCCCCCCGCGGGGCCTCCGCGCCTGACAAGGAGTCTCTGTCCTATGAGCATGCGTCTTTCCCGTTCCATCGTGGGCGAAGCCGAAGCCCGCGCCGTGAGCCGTGTCATCGTCGAGGACGGCTACCTGGGAATGGGCAGTGAAGTGCACCGTTTTGAAGAGGAACTGGCGGCGTATCTGGGCGTGCCGGTCGCAAGTCTCGCCACGGCCAATACGGGCACCGCGGCGCTCACCATGGCCGTGGACGCCGCCGCGCCCGGCGCTTTCGGCCGGGGCTGCCGGGGCTCCGTGCTCGTGCCCTCCCTCACCTATGTGGCCTCCTTCCAGGCCGTCACGGCGGCGGGCTGCAGACCCGTGGCCTGCGAGGTGCTGCCCGAGACGGGCACCATCGATCTGGCGGACGCCGAAAAGCGCCTCACTCCGGACTGCTTCGCCGTCATGCCCGTGCACTACGCCAGCAACCCCTGGCAGCTGGACAAGGTCTACGATTTCGCCGCGGCCCATGGCCTCAGGGTCATCGAAGACGCCGCCCACGCCTTCGGCTGCCGGCACGACGGCAGGAAAATCGGCAGCTTCGGCGACCTTGTCTGCTTCAGCTTTGACGGCATCAAGAACATCACCTCGGGCGAGGGGGGCCTCGTGGTGGCCCACAGGCCCGAAGACGCCAGAACCGTCCAGGACACCCGTCTGCTTTCCGTGCAGAAGGACACCGAGGCCCGCTGGAGCGGCGGCCGCAGCTGGGATCCCAGCGTCTCCCGTCAGGGCTGGCGCTTCCACATGAGCAACATCATGGCGGCCATCGGCCGGGTGCAGCTCACGCGCCTCGATCCGGAATTCATTCCGGCCCGCAAGCGTCTGGCCGCCCTCTACCGGGAACTGCTGGCGGGCGAGGCGGCCCTGCGCTTCCTGGAAGAGGACCCGCGCGACGACATCACCCCCCACATCCAGCCCGTACGCGTGCTGAACGGCCGGATGCCCCGGGTGCGGCAGCATCTTCTGGATCACGGGATCCCCGTGGGCGTCCACTACAAGCCCAACCACTTCCTGGCCTATTTCGGGGACGAAAAGGCGGCGCCCTTCCCGCAGACCGAAAAGCTCTTTTCCGAGCTCATGACCCTGCCCATGCACCCCGGCCTCTCGGACGAGGATGTGGCGGAGGTCTGCCGGCGCCTGCGCGAAGCCCTCGCCCTCTGCTGACATTTCCGTTTCCCGGGCCGGCCGGACGTCTCCTGGGGAGGCGTCCGGCTGTGCCGTGAGGAGGGATCCTTCCATGTCCGAGACGCCCAGAGTCTCCGTTCTCATCAACTGCCTCAACGGAGAGGCCTACCTCAGGGAGTGCCTGGAAAGCGTCATGGCCCAGACCTTTCAGGACTTCGAGGTGATCTTCTGGGACAACTGCTCAACGGACAGCAGTCCCGAGATAGCCCGAAGCTTCGGAGAAAAGGTCCGCTGTTTCCGGGGCGACAGAGTCGTCCCCCTGGGCGCCGGCCGCAATCTGGCCATCGCCCGGGCCCGGGGCGGCATCCTGGCTTTTCTGGACTGCGACGATCTCTGGGAGCCCACGAAGCTGGCCCGGCAGGTGGCCCTCTTTGACACCAATCCCCGGGTGGGGCTGGTGACCACGGACACCTGGTTCTTTGACGGCAGAAAGAAGAACGGCCGGGTCTTCGAGCGGGGACGTCCCGCCAGGGGCATGGTCTTCGGGGAGCTCATCGAGCGCCAGTGGATCTCCATGTCCTCCGCCGCCGTGCGCAGGGAGGCCCTGGCCGGCATCCCGGGCGGCGGACCCGAGACCCGCAGCTGGCAGGGCGGCTGGTTTGAGGAGAGTCTCAGTCTCAGCGAGGAGGCGGACGTCTTCTACCGCATCGCACACGACTGGGAGCTCGACTATGTGGACGAGCCCCTGACCCTCTGGCGCCTCCACGGCGCCAACTCCACCCTGCGGCGCTTCGCGGAATTCGCCAGGGAGACGCGGATCATCCTCCAGCGGCACCGGGCCATCTTTCCGGGCTACGACAGGGATCACCCGGAGCTCGTGCGGCTGCTGGAGCGGCGGGCCGATTTTGACGAGGCCGTGGCCCTCTGGCAGCGGGGCGAAGGGGCGAAAGCCAGAGCCCTCCTCGCCCGCTGGCCCGACGGCGGCAGGAAATTCCAGGCCTTCCGGCTGCTGAGCCATCTGCCGGGGAGCTGTTTCGACATGGCGGCGAAGATCTATTTCGCCCTGCCGAAATTCGTCTTCTGGCGCTGAGCGCCCGCAGGCCCTGACAAAAGCGGAGAGCCGTCCCCTCGGGGGCGGCTCTTTCACTCTGATTTTCCGCCGAAAGGGCGGAGCGGTCTATTCCTTGCCCACGGTGAGGGCGGCCAGGAAGGCCTCCTGGGGGAGCTCCACGCTGCCCATGCGTTTCATGCGGCGCTTGCCTTCCTTCTGCTTTTCCAGGAGCTTGCGCTTCCGCGTGATGTCGCCGCCGTAGCATTTGGCCGTAACGTCCTTGCGGAAGGGCGTCACGGTCTCCCGGGCGATGATTTTCTGGCCGATGGCGGCCTGGATGGCCACGGCGAAGAGCTGGCGCGGGATGGTGCGCTTGAGCTTGAGCGCGAGGGCCCGGCCGTAGGGGTAGGCGCTTGAGCGGTGGACGATGACGGCCAGGGCATCCACGGGTTCGCTGTTGATGAGGATGTCCAGGCGCACCAGGTCGGATTCCTTGTAGCCGGCCGGGCGGTAGTCCATGGAGGCGTAGCCCCTGGTGACGGATTTCATGCGGTCGAAGAAATCGTAGACAATCTCCGCGAAGGGCATCTCGTAGGTGACGATGACGCGGTTGGCGGCGGCGTACTGGAGATTCTGCTGGACCCCGCGCTTTTCCTCGCAGAGCTTCATGATGTTGCCCACGTATTCGTTGGGAACGTGGATATCCAGGGTCACATAGGGCTCGTAGAGGGCCTTGACGCGGGTCTGATCCGGCAGATTGGCCGGGTTGTGGATTTCCAGTTCCTCGCCGGTGTTCGTCTCCGCCTTGTAGATGACCGAGGGAGCCGTGGCGATGAGCTGCACCTCGAATTCCCGCTCCAGGCGCTCCTGGATGATTTCCATGTGGAGCAGACCCAGAAAGCCGCAGCGGAAGCCGAAGCCCAGGGCCTGGGAGGTCTCGGGCTCGAAGTGGAAGGCCGCGTCGTTGAGCTGCAGCTTTTCCAGGGCGGCCTTGAGGCTCTCGTACTTGTCGGATTCCGAGGGATAGAAGCCGCAGAAGACCATGGGCTGGATATTGGCGAAGCCCGGAACGGGCTCGGCGGCCGGGGTCTGGGCCAGGGTGATGGTGTCGCCCACCCGGGCGTCGCCCAGCTCCTTGATGGAGGCGCAGAGATAGCCCACCTCGCCCGCCTGCAGGGCCGGGATGCTCTTGGCTTCGGGGGAGAAGACGCCCAGGCTCAGGACCTCGTAGTCCCGGCCCGTGTTCATGAGCCGGATGCGGTCGTTGAGGCGGATGGTGCCGTCGATGACCCGGAAGAGCACCACCACGCCCTGGTAGCTGTCGTACCAGGAGTCAAAGATGAGGGCCTTCAGGGGTGCCTCGGGATCGCCTTCGGGCGCCGGCAGGCGCTCCACGATGGCCTCCAGGATCTCCGGCACGCCCTGCCCGGTCTTCGCCGAGCACTCCAGGGCTTCGGTGCAGTCCAGACCGATGATGTCCTCGATTTCTTCCTTGACCACCTCGGGTCTGGCCGAGGCCAGGTCGATTTTGTTGAGGACGGGGAGGATCTCCACATTCTGGTCCATGGCCAGATAGACATTGCCCAGGGTCTGAGCCTCCACGCCCTGCGTGGCGTCCACCACCAGGAGAGCGCCTTCGCAGGCCGCCAGGGAGCGGGAGACTTCGTAATTGAAGTCCACATGGCCCGGGGTGTCCAGGAGATTGAATTCGTACTCGGTGCCGTCCTTGGCCCTGTAGGGGATGCGCACGGTCTGGGCCTTGATGGTGATGCCCCGTTCCCGCTCAATGTCCATGCGGTCCAGGTACTGTTCCCTGGCCTCTCTGGGAGAGACCATGTGGGTGATGTCCAGGATGCGGTCGGCCAGGGTGGACTTGCCATGGTCGATGTGGGCAATGATGCAGAAATTGCGGATATGTCTGAGCGCAGTCATGGAAACCCCTGGGAAATGGCGGCAGGCGCGGGACCGGAGGGCCTGCCGCAGGCCGGGGAAAAATACACGAGGAGCGGCCGGAGCGTCAAACCGCGCGGCCGCGGAGTCCGCCGGGAAAGGCCGCGGAGGGCCCGGCCGGGGGCTAGTACGGGTCGTCTTCCTCCCTGTCGTCCCAGCGGGAGTCCAGGTCTCTTTCCGTCTCGTCCAGAGGACCGCGGCGGCTTCGCCGGAAGGATGATGAATCGTCCCTGTCGTCCCAGCGGGAGCCCAGGTCTCTTTCCGGCTCGTCCAGGGGACCGCGGCGGCTTCGCCGGAAGGACGATGAATCGTCTCTGTCGTCTCTGTCGTGATCCCACTCGTTCCGGAAGCCGCGCCGCTCTCTCCGCGGATCGAACACATCGGGCTTTCTGTCCGGAACATAAAAGCCGCCCAGACCGTCCGGTACCGCGCGGCCGCCGTCAGGCAGCAGATAGCCTCCCAGCACGTCGGGCCTCACATAGCCTCTGCCTGTGAAAAAGCCTCCCCTGCCGTCGGAGATCGCGGGTCCTTCGCCGGTGTAATACCCGCCCCTGCCGTCAGGGATCACCCAGCCTTTCTCGGAGAAAAACCCGCCCATCCCGTCGGGGACGAGATGTTCGGCGGCGGCCGGGAGGGCCATCGCCAGCAGGCAGCAGAAGGCGAGCAGGGTTTTCCGGAGCGTCTGGTTCATTGTCGTTTCCCCCGGGCGTTTTCGTCCGGCCTCTTCCGGCTCCCGCCGGGCCTGCCTGAGACAGGCCCTGGCGCGGGGCCGGAAGAGGCCTCCGGGATGTTTTTCCCGCGGACGCCGGCCGCGGGGAGAAAAAAGGAAGGCCGGGACGCAGCGGTTCCGGCCTTCCGTTGAGAGCAAAAGCTGCCGCGGATCAGCGGTGCCGCGTCAGGTTGAGACGGATGGTGGCGCGGGCCAGGGCGGCCTGGGCGCGGCTTACGTCAATGTTGCCTGACTTGTCCGCCAGACGGTCCTCAGCGCGTTTTTTCGCCGCTTCGGCGCGGGCCGCGTCAATGTTTTCAGCCAGTTCAGCCGATTCGGCCAGAACCGTGAGCACGTTGTTGTTCACGTCGGCGAAACCATTGTTGATGAACACCAGGTGTTCTTCGCCGGATTCCGTCTTGTAGCGGAGAGCGCCGATTTTCAGGGCAGACAGAAGCGAGATGTGATTCTTGAGAACGCCGAACTCGCCGGCGGCCCCGGGGCACACGGCCACAACGACCGGGGTGCTGACCACCGTTCTGTCCGGCGTCACAACTTCAAGCTTGAGTTCGCTCATGCCGTACTCCTTCTGAGCCTCGGGCTCGCACTACTTCTCGCTGGCGCGGCGCTTTTCGGCCTTGGCCACGGCTTCGTCGATGCCGCCGAGCATGTAGAAGTCGCTTTCGGCGAGATCGTCATACTGGCCGTCGAGGATGCCCTTGAAGCCCTTGATGGTGTCTTCCACCTTCACGTAGGCGCCGGGGGTGCCGGTGAAGACTTCGGCCACATGGAAGGGCTGGGAGAGGAAGCGCTGGATGCGGCGCGCGCGGGCGACGGTGAGCTTGTCTTCGTCAGACAGTTCGTCCATGCCCAGGATGGCGATGATATCCTGCAGTTCCTTGTACTTCTGCAGCACCTGCTGGACGCGGCGGGCAACCTGATAGTGCTCCAGACCGACGACGTCGGGGGAGAGGATGCGGGACGTGGAGTCCAGGGGGTCCACAGCGGGGTAGATGCCCAGTTCCGCGATCTGGCGGGAAAGCACGAGCGTGCCGTCCAGGTGCGAGAAGGTCGTGGCCGGGGCGGGGTCGGTCAGGTCGTCGGCGGGCACGTAGACGGCCTGCACGGAGGTGATGGAGCCCTTTTTGGTGGAGGTGATGCGTTCCTGCAGGGCGCCGAGGTCCGTGCCGAGGGTGGGCTGATAGCCCACGGCGGAGGGCATGCGGCCGAGCAGGGCGGACACTTCGGAGCCGGCCTGGGTGAAGCGGAAGATGTTGTCGATGAAGAGGAGCACGTCCTGGTTTTCTTCATCGCGGAAGTATTCCGCGCAGGCGAGAGCGGTCAGGGCCACGCGGGCGCGGGCTCCCGGAGGCTCGTTCATCTGGCCGTAGACCAGGGTGGCGCGCTCGAGAACGCCGGCCTCCTTGAGCTCGTGGTACATGTCATTGCCTTCACGGGTACGCTCACCAACACCGGCGAACACGGAGTTGCCGCCGTGCGCCTTGGCGATGTTGTTGATCATTTCCATGAGGATAACGGTCTTGCCCACGCCTGCGCCGCCGAACAGACCCATCTTGCCGCCCTTGGGGAAGGGAACCAGCAGGTCCACGACCTTGATGCCCGTTTCGAGGAGTTCGACCTTGGTGTTCTGTTCGGTGAACTCGGGGGCGGGTCTGTGGATGGGATAGTATTTCTCGGCGTTGATGGGGCCGAGTTCATCGACGGGACGGCCGATGACGTTCATGATGCGGCTGACGGACGCTTTGCCCACAGGGACCATGATGGGATGCCCGGTGTCAACCACTTCCATGCCGCGAACGAGACCTTCCGTAGCATCCATGGCGATGGTGCGGACAGTATTGTCACCCAGATGCTGGGCAACTTCACAGACGAGGTCCGGGGCATTCTCGTTGTTGGTGTTTTTGATCTCCAGAGCTGTGAAGATGTCGGGCAGCTTGCCGCTGCTGAATTCGACGTCCACGACAGCGCCGATGACCTGGACGATTTTACCAATGTTTTTTTCTTCCATGTTGGCTCCTTACCCGTTCTGCGCTTCCGCTCCACCGACGATGTCGATGAGCTCACTGGTGATGGAAGCCTGCCTAGTCTTGTTGAACAGCAGCGTCAGGGAACTGATGAGATCCGTGCAGTTGCGCGTGGCGTTGTCCATGGCTGTCATGCGCGCCGCGTGTTCACTGGCAGAAGTGTCCAGCATGCCTCTGTAGGTCTGAACCTTGAGATACTGCGGGAGGATGACCCCCAGCAGCTGTTCTCCGCTCGGTTCGTACAGGTATTCACAATGCGGTCCGGAAGGGGCCGCTTCGGATTCATCCTGCGCGGGGGTTTCGAAGGGCAGCAGCTGAACGAGTCTGGGCGGCTGCTGCGCCATGGAAACGAATTCCCCGTAGGTCAGATAGACCTCGTCAAGCTCGCCGGCTTCGTATCCGGCGATGACGGTCTGCGCCACCTCGCTGGCCAGGGAGAAATCCAGAGAGCCCATCCTGTCGGCGTAGCTCTGCAGAATTTCCACGCCCGGGGCGCGGCGCATGGCGTCACGGCCCTTGCGGCCCACGCAGATGGCTTTCACCTGCTGGCCGGCCGCCTGCTTCTCGCGGGCGAGCCTGAGGGCCTTGTCGATGATGGAGGCGTTGAAGCTGCCGCAGAGGCCTCTGTCGGAAGTGACCACGATGACGGCGCAGGCCTTGCGCTCCTTGTGCTCTTCGAGCAGGGGGTGCGCGGCGCCTTCCACCTTGCCGGCCAGTTCCGTCAGTACGGCTTTGTACTTGGCGGCGTAGGGCCGGAAGCGTTCAATGCGGGCCTGGGCGCCCCGCAGCTTGGCGGAAGCCACCATGTTCATGGCTTTCGTGATCTGCTGGGTTTTCTTGACGCCCGCAATTTTCATTTTGACGTCTTTCAGAGAAGGCATGGCACCTCCGTTAGGCCGAGTAGCCCTGCTTGAAGGACTCGATGGCGCTGTTGAGCTGCGTCTTCACGGCGTCGTCAAGCACCTTCTTGTCCCGGATGGCCTCCAGAATGTCCTTCTTGGTGTCGCGCAGGTAGGCGAGGTATTTCGCTTCGAAGTCGCGAACGTTTTCAACGGCGATGTCATCCATGTACCCGTTGGTGGCCGCGTAGATGGAGGCCACCTGCTCCTGGGCGGGCATGGGCTGGTACTGCGGCTGCTTGAGGAGCTCCACAAGCCGGGCGCCGCGTTCGAGCTTGGCCTTGGTGGCCTTGTCCAGGTCGGAACCGAACTGGGCGAAGGCGGCCAGTTCGCGGTACTGGGCGAGGTCCAGACGCATGGTGCCGGCGACCTGCTTCATGGCCTTGATCTGGGCGGCGCCGCCCACGCGGGAGACCGAAAGGCCCACGTTGATGGCGGGACGCACGCCGGCGTTGAAGAGGTTGGGCTCCAGGTAGACCTGACCGTCCGTGATGGAGATGACGTTGGTGGGAATGTAGGCGGACACGTCGCCGGCCTGGGTCTCGATGATGGGCAGAGCCGTCAGGGAGCCGCCGCCCAGCTCGTCGCTCATCTTGGCGGCGCGTTCCAGGAGACGGGAGTGCAGGTAGAAGACGTCGCCGGGGAAGGCTTCACGTCCGGGAGGACGGCGGAGCAGGAGGGACATCTGCCGGTAGGCCACGGCCTGTTTGGACAGGTCATCGTAGATGATGAGGGCGTGCTTGCCGCTGTTGCGGTAGTATTCCGCCATGGTGCAGCCGGTGTAGGCGGCGATGTACTGCAGAGGCGCCGGTTCGGAGGCCGTGGAGGAGATGATGGTGGTGTACTCCATGGCGCCGTATTTGCGCAGGGTGTCGGCCACCAGAGCCACGTTGGCCTTCTTCTGGCCGATGGCCACGTAGAAGCAGTGGATGTCCGTGTCTCTCTGGGCGAGAATGGCGTCGATGCAGACGGCGGTCTTGCCGGTCTGACGGTCGCCGATGATCAGCTCGCGCTGGCCGCGGCCGATGGGCGTCATGGCGTCGATGGCCTTGAGGCCGGTGGGCATGGGCTCGCACACGCTCTTGCGGGCGATGATGCCGGGGGCCTTGATTTCGACCTCGCGGACTTCGCTGGTGGCCACGGGGCCGAGGCCGTCGATGGGCTGACCGAGCGGGTTGAGCACGCGGCCCATGATGCCGTCGCCCACGGGCACGGAGAAGATTTTGCCCGTGCGTTTGACGGTGTCGCCTTCCTTGATGCCGACGTCGGAGCCGAGAAGGGCCACGCCGACGTTGTCTTCTTCAAGGTTGAGCACCATGCCCATGACGCCGCCGGGGAATTCCAGCAGTTCCATGGCCATGGCATTCTCGACGCCGTGGACGCGGGCGATGCCGTCGCCGATGTAGAGGACGGTGCCCGTTTCGCTCATCTCGACGCGCTGGTCGTAGTTCTGGATCTCGTCCTCAATGATTTTGCTGATTTCGTCTGCTTTAATCTGCATGTGCTAATTACCCCTCTTGAGCGTACTCCTCAGGATCTCCAACTGAGCACGCAGGCTCGAATCCAGGATCCGGTCGCCCACCTTGAGGACGACGCCGCCCAGAATGGCGGGATCCACGTCGAAGGTGAGTTCTATGGCCGCGCCTGCCTTGGCTTCAAGTTCAGCCTTGACAGAGCTCTGTTTCTGCTGGGACAGCGGAATGGCGGTGGTCAGGGTGCCGCGGATGATGCCCTTGGCGTCGTCAAGCAGTTTCGTATAGGCTTGGACAATGCTGCGGTAGTAGGGAAGGCGTTCCTTGTCCGCAAGGAGATAGCAGAAGTTTCTCGTTACGGTGTCACAGCCGATTTTATCGAGAAGGCTGGCGAGAACCTTCTTCTTTTCCGCCACGGTGAAAATGGGGTTCCTGAAGACGTTGTCCAGTTTGGGACTTTCGTCCAGAAGACTGTTCAGCGCCTGCAGAGCAGCCCCTCGGGTGGAGATGGTGTCCCCGCCTTCCTGCACGCCCAGTTTGAAAACAGCGCTGGCATAACGACGGGCAATGTGAGTGTCTGTCATTGCAGCACCACCTTCTTCAGGGAGTTGTCAATAAGCTTCTCGTGCGTGCCCTCGTTGAGGGAGCCGAGCAGCTTTTCCCGGGTTGCTTCGATGAGCTCATCGGCAATGGTGGCCCGCATCTGCTGCACGATGGACTGGCCCTCGCTTTCCGCGGTGACCCTTGCCATGGCGACAATCTGTCTGGCCTGCTCGTGGGCTTTCTCGATGATGTCTTTTTTGAGGGCTTCAGCCTGCGTTCTGCTTTCCGCCAGAATGGCCTCGCGTTCCATTTCGAGATTGGCGATGCGCCTCTCGATGTCGGCCAGGCGGTCCTGGGCGCCCTTGCGTCTGGACGTCAGGTCGTCAATGCCATCCTTGATGCTCTGCTTGCGGCCTCTGAAGAAGTTGACCACCAGCTTCCCGGTAAAATGCCAGAGAATGGCAAGAAAGATGACAATGTTGACGATTCGCCAGGCGAAGTCGCCCCAGCGCAGGGCATGGCCGCCTTCCGATGCCATGGCGGGGGCGGCAGACAGGAAAGCCGCGGCAAACGCCGCGACCGTCAGGCCCGCCATGGCTAAACACACAGTTTTCTTCCTCAATGCATCCCACCTCCTGTTATCTGCCTGACCCGTCCCAGCCGGGCTAGCCGTTCAGGACGCGAGCGGCGAGTTGCTGGGAAAATCCTTCGACCTTGGCACGCAGTTCCTTGAGGGACGCTTCAGCTTCGGCCTGCAGCCTGGCGCGGGCTTCACCAAGAATCCCCTGTGCTTCCTTCTGCGCATCGTCAAGAAGCGTCTGCTGCTCCTGCAAGCCGGCAGTGCGGCCGACCTCGCGGTTGGCCGCTGCATCCTGACGCGCTTTCGTCAGCTGGGCTTCGTAGTTCTCCAGACTGCTTTTGGCCTGAGCCTCGAACGATTCCGCGTCGCCGCTCAGGGAAGCCATCATGGCTTTCCTTTCGCGGATGATTTTGCGCACCGGTCTGATGAGCAGCAGGTTGAGCACGAAGATGGAGATCAGGAAGTTCGCGAGCTGAAAAAGCAAAGTTATGTTGAGATCCAGCACGTTCCATCCTCCTCGGATAATGAGTGGCAGGCATGATGTTACATTGAACGGATACCAAGTCAGACAGACTGTGTCAATGCGATTCTTGACGATTTGTTTCTTCCCCGACAGAACTTTGTGAAATTATTCACCTGATCGGGGTTTGTTGAACCCGGCGTAAAGTCCGTGACTCCGTCCTGCGCCTGTTCACTGGCGCATTTTCCGGGACCCTCAGCGGGACCGCGGAGCACGGAAAAAAAGAAAAAAAATTTTTTTTGAAGCCGGCCGCGCGGGGTCACGGAGACGCCGCGCGGTCATTTTCCCGCGGGCCGTCAGAAGGGAGCCCTGACCTTGGACATGTGCGAGCTCGCTACCCCCCCCCTCGGGCTTCGATGCGGAGACGGGAGGCAGGAGAAACATGTGCGCGAGGCCGGGGCTCAACGGAAAATATTACAAAAAAGTAATTTTTCTTTACAATATTCCTTTTTCGTCTTACTGGGGAATGCATGAGCAGCACACATGAAACATTGCCTTTCTGGCAAGTGTTCTTCACCCGCAAAGCAGAAATGATGGCACGCGGCCTCCCCGATGAAATACACGATGCTCTGTTTCTGCTGAAAGAGGAGCTGGAGAAGAGTGGACCGCGCAGCCATCGTGGTCTGAGTATGGTACTCTCCAGGGGAAGAGGCAAAAAGGAGTATCATTGTCATTTGAACAAAGGACGCCCGCGCTACGTTGCTGTGTGGCTGGTGGATGACAATAATGAGAAGATAATTGAAGTCTGCTTTGCGGGTACGCAGGAAAAAGAGCGTTGTGAGCAGTTCTGACAGGAGAGAAGCGATGAATGCGGAGCTGAAGCTTCACGTAGCCGGCAAAGGCCGGGCGAAGATTACCCTTTCTCTCCCTGCAGACAAAGCGCGCGTTTTCTTTGAGGCCATTCGCAGTCTGCTTCCCCTTGCCGGGCTTGAAGAGCTCCCGATCAATTCAGAAGGAGAGAAACTGATCAGCGCATCTGAGGTGTTTCCGGATGCGTCTCCCGCCAAGGCATTGCGAGGGCTGCGCGTCAAGGAGGATATCACCCAGGCGCAACTGGCTGAAAGATTGGGAATCAGTCAGAATAAGGTCTCTGAAATGGAAAGCGGAAAACGGAACATTTCCACTAAAATGGCAAAAAAAATAGGCGAGCGGTTCGAAATTCCCTACAAGATTTTTTTGTAGTCGCCGGCGGAACCGTCATGGACCGCCTCCTTTTTTCCATCGCCCGGCTCTTCGACCACGTAACTCACCCTTTTTTTCAGGGTGAGCCAGGACCCCCGGGGCAGGAAAGTCGGGCCGCCGAGTTCAGGAGTTCCTGGGAGCGGTTGCCCTGTCTGAGAAGATGAGGAAGAGCCCCGCTGAGACCGTCGGTCTCTCCGGGGCTCTTTCCATGAGGAGGGAAGGTTCGGGGGAAGGCGCGCACGCCTCCTGCTCCGTCGGACGGGAAAGTTCAGGCGGATTTCTTTCGGGAGACCCGAGGTCCTACCACCAGCCGAAGAGGCTTTTCCCCCGGTCAAGCCCGGACAGAGCGTCCATCTCGTCCCGGGTGAGTGCAAAATCCGAAATGCTGAGATTTTCAAGCATTCTTTCCCGGTGCGTACTTTTCGGAATGACGGCGATATCCTGCTGATGCAGGAACCTCAGCGCGACCTGGGCGGCCGTTCTGCCGTGCTTCCCTGCAATCCTGCACAATGTCTCATTGGCAAAAATATTGTTCCTCCCGCAGGCCAGCGGGGACCAGGCCATGGGAACCGTTCCGTATTTCCTTTCCAGTTTCCGCAATTCCTTCTGCTGCCTGAAGATGTGCGTTTCTACCTGATTCACAGCGGGGACGACCGTGCAGTGCGCGAGCAGATCAAGGTATCTGTCAGGCATGAAATTGGATATCCCGATGGATTTCACCTTGCCTTCTTTCAGCGCGTCTTCCATGGCTCGGTAGACTTCATGAACATTCCCCATGGGCTCATGCATCAGAAGCAGATCAATTTTCCCGAGCCTGGCCAGCGAGCCATCGATGGATCGCGCCGTATCGGAATACCCGCCGCAGGCCCAGAGTTTGGTCGTGATGAATATTTCGTCCTCAGGGATGCGGGAATTTTCAACGGCCAGCCAGACTTCTTTTTCGTTGCCGTAACATTGGGCTGTGTCAATGTGTCTGTATCCGATACGGATTGCTTCTTCTACGCATTTCTGCGTCCGTGAAGGCGGAGTCTGATACGTTCCGTATCCGATTTTGGGGATTTTCAATCCGTTGTTTAAGACAAGCGTGTCCATTTCTAGTAGATTATTTCGTGCGTGTTTCTTTCTGTATACATTTTCCAGTAGATTTCCGCTATTGCGGCAGGCGCGAAGTGCTCGTTGCTCCCGATGGTCCCCGTTACCTGAACGGTGCCCAGGAAAATGCCTTTTTCCAGCAGAACGGGCGCGCAGGCGCCGACCATCGCTCTGAGGGCCGCCTTGTCCATGGAGAGGGGCAGGTAGCCGAAGTACGGGTTCATCGCCAGACCGCCGCCCGTTATCAGAATGCAGCCTTTCTTCTCCCGGAATTCCTTTGTATCAATCAGCTTTATGCAGTTGTAGGCGGAAACGACATCAATTTTGTATCTTTCAAGAACCAGTTCGGGGGTTACATCGACATCGGCGTCAGCGACGGTTACTCCGACATTGAAGAAAAGGACATCCGGGGTTGAATATTCCTTTATGAGTTCAGCGAAAGTCCTGCTGAAGGCATCAAAATCGGAAACGTCGGCGGCCCTGCAGAAAACTTCGTAGCCTTTCGCTCTGAACTCTTTTTCATAGTTCAGAAGATTGTCCTTGTTCCGGGAAACAAGGACGGTTCTGAAATCATTCTGCGCGAATTTTTCGGCGACGTTGTTGCCGAGTCCGGATCCGGCGCCGAGGACAAATATTGTTTTTTTCATAGCAGAGATCCTCTTTTTGCTGATGTCCGAAAACTGTCTCAGAGAGGTTTGCCCGCGGCGGAAACCCGTATGGCCGTCGGAGGCAGGCGGCTGCCCGTCCCGCTGAGGCCCCCGTCAGCGGACCTTGTCAATATGTATCCCGGAAAGCGTTCCGCGGAATTCCCTTCTTGCAGGCATGTCCGTCATGGCCGCGCCTCTCCCGGCGCTCAGAGTCCGACGACAGGACCCGAGGTCTGTTCCTCGGCACCGGCAAGCGTGCAGGTTGCCTTATGCTCTCATTCAGAGAGCATTCATCGTCCGAAACTCTTTTTGCTGCCGCATTCAAGTGGATAATATCTTCTGCTTTTTTGCCTGTCAATTATTCGACTCATCTCTGATTCTCCCCTCTTTCTGCAGTTCCCGGCTCTTCTCCGGGCCGTCATTCTCATGGCTTTGACGCCTGGGATCCGCTCGTCTGCATGCTGTGCTGTCCGAAGAGAATGTCATCCCTGGCCGTCTTCTGAGTTCCGTGGTCATCCGGGTCTGACCACGAAAGTCCGCCAAAATCCAAGTGTGACGATGTCCAGCCTGCCTGAGGATGCAGGCTAAAAATCCGCCTTGCAGCT
>CAZFTQ010000049.1:0-16870 GCA_964522365.1 uncultured Desulfovibrio sp. | reverse complement strand
TCTCGCTCAGAAGAGAGCCGAGGCCGACGCCAGCTTTACCGCCGAAGACTATCTCTACGAACAGGAGGAACTCGCCAGTCAGCAGGACAGGATCGGCGAAATCCTCTACAGGCTGGAACTGGAAGAAAAAACGCAGAACGGAAGGCCTGTCGGGCAGCGCGGAAGCAACCGATGGCGGGCTTCCAGGGAACAGATAAAGGCCGCTGCGGAAAAACACCTTGACCGGAAAAAAGCCGGAGAAGCCGTCCGCCCCGACCTCTACCGCTCGGCGGCGGCGAGGTTTTCCAAAGAAGAACGCAGAGCCATTCTTGACAGAAACTGGACCGCCGCAATCGAAGCGAACTACAAAGCCCGCCTCAATCTGGAAATCGCCAGGCAGGCCGCCGCCCGCCGCGACATGATGGAGAAGCTCGCGTCCAGGGCAAAGCGTTTCCTGAACAGCGCGTCCACTGACAAAAACGCCCGCTTCGCCGTTTTTGTCCTGTCCCAGAGGATCCAGCTTTTCAAAGTCACTCTCAAAATGGTGCAGAACGCGGCGGACAAAGGGCTGGACGACATCCATGCCTTCCTCAACAACATGCGGGAACAGGGTTACTACACGGTGGACGCGGAGATCCCGGATGAACTCTTCTCCGGGAAACCTTCGGCCTGGCGTGAAATGACCTGGTCAGATCTGCGGCCTTTCATCGAAGCCATGGCTGTCACGATACACATCGAGCGGACTTCCCGCAGAGAAAACAGCGCCGCGCAAAAAAAGGACTGGCGCGAGCGGATGAAATCCATCGCGGAAAGCATTCTCAGACTGAATCCTCATCGGGAGCCTGGCGTCTTTGAAAAGAAGTCCAGAATTCTGAAACTGCTCAAGCAATTTCACGCTTCCCACCTCAAGGCCGACACCATCTGCCGTCTGCTTGACGGAGACAAAGACTTCGGCCCTGCCTGGACAGCCATCGTCCAGCCAATCAACCGGGCGACGCAGGAGCGGAACAGACGTATGAGAGCAGCCAGGGATCAGGTGAAGAAGCTCTTCAGCGTGTACTCTGCTAGGGAATGGGTGGATATTCGAGGCAAGAGGATATTTGTTCCTGCGCTTTCCAAGTCTTTGACCAAAGAGCAGATGCTCGCCATAGCTCTGAATGCAGGCAACGAGAGCAACAAACAGCGTCTCAGAGATGGCCAGAACATGACCGATGAGCAGATTCAGGCCGTCATCAACATGCTGGACGAGCGAGACGTGAAGTTTGTCCAGGCCATTTGGGATTACCTGGAGACCTTCAGGAAGGAGAGTTTTGACCTAGAAGAATCCCTGACAGGGGTAAGGCCCAAAGCGATAGAAGCCACGCCGGTGCAAACCCGCTTCGGCGAACTTCGCGGCGGATACTACCCTGTCGTCTACGACTCGGAAGCGAGCGCGGCGCCCATCGATACGGAAAGCATAGGCACGCTCACAGCCGGCATGATGCCCGCCGTCGATCATGGTTCCATGAAGCAGAGAACGGCATCCGGCCTCGGCACGGCGATCCAGCTCGACCTTGAGGCGGTACCCAGGCATGTGGTGAAGACCATTCACATGCTGGCCTTCAGAAAACCGATACAGCGAGTGGCCAAAGTGCTGAACAGCAGAGAAGTCCGCAGCGCCATCGAAGCCACGGCAGGTGTCGCCCAGATGAAGGCTCTGCAAAGCTGGCTGCACTATGTCGCCGGAGAACGTCCCGGACGCAACGGCTGGAGCCGCGTTCTCGGTCAGCTCCGCAAGAATGCGGCTCTGTATACCATGGGTATGAAACTCACCACCATGCTTGCCCAGACAACCGGCCTTCTCGCATCAATTGCCGAACTCGGTCCCAGGTGGGTGCTCTCCGGCCTTGTCAGGACCTATGTCGCCAACCCGTTCAGAGTGTATCGGGAGACGGCCGCGCTCTCGGAAATGATGGCCAACAGAATGCAGAGCGTTGACCGCGACCTGCATGAGATGTCCACGGGAATGATGACAAAGGGTTCGTCGAACCGATTCCTTGACCCTCTTGTCAGGGCCAGGTCATGGCAGGAGCTGCATGCCTTTCTGCCCATGGGCTTTGTGCAGATGGCGTTCTGTGATCTTCCCACCTGGCAGGGAGCGTATGCCAAGGCGATTCATGACGGCATGAGTCGGGAACAGGCCGCACAGTACGCTGACGGCGTGGTTGAACGCACCCAGGTTGGCGGAGAGGACAAAGACCTTGCGGCCGTGCAGAGGGGCGAAGAACTGGGAAAAATTCTGACGATGTATTACTCGTATTTCTCAGCTCTTTATCAGCTTTATACACGCCGGTTAACCATGCTGTCACGAAACACTGGCGGAGGGAACATTCAGCGCCTGGCCACGCTTTTCCTGCTGACAGGAGTCCTTGAGCCTGTGCTGTCCGCTTTTGTCACTCGCGACACTCCGGACGAAGACGATCCGGAAGACTGGATAGCCTGGGGAGCTGAGAAGGTGTTCTTCAACCCTTTCAACATGGTAATCGGTGTTCGGGATTTAACCGGGGCCGTTCAGTCATGGGTGGAAGGGTACGGCGGCAAGTCCAGAGCGGGCAGTCTGCTGAACGATGTGATAGACACCGGCGTGAGGTTTTCCACACAGCTCGCCAAGGGAGGCCTGGACACGGATCCGCAAAAAGTTTTCAACAGCGCATGGAAACTGGCGGGCCTGGCTACAGGACAGGTAACGGCGCAGGAGCTTTTAGTGATAGACCGGTTCTGGGACTGGCTCAACGGGACGGACCCCGAATTCGAGCTGGCCGACCTGATACGGAAGAAAAAGAAGTGACGCATGGCGATCTTTCTGAGACAGAAAATCCCAGAGACAGCGATATAGAATGGCATAATCTCATCTGTTCGGATCTGCAATTAAAGGAGAGCCTCAATGACCAGTTTAGACTCCGCATTGGAAGCCGCCTTCAAAGCCGTCGGCGTTGAAGCGGCCAGGCATTAGATTGCCTATGCCTCTGTATTGACTAACACTTTACCTAATGAGGGGGGGGAGGCAGACGCCACTAGAAAAGATGTCTGCCAGACTTTCAAGTTTGGCGATGGAACGCTGATCACCGTGGGATCTTTCTGCGGGAATACCATATATACGTATCCCATCCCGTATGTGTCCGAACCGGTTTCCAGCGCTATCAGATCCGTTGGCGCTGACCTGACCGGCAATCCTCTAAAATGTGCGATAGGACATTCTCTGACACGGTTCAAAGTACTGGATGAGAACAACTCAAATTATGTATACAATGTTATCTCCATTGGACGATGGAAAAAGTGAGGCGAGTATGGAACTGGAATCCGCCATTGAAAAGGCCTTTCAGAAAACAGCGGAAACGTTCAGGAACAGAGAACCTGTAACTATCTATAATAAGGCAATAATTCCTGAGGGGGGGGGGCAGCCTCGGATTACACGTTCTGGAGATGTATTAAGTTTTTCGACGGGACAATGATCGTTCATGGATTTCTCGACGCAAACAGGTTTTATACGTTTCCTGTTCCGTTTGCGGGAGATATTCCATCCGCCGCGGCGGCGTCCTGCACAGGCGCCAATGGTGCTGGCCGTGAACTGCCGGCAGGCATCGGCGGAACGAATACGAAAATCTGGATTGAGTCCGGAGAAGAACACGGGTTTATATTTATAGCTATAGGCAGGTGGAAATGATGACAGCGCTTGAAGACAGGATTGAGGAAGGTTTCAGGTCAATTGGAAACTGGGCAAAGAACAGGCTTGTGAAGTATGCTTTCAATACTTCCCAACCCACTGAATCTCTTGCGGAATCTGGGAGGGGGGGGGTAATGCCGCCTTCCAGACCTGGCAGTTTCCGGACGGAATGATGCTGGTCGCCGGAGCTATGCCGACAATGCAGAAGTACACTTTCCCCGTGCCGTTCAAGGCTGCTCCGTATGTGACTGCCACTCATAGCATGGGACAGGACTTTTCCGGCGTTGCCTGCGCCGCCGGTTATTCGGCGACAGCCACGATGATAATGACGCAGTCAGACACTGCGCCGACCGGGATGTCGTTCATCGCGATTGGGCAATGGAAATGAAAGCGAAGAGCCCTCACGCTTCATTGGCGCGGGGGCTCTTGTGCTGTCTGTACGGCTCTGCCAGTTGTCCGCACCAAGCCTTTGGTGCAGAAATTTTGTAACATATTTGAATAATTTAAAAGTTTAGTTCCCCTTCCAAGGTCAATCATGCACCTGGGATATGAGTCCGCCGTCGTCTGAACACCTGGGAAGGGGAAGACTCAGAAGATAGCCTGTATCGCCTTATAGCATCCATACAGAACAGCGCCAATCAGGAAGATCCGTATAAAGAACATCTTGATTCGATGTGATCTGTATTTATACTTTCTCCTCAGATACGCTATATGGATAACAGAAGGTATGGTCACTCTGTATGCAGGTGAAGAGATGTCAAATGCACAGCGGGCGACTGAGATGACAGCGCCGATATGACCATAATTACTGGCTTTATCAATAAAATCTAAAATATAATGAAAAATATCAACATCAGTAACGGCACCAATTGCATTTCCATAGATGCCCTTGGCGAGCAAAGCGGAAACCAGGGCGGATATCAGATAGGATGATCTGCTTGGTTTCAGCAATTCATCAGCGACAGCATTATAGACGTCTTCATAAGAACTGCTGTTTGCTTTAATATCATTCTCAACAAGAAACTGCTGTCTTTTTTCTTGTGACATTTTTTGAATTACAGGATCGAGAAAACGCAGCAGAAGACACATTTCCTTTTTCTCAACACTGTATTGGCTCCCGTATTCAACACCCATTTTATCGCAGACATCAGTAAGGATTTCCGCATAGGGAACGCCCATTCCCCCGCGAAAAAATGAGACGAAGGTGTTGGCGCCGAAAAGCTGAACTTCAGCGGCTATCAGATTCCAGTATTTTTTGTGCTTGGGATAGTATTTTTTGTATTCTTCTCGGGATGTCAATTGTTCAGCAAAACGCTTTCCTCCGTCGCTGCCTCTCGTCACATAGGTGACAAGAGCATCGAGATCATTGCTGCTGACTCCACGCAGAAATTTCAGGTCAGGATCTTCACGGTATTCCATGCTGTTCCCCCATCAGCCTGCAATAGACAGGATTTTCCCGGCCGGGACGCCGTGCGCGCCGGCCTTTTTTTCGAACCGGTTGCCCCTGCCAGAGCGCTCTTTTCCCGATGAGGCGGAAGCGTCTTCCGCAAACCCTTCAGCCGGTCAGGCAGACTGACTCTGTTTCAGTGTTCCCTGTCGTTGGAGAGAGCAGGGCAACGCGAAAGGCAGATGCATGCCGGAAAGCAACACTGACAGATGTGAAGTCTGTTTCAATGAAAATCATAAGGAATAGCACTTATAACATCCTGTAAATAAAATAAGTTTTGTAATGTATTCGGGATTGTCCGGATTTGATCCCGTCCTTTTCTTGACAAAAAAATAAAATCTAAGTTATTGAAAATCTAAACTTTAAGTATAATCACATCTGTCGAAGACATTTTATTGACGGCAGACGGCTCTTTGCTCTCCTTATGAGCTTGCTTTTCCATAGTTTATTGCCTTGAGAATGCGCTTGAAGCAAAAAAATGCCTGAATTCAGATGAGGAACGCTGTTTTGGCCGGATCAGCGTGAGAGCAGCCTGCAGCATGAGAAGGAAACCGGTTTGCCGCATCCACGGCTGCGCGGCAATGACGCCGGGGAAATGCTCGGATGTGGCTGACCGGGAAGAAATCAGAGACTTTTCCTGGTCGGGAAGAAGCGGCCGGCAAGGCGTCTCCCGGGAGCGGACTGCCCCCTTTCCAGCCAGGGGGGATTCGGCTTCAGCGAAGAGTTCGTTTCCCTTGTTTTGATGCCGGAAAGTCAGGGCGGGGCAGGGCGCGCATTGGTGCTTCGTTCAGGCGTATCTCCGTCCGGAAGAGTCATGCGTTGCGCGGGCCGGGTCCCCTTGAAGGATTCGCCGGAAAGGATCCGTGCGGGGGCTTCCGTCCGGGAGATCGCCGGTACGGATATCCTCCTGCGGAAAAGCCGGCAGGCAGAAGCGCACGGACAGTCGGTTCCCTTGGGAATCCGCCGCCCGGTCCCTGCCGTTCAGGGGCGCACGTGCAGCCTGGCAATCCCTTCAGCCCGGCTGAGGAAAAAGGAAAATTTTTTAGCATTAACTATTCGAAATAAATAATTTTTTCATGAAAGACAGACAGAAGCAGTCTAAAAAATTCAGATGCATATGTAGACATCTTTTGAAAGATGCATATCTTTAAAACACAGGGGAAGAGCACCTGGCGGTCCGGAACGGCCGGACCCTCCGAAGACGATTCGGTTTCCCTGAAAAAAACCGGGTGCATGCGCGACAACCTCGCAGAACGCAGTACCTGGATGCGAGCAGCCGGCAGCCGGGCAGGCCCAGGCCTCCCGCAGGGAAAGAAAAAAGCTCACAAAGACGCGCGGAAAGCCGTCAGGAGCCTGGCCCCCCAGGGGCCACAAGTCCCGCCGCTGCTCCATCCTTTTCCGGAAGACCCGGCCAGCCGGCCGGGGCGGCCCCGAAGAAGGGCCAAAGGAGAAAAGCTGATGCAGAAAGCCGCCGGAAAGCCGATGGGATCCCTTCAGTTTCGTCTGCACGAAAATGAGCTCCGTCCCGAAGATCTGGCAAAGGTTCTCCTGCCCGGCGCTTCGATCCCGTCCCAGTTTCTGCCCCGGGGTTCCATCATCCAGGGCATTCCGGACAGACTCTGGCGATCCATGACTCTCTGCTTCCCCAGGACCCTCAAGAATTCCCGCAAGTGCCATCCCTGCTATGTCCTTGACCGCAACGAGTACGGCATCATCATCTGCCCCTGTTCCACCAAGGTTTTTCACCGCAACCGCATCATGATTCCCGAAGGGCTGAGCCTCGACTACACGGGGAAGGTCATGTCCAGGACAAGCTTCCTCGTGGAAAACGCCGTCGTCTTCCTGCCCTTCGAATGGAAACTGCCCGTGAAGACCAGTTTTTCCGGAGTCTGTCCCGCTGAAAGCCTGATCGATCTGTCCACCGCCGCCTGAGTGTCCGGGGCTCAGGCCTCTCCCCCGGGCCTGAGCCCTTCACTCTGCCGCTGAATCATCCCCCTGCTGCCGGCAGGGAAGCCTGCCGGCAGCCCCCGCATCAGCTCTGAGACCAGGAGATGTCTATGCTGACCCAGTATGAAGAAAACGCCCTTCACGCCATCAACGACTGGAAAAGCCGGAGTGAAGGTCTGCTGAGCAAGATTTTCGCCCCCGTGGGCGCCGCGCTCGAAGCCGTTCCGGGCGTGGAAAAGGTCACGGATCTGCTGGTGAACTTCTTCTCCGATGTGGCCTTCGCCACGGTGCGGCCCGAGGCCATTCTGGAAGACTTCCGCAAAGCCGGCCACAAGGTGGAGAACCAGGCGGACATCCGCGCTCTGCCTCTGGAAGACGTGGACCGTGTCGTGCACGGCCTGCGTGAAAAGTACCTGGGCCTGGCCGCCACCGAGGGCGCTCTCACCGGCGTGACGGGTCTGCCCGGCGTGCTGGCCGGCGTTCCGGCCGTGGTCAGCCTGGCCGCCCGCTGCGTGGCCGAATACGCCTTCTACTACGGCTTCGATCTGAACGAGCAGCGGGAGCGCATCTACGCCATGCAGCTCATGGCTTCCGCCACCGCCGCCGCCAGCAAGAAGGCCGTCATTCTCTCCACCCTCAACGGCGTGGCCAGGGAAGCCGCCCAGGGTCTCACCTGGAAGGTTCTGGAAACCCAGGCCGTCGCCCAGATCATCCGTGAGGTGGCCCAGGCCCTGGGCGTGAACCTCACCAAGCGGGCGCTGGGCAAGGTCGTCCCGCTTCTGGGGGCGGGTGTGGGCGCCACGCTGGACTCCCTCTACCTGTCCGATGTCTGCGATTCGGCGGAAAATCTCTACCGGGAACGCTTCCTGGCCGACCAGAAGGGCGACCCCTCCATCATCCAGGGCGAATAGCCCTTCGTCTCCGGCGCAAAAGACTGAGCCTCTCCGCCGGATCCTTTTCCCCTACCTCCCAGGGCGCCCGCCGTGCCGCCGTTTTCCCCTTTCTCTCTGAGTTTCTGACGGCCGGCGGAGAGATCGCGCAGGCTCATCCGCGGACGGGAAAACCTGATCAGGACACGCGAAGAGGTCAGGGAACCGCGGGCCCGGCCAGACATGCCCCCTGGAAAGCCTCTCAAAAAGTCCCCGGTCTGAACACAATCTGCGTCGTGCGCCGCGGGACCGGGAGCCGGATCCTCCGGAACAACGCTCGCCGGGCTCCTCCGGCCGCGGGAAGCCCTCAGGAACTTTGTGTCCGCAGACAAAGACTGATTCTCCTTTTTTCCGGACAGACGCGCCGCTGATCCCCCTCGGATCAGCGGCGCGTTTTTTTTTGCGCCCGCCGGCGGCCTCCGGTTTCCTCGCGCGGGCGCGGAGTGAGGCCCGGCTGAAAAGGGATGTCGCCGTCCGGCCTTCTTTCTTCTGACCTCCGGTTCCAGGTCCCGTCGTCCGCCGGAGAGAAAAAACGCCTCCGCCGTTTCGGCCCGCCGCCGTTGCGCCCAGGCCGGACAGCGGGGAAAAGAGAGCTTCCTGAAAAAAAGTCAGATGCAGATGTTGACAACATTTTTATATGCAGTATATATGTGCATATGCATGTGACACAAGGAGCGCATCCGGAGCGGAGCCGGTGAACGGGCCCGCGGGGAGGAAAAAAATGCTCACCATGATGCTCATTCTGCTCGTCAGGATCCTGGCCCGGTGAGGGCCTGTCTCCCTCCTGCAAAGCCCTGCCACGGCGCTTCCGGACGCCAGCCTCCGCCGGCAGGAAAGACCCGCCGGCAGTTCCATCCCCGTCTTTCGTGACACAAGGAGCTTTTCTATGCTGAGTCAGTATGAACAGGACGCCCTCAATGCCAGCCTCGCCTGGAAAAACCAGGAAAGCAGTCTGGTGGCCAGGCTTTTCGCCCCTGTGGGAAACGTGATCGGAGCGATTCCCGGCGTGGAAGCGGCCTCCAGACAACTGGTGAAACTCCTCTCCGGGGGAGCCTTCCGCACGGTGCGGACCGGGGCCATCCTGGAAGATTTCCGGAACTCCGGCCACAGCGTGAGCAGTCTGAAAGACATCCGCATCCTCCCGCTGGAAGAGGTGGACAAGGTGGTGAAAGGCCTGGGAGCGAAATACATTGGCTTTGCAGCTTCCGAAGGGGCTCTTTCCGGCGCGGTCGGTCTCGCCGGCATCCCCGTCGGCATCGTGGGAGTGGTGGGCATCGCCGCCCGCTGCGTGGGTGAACGCCTGCTACTACGGCTATGACATTTCCGATCAGAGGGAACAGGTCTACGCCATGCAGCTGATGGCCTCCGCTTCCTCCGCCGCCGCCCGCAAGTCGATCTTTCTGAAGGAACTCAATGTCGTGGCCAGGCAGGTCGCCAAGAAAGCCACCTGGAAGGTTCTGGAAGAGCATGCCATGGTCAGGGTCGTCCGGAAAGTGGCGGACACCATCGGCTTTACCCTCACCAAGCGGAGCCTGGGCAAAGCCGTTCCCCTTGCGGGGCCCGGCGTGGGCGCCGTTCTGGATGTCTGGTACCTGTCCGATGTCATCGAAGCCGCGGAAAACCTCTACCGGGAGCGCTTCCTCGCCGAACAGAAGGGCGATCCCTCTCTCATCCGGGGCTGACGCCCCCTGCCGCCGGCGGGCAGGACCTGCCTGTCCGCCGGCTCCGTCCCTCCTCTTCCCCCTTTTTCAGCCAGGCCCCGGGCGATCCCGGGGCCGGGGAGATCACATGCTGAACTGGTACGAAACGGATGTTCTTAATGCCTGCCGCAGATGGAAAGCGGAGACCGTCAAGCCGGAGGGCAGGGACTTCCCTGATCGGAAAGGCGCTCCCCTCGCGCCGGAAACCGTCAGAAGGCTGATGGATTTTCTCTCGGACCCGGCCTTTCTGAAGGAACGGCTGGAAGCCGTCCTGGAATGCTTCCGCCGCGAGGGCCTTGAGGCGCAATCTCTGACGGACATCAGGAAACTCAGTCTGAAAGAGGTGGACAAGGTGGCGGAAAGCTTTTCTGTCAGCCAGCGCCTGCACACGTTCATCCTGTGGCCCAGGACCGGACTGCCGGCCGGCGCGGCGTCGGCGGCGGAGTCCGCCGTCAGCCAGGCGGCCTGGTATGCCGGCTGTTACGGCTTTGACCTCAGCGAAGAGCATGAGCGCCTCTACCTCATGCGGCTCCTGGCCCTGGGCCTGGCCCCGGCCCGGCGGAAAGCCGCCGTTCTGAAAAGCCTCAACAGACTCGCCAGGCAGATCGCCCGGGGAACTCCCCCCAAAAGCACGGGAGAAAGTTCCGTTTCCAGGGTCATCAGCCGCATGGCGGAGATCGGGCCCGCCTGTCTCGCCCTGTGGAAGAGGTTCCGGGCCTGGTGCGTGCCGGACTTCATTTTCTTCCCCCTGCCTGGTACGTGCTTTCCGGTGGGCATCACGGAGAGGTTCATCAGGCTCGATGTCGGCGACGCCGCCAGACATCTCTACCGGGAGCGTTTTCTGGCTGAGCAGGACGGCAACCCTTCCCTCATTCAGGATTGGGACCAGGGAGAGGACGGGAGGGCAGGTCACTGATCCCTTTCTCTTCCTCCCTGTGTGAACGGCCCGGAAGGAGCGCTTTTTTCTCCGTCAGAACCACTCCTTGACTGACAGAAGCGAGATGCATATGATCAGTGCAGGAAGGAGGACTGACGCCATGACGCCTCAAGAGGTAAAGGATATACGGGCCGGACTTGGCATTACGCAGGAAGCCCTCTCCGAAGTTCTCGGTCTGAACAAGACCTCGGTCATGCGCTACGAGACGGGCAAGGCCAGGCCCACCGGCGCGACTCTCACGAAACTCCTCCAGCTGCAGGAGACCCTCAAGGACGAGGAGGGCCGCACGAAGCTCCGGAAGCTCCTCTGCCAGATCGGCGGGGCGGCCATGCTGGCCTCCATGATCTCTTTTTCAGCGGCCCTGTTCCTGGGCCCCATCGGCCTTTTCGCCGCCCTCAAGTCCGGTCCCGGCCGCAATCTCATCAGCAGCCTGCAGGACTTCACGGCCAGGAAGTAGGGCGGTCTCTTTCTCTTCGCAAAAAACGGAAGCGCCGCCGATCCTTGAGGATCGGCGGCGCGTTTTCATGTGTTTTTCCGGACGGTCAGCCGGGGCTGTGCCCTCCGGTCTCTAGGGCATGCGCTTTCCCGCCTCTTCAGGCACGATGGCAAAGCCGCCGCCGGGCAGGGCCTTGACGAGACCTATCATGGGGAAGTGCATGCCGGCGATGAGGGTCTTGCCGCCGGCGAGGCGCTGCAGGGTCGCCTGTCTGGAAACGGCCGCCTGGACAGGATCCACGTCATAGACGGTGGAAGCCTGCGGATGGCGCAGCTGGACAGCCCAGAGATGCAGCAGGTCCCCCACGATGCAGAGGCTTCTGCCGCCCGAGCTCAGGGTGTAGGCCGTGTGACCCGGGGTGTGCCCGCGGGTGTCCTCGGCCCTGACGCCGGGCAGGATTTCGTCTCCGAAGGCGAAAAGGACGATCAGGTCCTTGTTGATCCGGAGGATTTCCTGGGTCCGGGCGAGTCTGTCGGCCGGGCTTTTCACCTGACCGGACATCCAGGCGTCGTATTCCGTTCTGGCGATGTGCACCCTGGCCTTGGGGAAGGCGGGTTTGCCTTCGCGCACGAGGCCGAAGACATGGTCGCCGTGCAGATGGGTCAGGAGCACGTCCGTGACGGCCTCAGGGGCGATCCCCCGGGCCGCCAGGAGATCCATGGTGCGGCCCTGCGGCTTGCCGCCTGTTCCCCAGCCCGTGTCCATGAGGACCACGCGGCCGGGCATTCTGATGAGGTAGGTTTTCACCACGCCCGGAGCCTGGTCTTCAGGCATGGCCGCGGCGTATTCCGGATGCGTTTTCAGATCGACGAGGAGGGTCTTCTTGAAGACGCTGGGGCTGTCCACCAGGGAGAGGACCGTGAAGTCCCCCAGCTGGAGGGTCTGGACATAGCCTGCCCGCATGTCTTCCGGCAGGTTCTCGGCCCAGGCCCGGGTCTGCCAGAGCAGACAGAAGGCGCCGAGGCAGAGAAGGGCACAGGCGAGCCGCGCTTTCAGAGAGAAACGGTTCGACATGTTGGTCTCCGTGGGAAAAAGGCTGGAAGGAACTGCGGACAGGCTGCGGGTGCCGATCTCTCCGATCAGGCGAAGAGGGCCGTGGAGAGGTAGCGCTCGCCCGTGTCGCAGACGAAGGTGACGATGGTCTTGCCGCGGTTTTCTTCCCTGGCCGCCAGGCGCAGGGCCGCCACGATGTTGGCGCCGGTGGAGATGCCGGCGTTGACGCCTTCCGTCGTGAGGAGCCGTCTGGAGGCTTCAATGGCCTCGGGCGTGGTGACGGTCAGGATCTCGTCGAAGAGGCTCTTGTCCACGATGGCCGGCACGAAGCCCGCGCCGATGCCCTGGATGCCGTGGGTGCCGGATCTGCCCTCGGAGAGCATGGGGGATTCCGCGGGTTCCGCGGCCACCACCCTGAAGCCGGCCAGCCGTTCCTTGAGGAAGCGGCCCGCGCCCATGAGGGAGGAACCCGATCCCACGCCGGCCACCAGGATGTCCACCTGGCCCGCGGTGTCGGCGAGAATTTCCGGGCCCGTGCTGATGTAGTGGGCTTCCGGGGCCTTGGGGTTGGTGAACTGGCCCACCAGGAAGCCGCCCGTCTCTTCGACGAGGGCGTTGGCCTTCGCCACGGCGCCCTTCATGCCCTGGGACGCCGGGGTGAGCACCAGTTCGGCTCCGTAGGCGGTCATGAGCTTGCGGCGCTCGATGCTCATGGATTCGGGCATGGCGAGGACGGCCTTGAGGCCCAGGGCCCGGGCCGCCAGGGCGATGCCGATGCCCATGTTGCCGCTGGTGGCTTCGTAGACCGTTCCGCCGGGTTTCACGCTGCCGTCGCAGAGGGCCGCGCGCAGCAGGTGGAGGGCCACTCTGTCCTTGATGGAGCCGCCGGGATTGCGGTTTTCCAGTTTGACGAAGACGCGGCCCGGAAGGCCTTTGTCGAGGCGGGCAATACGCAGGAGAGGCGTGTTGCCCACGGCATCAATGATGGATGAAAACATGAAAACCTCCTTCCTTGTCCGAAACGGACCGGAAAAAGCTGTGGGGGGGGGTGAAACACACATGTATCAGTCGGCCCTTCTGGCCGAAAAGCGCTGAGATTCTGTCCTGTGCAGTCGCAGAAGAACGGCTTCCGGCGGAATGCCCAGGCGCATGGCGAAGCCGGACCACTGGGCGGCGCCGGCCGTGACGAAAAGCGGCATGCCCTTCACGCTGTACCAGCCCCGCACAAAGCCCCTGTTGGCGCGGGCCACCACCTTTTCCAGCCCCAGACACTGGCCGCCGTGGGTGTGGCCGGAGAGCTGAAGCTGGGCGCCGGCCCGGGCGTTGAGACGGGCCTCGGTGGGGCGGTGGTCCATGAGCAGCCTGAAAGTGTCAGGCCCCCTGGGAGCTCCGGCAAAGACTTCGCTCTCCGGTCTCCTCGTGCCGCCGACGCGGTCATCGAGCCCGCCCAGGAGGAGAGCTGCGCCTTTCTGCTCCAGCAGCGTGTGGCCGTTGTGGAGGAAGCGGAAGCCGCACTCCTCCCAGATGGCCATCCAGGCGTCGTAGCTGCTGTAGTACTCGTGGTTGCCCGTGCAGGCCCAGACGCCCAGCGGGCAGGAAAGTCCCGCCAGCTCACGGGCGGCTTCGGACCTGGGTATGCCGTCGGCGCAGCGCCAGGCGGGATCGCCGTCGGCCAGATCGCCGCTCAGGCAGATGAGATCGGGCTTTTCCGCGTTGACGGCCTGGACGAGGCGGGTCGTTTTCTCCCTGCCGGTGAGGGGGCCCACATGGATGTCCGAGAGGTGGAAGACACTGAAGCCTTCGAGTCCCTCGGGCAGGGCGGGAAGAAAAACATCCCAGCGCCGGACGGGCGGCACGGCGAGTGCCTGGGCCACGCCCGCGCCGGAGAGGCAGAGGGAGGCCGGCACGAAGGCGCACAGGGCCGCGCCCGATCCGCCGGCCAGGAAGGCGCGGCGGGAGAAGACGGGCTCCCGGGTCCGGTCCGGCTTCCGCCCGGAGGCGGAAGGCTTTTCCGCAGGGCTTCTCCGGCTTCTGCCGCGCCTGACCAGGCGGAGCAGGAGAGAGCCGGCATCCCAGAAGAGGGAGGCGAAAAAGGTCAGGATCATGGCGCAGAAGACGGTGATCTGCACGACCATGACCCAGGCCGGGAGGTCCGGCCCGGCGATGGAGCCGAAGAAAAAGCGCTGTATGTTGAAAAGCTGCGAGACGGCCAGCAGAAAGACCACGAGAGAAAGCCGCGCCCAGAGGGGCAGACGGCTGCGCATGGCCTTCCAGGAGAGCCAGATGGCCGGCAGAAGGGGCAGCAGAAAAAGTCTGTACATGGGGGGCACGAGAGAGAGTCTGAGCATGGCCGGCTGGCAGAGGGAGGAAGACCAGTCTCTGCCGAAAATTCTAAACATTTTGCGGGCAGGCGCAAGTCCCCTGTCTTGGAAAAAGAGTCACTCCGGACAGGCGCGGAAGCGATCCCTGAAGGAAAAAGGGGCCTTTCAGGCGGAGGAAAGTTCTGCCGGATTTTTTCTGTCCGCCTCAAGGGGGCCCGGTCACGGGCACAAAAAAAGGTGATGCTCCCGCAAAAGGAACATCACCCGTCATTGTCTCAGGGAGGGAAAACTATCCCTGGCTCGCCTTTCTCATCTTCTTGAGAAGACGCTTTCTGGCGGCAGCCTTCTTCTTCTTGCGCTGGACGCTGGGCTTTTCATAATGCTCGCGCTTTCTCATTTCAGAAAGAATGCCGGCCTTTTCGACCTGCTTTTTGAAGCGGCGCAGAGCGAGATCAAAGTTGTCGTCATCGAGAAACACTCCGGGCATGTGAATCACCTCCTTCCGTGCCTGCGTCGGCAGTTTCCTGCCGCGGGAGCGCCTGCGGCGCTCAGGGACGCACGGTATCCAGCAGTGCAGAAATGGAAACTTACCCAAGGCAGAGCCCCGCGTCAAGGAAAATCCTGCCATTGCTGGAAAAATCCGGCTGACGGCGGGCGCCTCGGAAAGGCTTTTCCCCGGAAAAACAAAAAATCCGTGAGCCTTGCGGCTGACGGAATTTCTGCCAGGTCCCTGCGGGACATGATTGGGTGGTGTCGAGGGCGGGAATTGAACCCGCACGGCGTAGCCACTGCCACCTCAAGACAGCGTGTCTACCAATTCCACCACCTCGACATCGGGAAAGACTTCTATACGCCTTCCGGCAAAAAGGCAAGCGGAAAAAGGACCCTTCGCTGAAAATTTTTCGTTTTTCCTGTTCTTCCGGGATGTTGAACCTCTAAGAGGGAAAGGTTGCAAAGGCCCCGGAGGGGTCGGATGCGGCCTCGCCGCAGGGGCCTTTCCCTTGCGCTTGCGGGCCCGGCGGGCTATATCGGGGAGCGGTGCGGTCCGGGACAGCCGGGACCATTTCAAGGAGGGTCTGGTGGACGAGTATCTGCAGCCTTTTCTGCACCGTACGGGGCCTGTGCTCGCGCTGGACATCGGGCATGCCCGGCAGGCGGCGCTGCTGGCGAGGCCGGGCTTTGAGCCCGAGGCCTGGCCCAGATTCGTTCTGCCTTCGCCCGCCATGGCCGTGGCGCAGCGTCTGCGGGAGCTCACGCTCCTGCGCTGTCCCGTCTGGCTCTGCGGCAGACGCATGGGAGCGGGTTCTCAGACGGCCCTGGCGGACTGTCTGGCCTCCGGCTGTCAGGTCTTCGCCACGGCCGAGGCCGCGGCGAGCTTCGGGCCTCAGGCGGAAGCGCTGGGTCTGCGCCTGGCCGAAAACTGCCCCGCCGGCGCCGTTCCCGTGGAGCTGGGCGACTTTTCCCGGGCCTTCTGGGAGACCTTCCTCCACGCGGCGGGCCTGCCGCTGCCGCATCTGGTGCTCGCGGCCGTTCAGGACCGGGGGCCCAGGGCCCAGCGTCCGGACGCCTCCCCGCGCATGGAACGCTTCTCGGCCCTGCTGACCGAAAACCCTGATCCCGTGCGCTGGCTCACCCGGAGTCCCTCCGCGGACTTTCCGCGCCTGACAGCCCTGGCGAGGGCCACGGGCGGTCCTGTGGCGGACACCGCGGCCGCGGCCATCCTGGGGGCCCTGTCCGATCAGGGTCTGCGCGGACGCGCCGCCCGCCAGGGCGTCACCCTGGTGTGCCTGGGAAGCCGCCACATCACGGCGGCGCTCCTCTACCGGGACCGGGTGCTGGGGCTCTACGAGCACCACACCCTGAGGCGCACGAGAGAGCAACTCCTGAGCGATCTACACGAATTCAGACTGACTTTTCTGCCCGTGGAAGCGGTGCGGGCCTCGGGCGGCCACGGCACGGCCTACGGACCTCTCTGCGAAGAGGCCGGGGGCTATGAGCCGTGCTTTGTCATGGGGCCCAGGCATCTGCTTCTGGAGGGCTTCGGGCAGAGGCTCGCCCCCAGGGGCGACATGCTCACGGCGGGCTGTCTCGGGCTTGTCCGGGCCTGCGCCCTCACGGCGGGCGGCAATCCGGCTCCTTCGCCGGCAAACTGATAGAAACGCGAGGACTTCAGGTCCTTTCCGGACCTGAAGGTCCGGCACAGCTCTTTGTCCACGCAAGGGAAGGGGAAGAGACGTGATCCACAGAGATGCCTATGATCCGGCGGAATTCTGGAGCCGGGATCAGATTGAAGCGACCCAGACGGCGCGTTTGAGAAACGTGGTGGCCCGCGTGTACAAGGGCTGCGAATTTTACAGAAAACGCCTGGATGAGGCCGGCGTGACGCCGGAGAGCATCAAGGGCCCGGAGGACATCGAG
>CAZFTQ010000048.1:9139-17392 GCA_964522365.1 uncultured Desulfovibrio sp. | reverse complement strand
TTTCAGATTCAAAAATTCTTTGACATTTTTCACTTCTTACGGCAGAAAAAATCGAAGTGTTTCAAAACATTTCAGAATACAGCCTGCCATGGATGAATTTCCATGTTCCGGGAATCTATCATTCACAGAAGAAGATGCGCGGACAGCGGACGCAGCGGGCATTCACAGAGGCCTTCTCCGGCATTCCGCGGCGCCGGGACCATGGCCCTGCGCGCTGAGTCCGGGGATGACTGTTGAAAGACAGGCAAACTTTTTACAACGCAAGGAGTATGGCATGGAAAATATCGTGATCAGGAACTTCATCAACGGGCAGTTCTGCGAACCCGAGGCGAAGAACGAGCCGCTGTACAATCCTTCCACGGGCGAACAGATCGGGACGGTGCCGATTTCCAGCCTGGAGACGGCGGAAGCCGCCATCGCGTCGGCCGCGGAGGCGTACAGGACCTGGCATCTTCAGCCGATTGCCAGGCGGGTCGCCTTCCTCCATAAAATCCACAGCTGCATGGAGCGTGATGTTGAGAAACTCGCGTACAGCATCGCCATTGACCAGGCGAAACACATTTCCGAAGCGCGCGGCGAAGTGCAGCGCGTCATCGAAATCGTGGAGGCCGCCTGCTCCGCTCCGGCCATGATGCAGGGCGATACGCTTGACCTGATCGCTTCGAATATCACGGTCAAGGTTGTCAGGCAGTCGCTGGGCGTGTTTGCCGGCGTGGCGCCGTTCAATTTCCCCGCCCTGGTGTTCGGCTGGTTCATTCCCTACGCCATCGTCACCGGCAACACCTTCATCTTCAAGCCTTCCACGCAGTCTCCCTACTTCATGCAGAAGATGTGCGAGATCTTCCAGGAAATCGGTCTTCCCGCGGGTGTCGTGAACGTCATCCACGGCCATCGCGACATTCCCGGCACATGGTATGAGGATCCCCGCATCTCCGGTGTCTGCCTGGTCGGCTCCACTCCCACGGCGAAGAAGATGGCCGAAGGCTGCGCCCGGGGCGCCAAGCGCTCCATGCTTCTCGGCGGCGCCAAGAACATGCTCGTGGTCATGGAAGATGCCGATATCGACGTGTTCATCTCCAACTACCTGAATTCCTGCTACGGCTCCGCCGGACAGCGCTGCCTCGCGGGCTCCATCGTGGCCGTCGTTCCCGAACTCTACGATTCCCTGGTGGACCGCATGGTCGAAGCCGCAAAGACCGTCAAGGTCGGCGACGCGATGGATCCCGATGTCTTCATGGGACCCCTCATTTCCCGCAAGGCCGCGGACAAGGTCATCGAATACGTGGACATCGCCCTCAGACACGGACACGGCTGCAAGCTCGTCCTGGACGGCCGCCATCCCGACCTGCCTGAAAAGAACAGGAACGGCTACTTTGTCGGCCCCACCATCATCAAGGACGTCACTCCCTGCAACCCGCTGTTCACGACGGAAGTCTTCGGTCCTCTCGTGGCGGTGATCAAGATTTCCGGCATCGATGACGCCCTCGATCTGATCCGTCAGTCCGAATACGGCAACGGCGCCTGCATCTTCACGCAGAATCAGTTCTATGCGGAAAAATTCTGCCGTGACGCCGATGTCGGCATGGTGGGCATCAATGTGGGCGTGTGCGCGCCGCAGCCCTATGTGCCTTTCGGCGGCATCAAGGGCTCCCTGCTCGGCACCAACAAGTGCCAGGGCAAGGAGGGCTTCGACTTCTTCACCCAGAACAAGGTCACGACCATCCGCACCATTGATCCCGCCGGAAAGACCGAGGGAACCGTCACCGCGAAACCCCAGAGCGTCCGTTCCTGCGTGGCCGGCTAACCTGCTCTCTCCCCGCGGGGAAACGGGCGGCTTTCCTCCCTGACGGAGGAGGCTTTCCGTTCAGGTGCGGGGAAACTGACCGCGTTCTTTCCGCTCCGGCCCGTCTGAGGCCGAAAATGTGTCACGGAGCGGTCTGACCGGGCCTCCGGTCGGACCGCTCCGCAGTTTCTTCTCCGCGTTCCGTGTTCTCAGGAAGCGGAAAAGGGGACGCCGCGGCGGGCTCCCGGGCGGAAAAAGTGCGGGAGAAAAATTCCCGGAAAAGAAAAAGGGGTTATGCTCTTCGCATAACCCCTTGAAATTTCTGGTGGAGCTGGACAGAATTGAACTGACGACCTCTTGAATGCCATTCAAGCGCTCTCCCAACTGAGCTACAACCCCAGCGACGGAGACTTGATATGCGAAAGGCCCTCGGCTGTCAACAGAAAAAATCAGGAAAAAGAAAATTTTTCAGTGGGGGGGGCTTTCCGGCACGCGTTACCTCCAGGCCGCCTCGTCGGCCAGATCGGCCAGGACTTCGCCCGTCTTGGAGACCGCCTCCCGCAGGACCTCGTCGGCCACGGCGTAGGAGAGGCGGATGCAGTTGTCGTCGCCGAAGGCGGAGCCGGGGGTGAGGGCCACATGGATCTTGTCCAGCAGGTACTGGCAGAGTTCGAGGGAGTTGAAGACCCTGGCGCCGTAGCACCTGTGCACGTCCACGAAGAGGTAGAAAGCCCCGTCGGGCCTGGGACAGACGGCGAAGGGCCAGGACCCGATGATGTCCATGGCCATGTCCCTGCGGCGCTGGAAGGCCTGACGCATGTCGGCCAGCATGTCCAGGGGGCCGGTGAGGGCGGCCAGAGCGGCTTTCTGGGTGATGGAGCAGATGTTGGACGTGGTCTGGCCCTGCAGGATGGTGGCCTTGCGGATGATGTCCGGGTGGGCGACCAGGTAGCCCATGCGCCAGCCGGTCATGGCAAAGCTCTTGGAGACGCCGCCCAGGATGCTCACCTGCTCGGGGTATCTGGCCACATAGGGGCTGGCGCTCGCCAGGACGGCCGGCTCGAAGACCAGCTGCTCGTACATCTCGTCGCTGATGACCATGATGCCGGCCTGGATGGCCACGTCCATGATTCCGGCCAGTTCCTCTTCGCTGTAGACCGCGCCGGTGGGATTGCAGGGCGAGTTGAGAATGAGGAGCTTCGTCTTCGGGGTCAGGGCCTTTCTGACCTTTTCGGCGCTGATCTTGAAGTGTTCCTCCGGGGTCGCCTGGACGAAGACGGGCACGGCCTCAAGCAGCCGGCACATGTCCGGATAGCTGACCCAGTAGGGGGCCGGAATGATGACCTCGTCCCCGGGATTGAGGACGGTGGTGAGATAATTGAAGAGAGCGTGCTTGCCGCCGGCCGAGGCGAGAACATTCTCGGGACCTATCTCCAGATCAAACCGGTTGCGGAAGTAGCTTGCCACGGCCCGGCGCAGCTCGATGATGCCGGGGACGGCGGTGTACCTGCAGAAGTTGGCGTCAATGGCTGCCTTGGCAGCTTCGCAGATATGCCTGGGCGTGGGAAAGTCCGGCTCGCCGATGGCGAGGCTCGTCACCATGATGCCCTGTTCTTTCAGTTCAAGCGCCTTGGCGTTCATGGCCAGGGTCAGGGAAGGCGTGATCTGGGACATTCGTTTTGAAATCTGCATGAAAACCGCTCCTCTCGGGGTGTCCGCGCAGGCCTGGGCTCGTCCGGGAGCGCGCCCGCGGCAGGTGATAAAAGGATGGGAAAAGAGTGCTGCGGAAAAATGGGGGATGCTTCTCTCAGGAAAGTACTCCTTTCGGGGCATGGAAACAACACCCGGAGCGCCGGACGGGCTCTTCCGTCCGCGGCTCCGCCGCCCCCTTGACAAGGTCCCCTCCCGTCCGCAGGCTTGCCGGAAAAGACGGGCGGTCCTCAGGATCCGCCCGTCAGGGAGTTTTCATGCTTGTCACCCGTTCCCCGGAAGAAGCGGACCGCCTGGCTGAGCCCTCGGCCGCCTTCGTCCCCTTTCCCGGTCCCGTCACCCCCGGGATTTTTCTGGCCAGAGAGAAGCGCTTCCTGGTGCGGGCCCGTCTGGAAGGCCGGGAGATCTGGCTGCATTCCAACAACACGGGCTCCATGCTGGGCCTGACGCGGCCGGGCATGCCCCTTCTGGCCTCCCGTTCGGACAATCCCCGGCGGCGGCTCGCCCATACCCAGGAGGCCGTCCGGCTGGGCGACGGGGAGCGGGGCTTCTGGGTGGGCGTGGACACCTCCGTCCCCGGCCGCATGCTCCGGGCGGCCTTTCTGGCGGGAGCCCTCCCCTTTCTGCGGGGCTATGAAACGCTGCGGACCGAGGTGCGGCGCGGAGAGAGCCGCGTGGACGCTCTCGCCAGGGGCAGGGGACTGCCGGATCTCTGGACGGAATGCAAGAACGTCACGCTGGTGGAAGACGGGATCGCCCTCTTTCCGGACGCCCCCAGCGAACGGGCCGCGCGGCATCTCAGGGAGCTCATGGACATCGTCCGCTCCGGAGCCAGGGCCGTCATGTTCTATCTGGTCCAGCGGCCGGACGGCCGCTGCTTCGGGCCGGCCTGGGCGGTGGACGGGCGCTACGCGGAGCTCTTCCACGAGGCCGTCCGGGCCGGGGTGGGCGTGGAAGCCTGGGAGGGGGAGGTGAGTCCTTCGGGCGTCAGGCTGAAAGGGCGCCTCCCCCTGGCGGACGAGGGCCTCTGACCGGGGAAAAGAGAGTCTTTTTCCGGGGGGAGGAGCCCGGCGCAACTTGTCATGCCGGGCGTTTTGGCATACCTCTGCAAGGGGCTTCTCCGCCCTGCCAGGGCCGCCTGGAGAAGTCTTCCGCCGGAAAAAACCACCGGCCAGGCCCTATTCGCGGACAACAGACCATGGACAAGAAATACCGCTTCATTCCTTGCTACAGCGACGAAGAACTGCGCGCCCTGCGCGAAGAGCGCTTCCTCTGGACGCTGCGCCACAGTCAGAATTCCCCTCAGTACAGGGAGATTTTCCGGAACCACGGCGTCCGGGTGGAAGACATCCGCGGCATCGAGGACATCACCGCCCTGCCTGTCACGGACGCCGAGGACCTGCGGCGGGGCTACCCGCTGCCCCTGCTCTGCGTGCCTCCGCGCGACGTGGTCCGCATCCACGCCTCCAGCGGCACCACGGGCAAGCGCAAGATCCTGGCCTACACGGCCAAGGACGTGCACATGTTCAACACGCAGATGGCCCGCTGCTTCGAGATGGCCGGCCTGACGCAGGACGACCGCATGCAGGTGGCCGTGGGCTACGGCCTCTGGACCGCCGGCGCGGGCTTCCAGATGGGCAGCGAGCTCTTCGGGCTCATGACCGTTCCCGTGGGGCCGGGCAATCTGCAGATCCACCTCCAGCTCATGGAGGACATGGGCACCACCTGCTTCGGCGCCACGGCCTCCATGGCCCTGCTCCTGGCCGAAGAAGTGGAGCGGGCGGGCATCCGCGACAGACTGAAGCTGCGCTCCGTCGTCTGCGGCTCCGAGACCCGCAGCGAGAAGATGCGCCTGGCCATCGAGTCCAAGCTGGGCCTGGAAGGCAGCTACGACATCGGCGGCATGACGGAGATGTACGGTCCGGGCACCTCCATCGACTGCAGGTACCACACGGGCCTGCACTACTGGGCGGACATGTTCATCATCGAGGTGCTGGACCCCGTCACCCTCAAGCCTCTGCCCGAGGGGCAGACGGGCGAAATGGTGGTCACCACGCTCTGCAAGGAGGCGGTGCCGCTCATCCGCTACCGCACCCACGATCTCGCCTCCATCGTGCCCGGCACCTGTCCCTGCGGCCTCAACATGCCCCGACACAGCGCCATTCTGGGCCGCTCGGACGACATGATCATTTTCCGCGGCGTCAACATCTATCCCGGCCAGATCGCCGAGGTGCTGGGCGCGTATCCGGAACTGGGCAGCGAGTACCAGCTCCAGATTTCCCGCGACGAGTCCGCCGTGGACCACCTGAAGCTCACGGTGGAGCGGGCCGAGGATCAGAGCTCGGACATCGACGGGGCCCTGGCCGCCCGGGTCGCGCAGAAGCTGCACGACTCCCTCTTCGTGCGCGTGGAGGTGGCCGTCACGGATCCCGCCACCCTGCCGAGGACCTTCAGCAAGTCCAAGCGCGTGGTGGATCTGCGCTGATGTCCGGCCCAGGCGGGCGTCGGGTCCGGGAAAGAAAGGAGCCTGAGCCCGCCGCCGGAAAGAGTCCGGGCCGCCGGCGGGAAAACCCGAAGGCCGGGACTTCCGCGCCGGAAGGCCACGGCCGCCGTCTCAGGGGGCTTGGCCGCGGCATGCGGCCGCGGGAGGAGAGCCTGCGGCCGGCGCCGGAGGATCTGGCGGAACAGGATCTGCCCCGGGAAGATTTTTCCGTCCAGATAGCGCCCAGAGGACTGCTGGGGCCGCTTCTGGACGAGCTGGGCTCCCGGGTGCTCGCCGTGCGCGGCCGGGCCGTGCTGACGGCGGGAAGGACGCCGGCCGTCTGGGCGCAGACGGTCTGGACGGATCCCTTCTGGCTGCCCGTGGCCTCCATCGGCGACGCGGCGGGAAAGCTGCGGGCGAGACAGCGCGGCTGGCGGGCCCATCAGGATCCCGGCTGCGGCCTCAACCGCCGCGCCGTGCTCACGGAAGAGGCTCTGCCCCGCGTCTCGGCCCGGCCCCTGGTCTTCGGGGAGCCCGCGCCGAAGGCGCCCCTGGGCGCCTTTCTCTACTGGAGGCCCGATCTCGTGCTGGCCTCCGCGGAGACGGACTCGCCCTTTCCCGACGGCGAGGTCTCTTTCGTGGAAAACAGGACGGAGCCGCCCGGCCGCGCCTACCTCAAGCTCTGGGAGGCCTTCACGCTGCTGGACCGCCGGCCGGGTCCGGGCGATCTCTGCCTGGAGCTCGGGGCCGCGCCCGGCAGCTGGACCTGGGTGATCGCGCAGACGGGCGCCCGGGTCTTTTCGCTGGACAGGGCACCCCTGGCGGAGAATGTGGCGAGACTCCCCAATGTGGAGCACTGCCTGGGCAGCGGCTTCGCCTGCACGCCGGATCTGACGGGCCCCGTGGACTGGCTCTTTTCCGACATGATCTGCTACCCCCGGCGCCTGCTGGACTTCGTCAGGGAATGGATCCGGGCGGGAGCCGTGCGCAGGGCGCTCTGCACCGTCAAGTTTCAGTCCGACGCCGACCACGCCCTGGCCCGGGACTTCGCCGCCATCCCCGGGGCGCGGCTCAGGCACCTCTCCTGCAACAGGCACGAACTCACCTGGTTTTACGAAGCCCCCGCAGGCTAAAGGCCCCGGGCGCTGAAACACGGCAAAAAAGTGACCGGGCCGCCTCTTTCGCGCCGGACCGGGGAAAGCCGGAGGGCCTTTCCCGCCGGGGGAATCACGAAACGGCGCGGTCCGGCGGGAGGAAACGATGAAAGAGCTGATTGATCCCTTTGAGTACGCCCCCGTCATCCTGGGGAATCTCAGACGCGGCATTCTGCTGACCAGCAGCCTGAACGGAAAGGTGAACTCCATGACCATTGGCTGGGGAACCATGGGCATTGAATGGGGCGTCCCTCTCTTTACGGTCTTCGTGCGTGAAAACCGCTTCACCAGATCCCTGCTCGAACAGAATCCCGAATTCACGATCAACTGCCCCCTGGACGAGGGCGGCAGAAAGATCACGGCCTTCATGGGCACCAAATCCGGCCGGGACATGGACAAGATCGCCGCCATGGGCCTTCATCTGGAACCGGCCGAGCAGATTTCCACGCCCGGCATCGTCGAGTTCCCGCTGACTCTCGAGTGCCGCGTGGTGTACGCGCAGAAGCAGGATCTGAGCCGGATTCAGCGGCGCTTCAGGGACGTCTGCTATCCTCAGCACGTGGACGGGAGCGCGCCTCTGGCAAACAGGGACTGCCATACCGCCTATTACGGCGAAATCGTGGCGTCCTACATCATCAGACAGTCTGAATGACGCCGTGCGGCCCGCCTCCCCTGAGGCCGGCCCTTTTCTCCGCAGGGAGAAAGACGCATTTTTCCGGACCTGACAGGGCCGCGCTCCCCGCGCGGCCCTGCCGCCTGTCCGGCAATGGCAGCATTCCCTGAGAGCGGGGACGCGCCCTGCGGCCCCGGGGACATCGGGACAGGGACGTGACCCGGCCTCCCGGCGGGAGACCGGGTGCTTTTTCTCTCGGCTGCGGGATCGGCTCAGTATCCGCTGACGCGGCCCCGGTAGGCGCCGTTGGGGCCCCAGGCGCGGCCCTGATTGTCGATGCGTCCTTGGTAGGCGCCGTTGGCGCCCCAGGCACGGCCCTGATTGTCGATGCGGCCCTGGTAGGCGCCGTTGGCCCCCCAGGCGCGGCCCTGACTGTCCATGCGGCCCTGGTAGGCCCCGTTGGCGCCCCAGGCACGGCCCTGATTGTCGATGCGGCCCTGGTAGGCGCCGT
>CAZFTQ010000048.1:0-9039 GCA_964522365.1 uncultured Desulfovibrio sp. | reverse complement strand
CCGTTGGCGCCCCAGGCACGGCCCTGATTGTCGATGCGGCCCTGGTAGGCGCCGTTGGCGTTGTACATTCTCTGCTCGGCGAAGGCCGGAGCCGCCGTGGCCACGGCGCAGATGAGCGTCAGTGCAAGGAGAAGCGCTTTCATACATCCTCCGATCTGATTCAGGATGGCTTGCCCCTTCGCGGGCCTTCTAGCACCGGGGACGGGAAGAAGCAAGAAGAACCGGGCCCTTGGGAAAAAAGCTTCCCGGAGCCGCTTTCCCCGGGCGGAGAGAGGAAGGAAAAAAAGGCGCCCGGTCTCCTTTCGCGGGGAGACCGGGCGCGCGGTTTTTTCAGCCCGGGCGGGAGCCCGGCCTCATCTGGCCCTGCCCTGGAGGCGGCCCCGGGCGTCGTACATGTTGCCGTTCCTGTCGATGCGTCCCTGGTAGCGGCCCATGCTGTCATAGACCCGGCCGCTGCTGTCCTTGCGGCCCTGGTAACGGCCCATGCTGTCGTAGCTGCGGCCGTCCTTGTCCGTGCGGCCCTGATAGCGGCCCATGCTGTCATAGACCCGGCCGCTGCTGTCCCTGCGGCCCTGGTAGCGGCCCATGCTGTCGTAGGCCCGGCCGCTGCTGTCGATGCGGCCCTGGTACTGTCCGCGGGAGTTGTAGAACTTTTCGGCGGACGCCGGGGCGGCCATGGACATGGCGAAGATGAGGGTCAGTGCGATGAGAAGCGCTTTCATGAAAACCTCCGTTCCGGCAGAACCCTCTGCCCACGCGGGATTTCTAGCACGGCGCGGAAGAGGGGGCAAGGCCGGAAAGGAGCCCCGGAGGCGGGTTTCCGCCTTGCCGGGGCGGGGTTTCGGGTGTAGGGGAGGAAGGACGGAAAAAAGAGTCCGCGCACTGGCGTGTCCCCCAAGGGGACGCGCGGGGAGGAAAGCATGATTTTTCAGAAGAAAGGCCCGGCCAACACGGCCGAGGCGGTCCGTCTGGCCAAGGAATGCGCCGAGGAACGGAACATCGGCCACATCGTCGTGGCGAGCAATTACGGAGACACGGCCCGTCTTTTCCTGGACGTGGCCGGCAGGCGCCACATCGTCTGCGTCACCCACGCCTTCGGCTTCGCCGCCCCGGGTCAGTGCGAGATGACCCGGGAGGAGCGCGCGGCCCTCACGGCCGCGGGCGTGGACGTGCTCACCACGACTCATGTCCTGAGCGGGGCCGAGCGGGGTCTGCGCCGGAAGTTCCAGGGCATAAGCCCCGTGGAGCTCATGGCTCAGACCCTCTACATGCTCGGCCAGGGCACCAAGGTCTGCGTGGAGATAGCCGTCATGGCCCTGGACGCGGGCCTCATCCCCTACGGCGAGGACATCGTGGCCGTGGGCGGATCGGGCCGCGGCGCGGACACCGTGGCCGTCGTGGCCCCGGCCCACGCCGCCGACATCCTCGGAACCCGCGTCCGGCACATCGTCTGCAAGCCCTGGGACTGCTGATCCCGCGGAGGGACAGGACGTCCCGTCCCGGGTGCCGCCCAGGCCGGGGCGGACCCGGGACGTTTTTTCTGTCCGGAGAAGCCCGGACGGAAGGAGAAAAGGCCCTTCAACTTCGGATCCTGCCCCCGGATCTGTGTACTTGTTCGGGGACAGTCTTTAGAAAGGGCGATACAATGTGTATCTTTTCCTCAGTGGCGGCCTTTTCTCTGCACTTTTTGCCAGGAAGAGACAAAAATGACAGTCCGTCTTCCGGACGACCGGCAACAATGCGGAAAAGCGGAGACTTTTTTCCTGTCAAGAACTGCGATTTGACGGAAAACTTTTGAAATCGTCTTGACACAACGTGAGAAAATCTGTAGACGGCCCCAAAATGGCCCCTGGACAGGGCCATAAAATTTGTTTGGAGGCCGGCGCAGTATGGCAATGCAGGAATCAGGGAAAGATGCCGAAACCATGGATTTCGGGTCTGAACTGGAGAAGTACCTCAACCCCAACCTCATGGGCGATCTCGAAGAAGGGAGCATCGTCAAGGGTGTCGTCGTCCGGGTAGCAGACGACACGGTGCTGGTGGATGTGGGCTACAAGTCCGAAGGACAGATCCCCACCAGCGAATTTCTCGACAACGCGGGCAGCATGACTGTCAGTCTCGGCGACAGGATTGATGCCTATGTGGTGCGCAAGAACGACAAGGAAGGACTGATTCTTTCCTTTGAAAAGGCCAAGCGCATGCAGGTCTTTGACCAGCTGGAGGAGGTTCTGGAGAAGAACCAGACCATCAGCGGCCGCATCACCAGGCGGATCAAGGGCGGATACACGGTGGACATCGGCGGCGTGGAAGCCTTCCTCCCCGGTTCCCATGTGGATCTGCGTCCCGTGCCGGACATGGATGCACTGGTGGACCAGGATTTTGAGTTCCGCGTGCTCAAGATCAACCGCCGCCGCAGCAACGTCATCGTCTCCAGGCGCGTTCTGCTGGAAGAAAAGCGCGACACCAAGCGCAAGAAGCTGCTCGAGACTCTGGAAGAAGGCCAGATTGTCACCGGCAAGGCCAAGAACATCACCGAGTACGGCGTGTTTGTGGACCTGGGCGGCCTGGACGGCCTGCTCCACATCACGGACATGAGCTGGAAGCGCATCCGTCATCCCAAGGAAATGGTCACCCTGGGCATGGATCTCACCCTGAAGGTGCTTTCCTTCGACCGCGAGCACTGCAAGGTCTCCCTGGGACTCAAGCAGCTCGTTCCGGATCCCTGGGAAAACATCGCCGCCCGCTTCCCCGTGGGCAGCAAGGTCCACGGCCGCGTGTCCAACCTGGTGGATTACGGCGCCTTCGTGGAGCTGGAGACCGGCGTCGAAGGCCTGGTGCACATCTCCGAGATTTCCTGGACCCGCAAGCTGCGCCATCCCTCGCAGCTCGTGCACACGGGCGATGAGGTGGATGTGGTCATCCTCGGCGTGGACGCTGAAAAGAAGCGCATCAGCCTGGGCATGAAGCAGGTTCATCCCAATCCCTGGGAACTGGTGGCCGAGAAGTACCCCGAGGGCACCATCCTCGAGGGCACCATCAAGAACATCACCGAATTCGGCATGTTCATCGGCATCGAGGACGGCATCGACGGCCTCATCCATGTCTCCGACATTTCCTGGACCAAGAAAATCCGCCATCCCAGCGAGTACTACAAGGTCGGCGACACCGTGCAGGCCAAGGTGCTCACCGTGGACCAGGACAACGAAAAGTTCACCCTGGGCATCAAGCAGCTGGTGGAAGACCCCTGGACCCATGTGCCGGAACGCTATCCCGTGGGCTGTCTCGTCCGGGGCACCATCACCAACATCACCGACTTCGGCCTCTTCGTCGAGGTGGAAGAGGGGGTGGAAGGCCTCGTGCACGTCTCCGAGCTCGGTCTCGGCAAGAAGGGCAAGGCCCCCGCGGAACTCTTCAGGGACGGCCAGGAAATCGAGGCCAGAGTCATCCATGTGAGCGCCGAGGAGCGCCGCCTGGGTCTCTCCCTCAAGCAGAGCCGTCAGCAGGAAGAAGAAAAGAGCAAGGACTACCACACCGGTCCGGCCGAGGCCGGCTCCCAGTCCCTGGGCGACCTGCTCAAGCAGAAGATGAGCGAAGCCGAAGCCAAGCGCGGCTAGGCGTCTTCGTCCGCACGGAAAGTTCATGAGAAAGGGGAGGGCCATGAGGGCCCTCCCCTTTCCGCATTCTGTCCGCTCCTGCGCCGGACGCAGCCCGCCCGGGATCAGAGGGCGGCAGACCTCTTACTCTGAGGCTCGGGCGGAGCGTTTCCGGCGCTCCCGGCCCCGCTTTCTCCTCTCCCGCGCAGGACGCGGGAAGAAGTGTCTGCCGGGGAAGAGAAGTTCCCGGCTTCACAGGGCCTGCCGATGCCCTGCCGCCTGCGCCCGGCCTAGTACTGGAAGAGAAAGGCGGGGGCCATGTCCGCCGCGGCTTCCCGCGCCGACTCGGCGAGGCCCGACACCGAGTCCCTGAGCTGACGCTGCAGCCAGGGGCCCTTTCTGGGCATGCGCACGAGCTCTCTGTCCGGACTGACTCCGGCCTTTTCCGCGAGCCAGGCCCTGGCCTCGTCAAAGCCGCCCAGCTCGTCCACCAGGCCCTTTGCCAGAGCGTCCCGGCCCGTGAAGATGCGGCCCGTGGCAAGCTCCGCGGCCTTCTCCCGGGGCATGTGTCTGCCCTCGGCCACGATGTCCACAAACTGATCGTGCATGTCCCTGAGGACTTCGCCGAGATAGGCGCGTTCCTCGTCGGTGAGGGGGCGCAGGGGAGAACCCGCGGCCTTGTAGGGGGCGGTGGTGAGGGTTTCCGCGCCTATGCCCAGCCTGTCCATGAGCCTGTGCAGCTGGGGGAGATCCATGCGCACGCCGATGGAGCCCGTCACCGTGGAGGCGCCGGCAAAGACGCGCTGGCCGGCCATGCTGATCATGAGGCCGCCGGAGGCCGCCGTGCTCCCCATGGAGACGGCCAGAGGCTTTCTGGCGGCCAGGCGGCGCAGGGCCGAGTAGAGTTCCTGGGAGGCCCCGGCGCCTCCGCCGGGGGAGTCCACGCGCAGAAGCACCCCCGCGATGCGTTCATCCTGCTCGAGCCGCGACAGCCATTCGAGCTTTTCCGTGATGTCCAGAATGGGGCCCTGCACCGTGATGAGGCCCAGGGCCGGCTCGTCGCCGGCCAGGTCCTCATCGTCGTCCCCGCCGAAGGAGACGGCTCCCGCGCCCAGGCAGAAGGCCAGGACCAGGAAAAGGCCCCAGAAGAGAACGGGGTGGCGGCGCCGGAAGGGCCGGCGCAGCAGGTCTTTCCAGACCTCCGCGGGGATGCGGGCCAGAGGACAGGCGCCGCAGCCCGAGGCTCCGCCGCTTTCGTCCCGGCTGAACTGAAATTCCTTGTCTTCCATGGCTGCTCCTTGAAGCCTCTTTCCGGGGGCTTTCTCATCCGCTCCCGCGGGCTCCGGGGAAGAGTGTCCCACGCAGGGTCCGCCTGAACAGGTCTTTTTCCGCGCGCCCTGCTTTTCCTCGACGCGGCTTGCGTGTACACTGCTCGCCGAAAACGGGCAAGACCCCTTCGCGCGACCTCTTTTCCCAAGGAAAAATCCCATGCCCCCGAAAAATGCCGACCAGACGGACCGCGTCCTGCGACGCGCGCGCTTCACGGCCAGAGGCCAGGTGCAGGGCGTGGGCTTCCGGCCCTTCGTCTACCGGCTGGCCGCGGAGCTCGGGCTCACGGGCCTGGTGGGCAACACGAGCGAGGGCGTGGCCATCGAGGTGCAGGGCGCGCCTGCCGCCGTGGCGCGCTTTCCGGAACTGCTGCGGCGCCGCCTGCCGCCCCTGGCAAGACTCACCGACCTCACGGCCGAGGACCTCCCGGCCGACGCCTCGGAAGAGGCCTTCCGCATCGTTCTGAGCCACGGCCGCCACGGCCACCATGTGCTCATCAGCCCGGATGTGGGCATCTGCGGGGACTGCCTGGCGGACATGCGCGATCCCGCCAACCGCCGCTACCGCTATCCCTTCACCAACTGCACCAACTGCGGTCCCCGCTACACCATCACGCGCTCCATCCCCTATGACCGGGCCGTGACCTCCATGGCCTGCTTCCCCCTCTGCCCGGCCTGCGCCGCGGAATACGGCAATCCCCTGGACCGGCGCTTTCACGCCCAGCCCGTGGCCTGTCCGGTCTGCGGCCCCCGCCTCTGGTTCGCGGAGAGAGGCCCCGACGGGCGGCTTCCGGAAGAGACGGGCTGCACGGAGGAAAACGCGCGGAACGCCCTGGACCGCTGCGTGGCCTCTCTTCTGGCCGGCCGGCTCGTGGCCCTGCGGGGGCTGGGGGGCTTTCAGCTCGCCTGCGACGCGAGACGCGCCGCGTCCGTGGCGCGGCTCAGAGAGCGCAAGGCGAGGCCCCACAAGGCCTTCGCCCTCATGGCGCGGGATCCTGCCGCGGTGCGAAGCTTCTGCCGCCTTGGTCAGGACGAGGCGGACCTGCTGAGCTCTCCCGCGCGTCCGGCCGTGGTCCTCGCCCCGAAGGATCCCGGGGCCTGGCCCGGCATCGCGCCGGACACGGGGACCCTCGCCGTCATGCTGCCCACGACCCCGCTCCATGTGGAGCTCTTTGAGCGTCTGGACGCGCGCGCAAAGGCCGCGGGCGCTCCGGAACCCGTGCTCGTCATGACTTCGGGCAATGTGAGCGGCGACCCCATCTGTCTGGGAAACCGCGAGGCCCTGCGCCGTCTGGAGAGCATCGCCGACGACTTTCTCCTCCATGACCGGGACATCCTCTGCCGGGTGGACGACAGCGTCTGCGCCCTGGACGCGGGGGGAGAGGACGGCCGCCCGAAGACGGTCTTTTTCCGCAGGGCCCGGGGCTATGTGCCCTCGCCCGTGCCCCTGGATCTGCCCGCTTCCGGCACGGCCTTCGGGGCCGGCGCCGACCTCAAGGCCACCTGCTGCGTGACCCGGGGTCAGGACGCCTTCACGGGCCAGCACACGGGCGATCTGGAGCATCCGGCCGCGGCCGCCTTCTACGACGAGGTGACGGAGCATCTGGTGACGCTCCTGGAGGTGCGGCCGGACATCGTGGTGGCGGACCTCCATCCGGATTTCTACACGAGCCGGGCCGCCGAAAGCCTGGCCGCGCGCTGGGACGCGCCTCTGGTGCGCCTGCAGCACCACGCGGCCCACGCGGCCGCCGTGCTGGCCGAGCATCGGGTGCGGGGAGAGGCTCTGGCTCTGGTGCTGGACGGCTTCGGCCTCGGAAGCGACGGCAGGCTCTGGGGCGGCGAGCTTCTGCGGGTGGATCTCTCAAAGCCCTCGTGGAGCAGGCCCGGGCATCTGGCGGAGTTCCCCCTGCCCGGCGGCGACGCCGCCGCCCGCGCCCCCTGGCGCACGGCCCTGGGGCTCGCGCTCACGCTGGAGCAGGGAGATCCCGGAGAGCGCCTTCTCCGGCGCTGGACGGATCTGCGGGGGCCGGAGGCCGCCTTCGTGGCGGAGATGGTCCGCCGGGGGATCAACGCGCCCCTGAGCTCCAGTTGCGGCAGGCTCTTTGACGCGGTCTCGGCCGAGCTCGGTCTCTGCCTGGAAACAAGCTACGAAGGCCAGGCGGCCATCCGTCTGGAAAAGACGGCGGCGGATCTTCTCGATCCGGCCCGCGCGGGAAGCGCCCGGCTGGACGAGGCCGAGGGAAAAGTCGCGGATGTCCCCGGGCCGGGGCCCCTCGTGCGCGGGACGGACGAGGGTCTGCTCCTGGAGAGCGGAAAGCTCTTTGCCTGGGTCTGCGGCCTGCGGGCGGAAGGGTATGAAGCGGGACGCATCGCTCTGGCCTTCCACCGGGAACTCGCCCTGGGGCTCGCGGAGCTGGCGGTCCGGGCGCGGCGGGGAGAAGAAGAAATCGGCCTCGCGGGCGGCGTGCTCAACAACGCCCTTTTGCGGGGTTTTCTGACGAGAAATCTCTCCGCGGCGGGCTTCCGGGTACTGGTGCCTGCCGTCATGCCGCCGGGAGACGGGGGCCTGAGCCTCGGACAGGCCGCCTGGGGCCTCGCGCTGCTCGCCGGGCGGAAGACGGACTGAAGGGGACGGGAAAAGTCCCTGTTCAGCTGAAGGCGGCCAGAACGCGGCCCCTGCGCAGGCTGACGCGGCCCAGGGGAAGATCCCGCCACCAGAGACCGGCCTCCCGGCCCGGGAGGCCGCAGGTCAGGGCCGTGCCGCCGAGCAGGGATCTGACCTCCGAGACCTTCTCCAGCACCAGACGTCCGGCGTTTTCGGGCAGGCAGAGCCTGAGTCGCGCGTCGGCCTGAAAGCCGCCCCCGGCGAGTCTGCCCAGAGGCGCGCCCTGCCAGACAAAGTCCGGCGGCAGCATGTCCGCGGCCGCCGCCGGGAGAAAGCGCACCGTGCCCGCGTAGACCGCCGCGCGGCCGGGGGGAAGCAGCCCGGGATCCAGACAGGGGCCCGCCAGACGGGCGGGAGAGATTTCACAGCCCCGGTTCCGCCAGGAAAGAGGCGCGTTTTCGGGGGCGGAGGCCTGAGCGGGGGAGTCCTTTCTGCGGAGCCTCGCCACATAGAAGCCCTGGGCCCGGGATTTTTCGCCGTCCACCCGCAGGGTGCCCTCGGCGCCTTCCTTTTCGTCCCAGACGAAGCCCGGGAAGGGCGCGACGGCCTCGCGCGCGAGGCCCAGCTCCTTTTCCGCGAATTCCACCTGACGCTCGTTTTCTTCGCTGTTGGTGGTGCAGGTGGAGTAGACGAGCACGCCGCCCGGGGCCAGAAGCTGGCTCGCCCGGCGCAGCAGCCTGCGCTGCAGGGCGATGAGGGGCGGGAGCTTGCTCTCCCGCCAGATCTCGAGGACGCCGGGGTTTTTCTCCGCGGTGCCCCAGCCGGAGCAGGGGGGGTCGAGGAGAATGTAGGGCCAGGAGCCGGGCCTCAGGGGAATCCGGTCGCCGGAATGGGAGCAGGTGCCCGCCTGCAGGACATTGCCCGCGCGCAGGGTCATGCGCAGGGTGCCGAGTCTCGCGTGGGAGATCTCGTTTGCGAGCACGAAGCCCGCGGGGCCCGTGAGCTGGGCAAGCAGACCCGTCTTGCTGCCGGGACTCGCGCAGAGATCGAGCACGGACGAGCCGGGCGCCGGGTCGAGGGCGAGGGGCGGGAGCATGGAGGAGCGGTCCTGGATGTAGATCCAGCCGAAAAAGGCCGCCAGAGAACTCCCCAGGGGGAAGGGCTCCTCGGTGAGACGCCGGCAGAGGGGCGAAAAGGGCTCGGGCTCGAAGCGGAAGCCTTCGGCCTCGAGAAGCGCCTCCACGGCCCGGGCGTGGCGGCTGCCCGCCGTGAGTCTGAAGGAGCGGAGAAAGGGCTGGTCGTGTCCGGATTTCATGCCGATCTTCTATCCGCTTGCCGTCCCCCTGCCAAGACCCGGGGATCCCCGGGGGCAGGCCCGAGCGGCAGGGCCTCCGCGTGAATGAGGGAGAAAAGGCGACAGCCCCGAAACCGCCGCCCTGAAGGCGCAGAAAAAAGATTGATCTTCGAAAAGGCGCATCGGCTTGCCCGGAAGAGCTCAGCCATGCGATGATGG
>CAZFTQ010000047.1:0-17569 GCA_964522365.1 uncultured Desulfovibrio sp. | reverse complement strand
GGCAATTGACAAAAGAGGGCTCAGGGAAGACAATAAATCGGATCCACTGATCTCAAGCCCCTGACTGCCATGCCCATTTACGGACTCCGCTACCACAAGCTCGCCCAGACGAGCTATTTTCTCAGCTCCGAAGAACTCGCTCTCAACACGCGGGTCGTCGCCGCTTTTGACCAGGGTCAGGTCATGGCCCGCGTCATCTCCGGGCCTCATGACGACATCCAGGAGACGGGCGAGGAGGCTCTCCCCGAAGTCCTGCGCGTGGCTGACGCTGAGGATTTCGCCAGGGAAGAGGCCAACGCCGTCCAGGAAAAGGAGGCCGCCGAGTTCTGGAAGGGTTGCGTGCGCAGCCGCGGCCTCGAGATGAAGCTCGTGGACGTTGAGCTTTTCCTGGACCGCAGCAAGTACATTTTTTATTTCACGGCGCTTTCCCGCATCGATTTTCGGGAGCTCGTCAAGGACCTGGTCCACGAGTACCGGGTGCGCATCGAATTCCGTCAGATTGGCGTCCGTCACGAGACCCAGATGGTGGGGGCCGTGGGCAACTGCGGCATGGTCTGCTGCTGCCGCCGCTACCCGCACCAGTTTGAGCCTGTGACCATCCGCATGGCCAAGGAACAGAATCTCTTCCTCAACCCTGCCAAGGTTTCGGGCATCTGCGGCCGTCTGCTCTGCTGTCTGGCCTACGAGCAGGAGAGCTACGAGAAGTTCCACAGCGACTCGCCCAGACTCGGCAAGCGCTACACGACAAGCCGCGGCCAGTTCAAGGTCATCCGCACCAACATGTTCAGCAATTCCGTCACCTGTCTGGCAGAGGGCGGCGAAGAATTCAGATTTTCTCTGGAAGAGTGGAACGCCCTGGACCCGAGGCGGGTCGATCCCTCCGCCGCGGCCAGGGAAAGCCACGAGCCCCAGCCCCCGCTTCTGCCCCATGACGGCAGCGAAATGCCGCCTGAACTCGCGGAGGGCGACATGGGGCTCGCGGGACATCAGCCCGCGGGCAAGGGACGGGGCGACAGGCCTCAGCGTCAGGTCTTTGTGACCGGCCGCGTGCATTTTCGGCAGCAGGGCAGGGGCAGGCCCCAGGAACTCTGGAAGAAGGCGCAGGCTCTCACGGAGAGGGATCCCACCCGGAAGCCTGGCCAGCCCGCCGATGCCGCTGTCGGAACCGGGCAGGGTCAGGATCGTCCGGGAGATCGTCAGCCTGACAGGCCGCGCGCCGAACGGCAGCCCAGAAACCGCCGTCCGCAGACGCAGGATGCCCAGAGCCGCACTCAGCAGCCCCAGGGATCCTCCGGACAGCCCGGTCAGAAGCCTCCCAGAGCCCAGAAATCCCGCGGCCGCGGGCGGCGCGGGGCTCAGGAGGCCCGCTCCAGGGAAGGCGCGCGTCAGGACAATCCCGGCGGTCAGCCTTCTCAGGGTGACCGGCAGCCGCAGGCCAGGCAGGACGGACGGAGACCGAAACCTGATCAGGCCGGAAACGCCTGAGCGGAGCAGGCAGAAAAAGAGCATATCGCGGCCATGAGCCGCGCCAGTCCATACGGGGAGGCACTCGTGCAGAACGGCACTTTCTACGTCACAACGCCCATTTATTATGTCAATGACAACCCCCATCTGGGGCATGCCTACAGCACGGTGGTGGCGGACGCCATGGCGCGCTTTCACCGGCTCAAGGGCGAAAAAACTCTCTTGGTGACCGGCACGGACGAGCACGGGGACAAGATCGCCAAGGCGGCCGCGAAGCACGGCAAGAGTCCCAAGCAGTTCGTGGACGAGATCAGCGGCCGCTTCCGCAATCTCTGGCCGAAGCTTCAGATATCCAACGACCGTTTCATCCGCACGACGGATCCTGAGCACATCCGCGTGGTGCAGGTCTTCATGCAGAAGGTCTACGACAGGGGCGACATCTATTTCGGCGAGTTCGGGGGCCATTACTGCACGGGCTGCGAACGCTTCTACACGGAAAAGGAGCTCGTCAACGGTCTCTGTCCCCAGCACCTGAAAAAGCCCGAGTACATCCGCGAGAAAAACTACTTCTTCAGGATGTCCACCTACCTTCCCTGGGTCAGGCAGTATGTGCTGGATCACCCGGACTTCATCCGGCCCGAGCGCTACCGCAACGAACTTCTGGGCCTGCTGGATTCGGGCGCGCTGGAGGATCTCTGCATTTCCAGACCCAAGAACCGGCTCTCCTGGGGCATAGAACTCCCCTTTGACAAGAACTATGTCACCTATGTCTGGTTCGATGCCCTGGTGAACTACATAAGCGTCCTGGACTGTCCCGACGGCGAGGACTTCAAAACCTTCTGGCCCGGCGAGCACCTGGTGGCAAAGGACATCCTCAAGCCCCACGGCGTTTTCTGGCCCGCCATGCTCAAGTCGGCGGGACTTCCTCTCTACACCCACCTCAACGTCCACGGCTACTGGCTCATGCGCGACACCAAGATGTCCAAGAGCCTGGGGAACATCGTGGATCCGGTGCGCATGTGTGAGCTTTTCGGCTCGGACGCCTTCCGCTACTTCCTCCTCCGTGAGATGCAGTTCGGCTCGGACGCCAATTTCAGCTATGACGCCTTCATCGGCCGGGTGAACACGGATCTCGCCAACGATCTGGGCAATCTTTTCAGCCGGGTGCTCTCCATGACGGCCAGGTACGAGCAGAGCATCGTCCCCCAGCCCAGGGACAAGACCCCGGACGACATGGCCATCACCCGGGCCTGTGAAGAGACCCTGCCGACCTGTCTCGAACTCTTTGAGAATCTCCAGTTCGCCAAGGCGCTGGAGCGTCTCTGGGAACTTGTCCGCTCCCTCAACAGGTATGTGGACAGCCAGGCCCCCTGGGTGCTTGCCAGGGAAGGAAAGGAGGAGCGTCTCAAGACAGTGCTCTATGTGCTTCTGGCCTCCATGCGCAAGGTGGCCCTCCTGCTCTGGCCGGTCATGCCCGACGCCTCCGCCGCCATGCTGAGACAGCTGGGCCAGGATCCGGAGAAGGGCATCTGTCCCGTCCTCACCATCGACGAGGAAGTGACCTGTTTCGGCGGGCTCTATCCCGGCACCCGGGTGGCCTCCTCCTCCAATCTTTTCCCGCGCATCGACGCCAAGGCCATGATGAAGACCCTGGAAGCCGACAGCCGGGCGGCCATGGAAAAGGCCAGAAAGGCCCAGGCCGAACAGAAAGCCTCCGAACTTCTGCCCGAAGTCAGTTTCGAGAACTTCAAGGCCTGCGATCTGCGGGCCGGGACGGTGGTCGCCTGCGAAAAGCTGGAGGGCGCGGACAGAATCCTGAGCCTGACCATCGACTTCGGGGAAGCCGAACCGCGCCGGATCCTTTCAGGCATCGCCAGGGACTATGATCCTCAGAGTCTCGTCGGCACCCAGGTCTGCGCCATCCTCAATCTGCCTCCCCGCACCATCCGCGGCGCAGTGAGCAGCGGCATGGTGCTCACGGTCCCGGAGGGGAACAGAAACGTGCTCGTCAGGCCTGAGCGGCCCGTGCCCCCCGGCAGCCGCCTGGGCTAGAGGGAGATCGGGAGCTTTCCCTGCTGCACAGCCTTTTCCGGACGGGGGAACGCCGGCCTGAGCCGGACACCCCCGTCTTTGCGTCTTCCAGGCAGGAGGAGGACGCCTTCCTGCGCCGTGAGGAAAGAGCAGGGGAGGGTGCGTGCTCCTTCCCGGAACACGTTTCAGCCGGGATCCGGGCCTTGCGTTGCTTCCGCGAGACGTGTAGAAAAAAAGAGATCTGCCCCTGTGCAAAAACCGGCCCGCTTCCAGGGGCCGCGTGTCCTTTCCCTTCTTCCTTCCCTCTGCCGCCCGCCTCGCCGCGGCACCCGGTCACGTCCGGGAAGGTGCCAGTCCTCCAGTGAATGCGCCTCTGCCTACCGGGGTTGCCCTCACCTGTCTGCGCCGGACAGCCGCCGTCAACGCGGCCATGACCGCCCGCGGCATGCAGGAACTGGGACTCATCTATGTGCTTGCGCCCGCCCTGCGCCATCTCTATCCGGATCCCAGGGCCCGGGCCCGGGCTTTTGCCCGCTACGCCGAGCACTCCAATACCCATGTCTTCATGTTCCCGGGCTACGCAGGGCTCCTCATTTCCATGGAGAGCCAGATAGCTGCCGGCAGCATGCCGGAAGCGGTCATCACCTCCCTGCGCCAGACTCTGGCCACCACGCTCTCGGCCCTGGGCGACGGCTTTTTCAGCGGCGCCGTGCGCACCCTCTGGGCGCTCATCGCCATCTGCCTCATCCTGCTGGGCAGTCCCCTGGCGGCCGCCGTCTGGACCCTGGCGCTTCTGCTCCTGCTCACGGTCTTCCGTTTTCTGGCCTTTTTTTACTGTCTCAGGCACGGCATCACCTCGCTTCAGTGGCTCAGGCGCCTGGACGTGGTCAGCTGGACGGAGCGCATCAAGATTTTCAACGCCGTGCTCATTGCCTGCATGCTCTGGCTCATGCTCGGAGAGCAGGCGGCGGACTGGCCCCTTGAGGCCAAGGCGGGCATTTTCCTCTTCATTCCGGCGGCGGCCTGGCTTGTGGGCAGACTGCATATCCCGCGCACTCTGCTCTGGTTCCTGGCCCTCTGCTTCTTTGCCCTGCTGGAAGGCGGCTATGTCGTCTTCTGAGCGGGAGCGAGGACCCGTCCGCAGCACGCACTCTCTTCACAGAACCCGTTTCTGCCGTATCGGCGGAGGAAAGAATGTCAGCGATGGCGCTGGAGGATATTGAAACGATTCCCGGCGGGGCCAGGCTCAGCTGCCGGCTCGGACTGCGCAACGGACTGCATGCGCGTCCGGCTGCCCGCATCACCCGGGAAGCGCAGCGCTGGAGCTCGTCCGTGCGTCTGGTCTGCAACGGCGCCGAAGCCGATGCCAGAAGCATCCTGGACATCCTCTCTCTGGCCATTCCCGCCCAGGCCATGTGCACCGTGGAAGCCACGGGACCGGACGCCCGCGAGGCCGTGGCGTCCATAGCCGCCATTCTCACGCAGGATCAGGACTAGCCATGGCCCGGGCACATCTTTTCGGGACGCCGGTGTCGCCCGGCATCGCCATTGGCAGACTGCATTTTCTCCACATGGAGCCGCTGCCCGAAAAGCGGCGCGTCTCTCCTGAGGAGGCGGAAGGAGAAAAAGCCGCCCTCAGGGCGGCTCTTGACGCCGTCCGCTCGGATCTGACGCAGGCCGCGGACCGCGTCCCCGATGAGATGCGTGAGTACCGGGACGTCATCGCGGCGCAGATTGAGATGACCCGCGATCCCAAGATCGGGGAGAGCGCCTGCCGGCTCATAGACCGCGAAGGAGTCTGCGCGGCCTGGGCGCTGCACAGCGTGGTGAGCCAGATGTGCGAGCTTTTCAGGGGGCTGGACGATCCCTATCTGCGGGACAGGGCCCAGGATGTGCGCGTGGTGGGCCTGCGGGTTCTCAACCGTCTCGCGGGATCCGCCCGTCAGACGGACTCCGGGGAAAGCGTCATCCTCGCCGCCCAGGACATTTCTCCGGCGGACGTCATGGACCTCGACATGCACGCCGTGCGGGGCATCATCACCCTGGAGGGCGGCGTCACCTCGCACACGGCCATTCTGGCCAGGGGCATGCACATTCCGGCGCTTGTCAGCGTGACCAACCTCACTTCCGCGGCCTCCGAGGGCGATGAGGTCATCATCGACGGTCTGAGCGGCAATGTGCTCATTGCCCCGGACAGCAAGGACACAGGGGACTTTTCCCTGCGGGCCGGAGACTACGCCGCCTGGCAGGAATCGGCCCGCCGCACGGCCAGATGGCCTGCCGACACCCGGGACGCCCTGCGCGTGCTCGTGCTCGCCAACATCGAGCGGCCGAAAGAGGCGGCGGAACTCGCCTCTTTCGGGGCTGACGGCATCGGCCTCTACCGCACGGAATTCGCCTTTCTCAAGGACAAGCTGCCCGACGAGGAAGAACTGGTCCGGGAATACGCCGCCGTGATACGGGATGCCCCGGGCAGCACCGTCTTCCGGACCCTCGACTGCGGCGCGGACAAGCTTCTCAGAGCGCAGGAGTCCATCCGCGAGCCCAACCCCGCTCTGGGTCTCAGGGGCATCCGCTTCGCCCTGCGCAATCAGGATCTCTTCCGCATTCAGCTGCGGGCCCTGCTCAGGGCCGGCAGGGAAGGGGAGATGTCCATTCTTCTCCCCATGATCTGCACGGTGGAGGAGGTCCGGGAGACCAGACGTCTCATCCAGGAAGTGGCTCAGGAGCTCAGCCTCCGGGGCGTCCCCCATGCCGAAAGCGTGCCGCTGGGCGTCATGATTGAAACCCCGGCAGCCGTGCTCCTCACGGACGCCCTGGCCGTGGAGTGCGACTTCTTTTCCATCGGCACCAACGATCTCATTCATTATCTCATGGCCATCGACCGCAACAACCGGCATGTGGCCTATCTGAACGAGGCCATGCATCCGGCGGTCATCCGTTCCCTCAAGCGCATCATCGACTCGGCCCACCGCGAGGGCCTGAGCGTAAGCGCCTGCGGCGAGCTCTCCTCCGATCCCTTCGGCGTGGTGCTCATGCTGGGCATGGGCATAGATGCGCTCTCGGTCTCTCCGGCCTTTCTGCCCGGGATCAAGCACCTCATCCGCAAGCTGGACGCCCAGGCGTGCACGGATCTGGCCAGTCAGGTGCTCATGAGCACGGACATCCCGGCCTGCAAGCACATGGTCAACGAACTTCTGCAGAAGGTGCTCGGCCACGAACTGACCTTTCTCTCGTCCGCCGTCATGGGAACAGCTTCATGAGCAAGACAAAAAAGCAGGCTCCATCGGCAGCCGTCAACAAAAAAGCCCGTCATCTCTACGAACTGTCCGACTTTCTGGAAGCAGGCATCGCCCTCACGGGGCCGGAGCTCAAGAGCATCCGGGCCGGCCGGATCAACTTTCAGGATTCGTATGTGGAATTCCGCAGGGGCGAGGCCTGGCTCGTCTCTCTGCACATCGCCCCCTACGGCAACGCAGGCTATGTGCTTCAGGAGCCGGACAGGGACCGCAAGCTCCTCATGCACGCCAGGGAAATCAGCCGCTACGCCGCGGCCGTGGCCCAGAAGGGCTATACCGCCGTGCCCGTGCGCCTTTACTTCCATTCGGGCCGGGTGAAGGTGGAAATTGCCCTGGGCCGCGGGAAGAAACTCTATGACAAGCGCGAGAGCCTGAAGGAGAAAGCCATTGCCCGGGATGCTGAACGCGGCGAGCAGTAAGGCCCCCGGCCAGGAAGCATGAGGAATCCGGGCGGATGCCCGGATTTTTTGCGCCCGGAAGCTGAGGCCCATTGGGGGGCTGGGGGAAGGCAAAAACACTTCTTCTTGAAGCACTTGAAATTTTCATCTTTATTCAGACTGAAAAGACAGGAGACACAGGTTTCTGAAGGGTGCGGGTCTGCAAGGAGCCGGAACGGGTTTTCCAGGGAAGAGAGTAAAATATATTCAGAGAGAACCAGAGAAAATTCGTATCCGGAACGTTGTCCGCAAGGAATTTCCTTTTCCCGCACCCCTTCTCCGCTGACGGATTGACTGTCCTGCCGGCTGTCGCGGGCGCGGCAGCAGGCCGGGGCTATCTCTTTCGCTTCCCGGGGAAAGGGGATAGAAGAATCCCAGCAGGACAAACACTCTTTCTTCGCACGCGAGGTGCGCCATGAGCATGGATCGACGCCGGTTCATTCAGACTTCTCTGGCAGCCGCAGGGGCGGCGGCGGCCGGTCTCTCCCCCCTGGACATCCAGGCTGCTCCGGCCAGAAAGGCAAAAGTCTATTACACCAAGGAACTATCCGCCGAGGCTCTTCTCAGGATGTACAGGCTGGTGAGTCAGGATATCACGGGCAAAATCGCCGTGAAGCTCCACACGGGCGAGCCCAACGGACCCAACATCCTGCCCAGAGAATGGATCAAAGCCTTCCTCAAAGAAGTGCCGGGCACGGTCGTTGAGTGCAATGTGCTCTACGCGAGCCCCCGCAGGACCACGCAAGGGCATCGGGCCACGCTCAAAAACAACGGCTGGACCGACTTCACCCAGGTCGACATCATGGATGAGGAAGGAGACACCCCGCTCCCTGTCAAGGGCGGCAAGTGGCTCAGGGAAGTGGCCGTAGGGAGCCATCTTCTCAGGTACGACTCCATGATCGTGCTCACCCATTTCAAGGGTCATGTCATGGGCGGTTTCGGCGGTTCTCTCAAAAACATCGCCATCGGCTGCGCCTCCGGCGCCAAAGGCAAGGAACAGATCCACAGCGACGGCAAAAAGACCTGGGCCGGCGGCCCGCTCTTCATGGAGCGCATGGTGGAAGGCGGCAAGGCCATAGTGGACCACTTCGGCAACCGCATCACCTATGTCAATGTTCTCCGGAACATGTCCGTAAGCTGCGACTGCGAGGGCATCCTGGCTGAACCTGTCCGCCTGCCTGATCTGGGCATTCTCGCCTCCACGGATGTTCTGGCCGTGGACAAGGCCTCGGTGGACATGATCTACGCCCTGCCCGAAAAGGTCCGGGCCCCCATGGTGGAGCGCATAGAATCCCGTTCGGGACTGCGCCAGCTCTCCTACATGAAGGAACTTGGACTGGGCACGGATGACTATGAGCTTGTGACGGTCTAGCCGCGCTTCTTATTCTCCAGACAGTCAAAAGCCCGGAAGAGAGTTTCTTCCGGGCTTTTCTGGGACCTGCCGACTCAGGCGGCGTCATTTTTCCTTGCTTTCATCGCTGAGAATGCGCTGCAGGGCTTCACTGTCCAGAGGCGTCAGGTTGAAGCGCATGCCGGCCTCGTCGAGGAGACTGGTCAGGGAAAGAGAGGGGTTCTCCGACTTTCTTTCGAGAATGTACTTCGCAGCGTCCCGGACCTTGGTGGAAGGGGTCGTCACCATGTTTTTTCTCCTTGCAGGGGCCTGTGCCGTCCTGCCGTTGTCTCTCACGTAAAAACAGCCTTGGGGAGCGTCACCTTCTTTCTAGCCCGGCCTGTGGGAAGGGTCAAGGAGAAAAGACTTGACGCGGCGGGCTCTTCTGCCGGAAAGTCTCCCCTCGGAAAGGCCCTGCCGGCGCAGGCGGCGCCATCCCTCTCATCAGCCCGTTCAAGCCCCAAGGAAGTGTTCCAGTGGACAATCTCTGGTCAGCCGTTGTGCTCAGCATTGTGGAAGGACTCACGGAATTTCTCCCGGTCTCTTCCACCGGCCATCTCATCATCGCCGGCGATCTTCTCGAAGTTACCGGCCCGAAGGCCTCCATCTTCGAGGTCTTCATCCAGCTGGGCGCCATTCTGGCCGTGGTGGTTCTTTACTGGGACCGCTTCATGGGCCTTCTGAAGCCCAGGGCCGACCGCCACTTTTCAGGTCTCTACGGCATCTGGCTCCTTGTTCTCACCTGCATACCCGCCTGTGTTCTCGGGCTCTTCTGCCACGGCTTCATCAAGGCCCGTCTCTTTACGCCGGCCACGGTGGCGGCCGCCCTGCTGGTGGGAGCGATTCTCATGATAGCCGTGGAGCGTCTCCCCCTGCGTACACGGCGTGAAAGCCTGGATGAACTCACTCCGAAGCTCGCCTTCGGCATCGGCTGCTTCCAGTGCCTGGCCCTCTGGCCCGGCTTTTCCCGTTCAGCCTCCACCATTGCCGGCGGCATGATCCTGGGAGCCTCCCGCAGGCTCGCCGCCGAATATTCCTTCGTGGCCGCCGTCCCGCTCATGGTGGCCGCCACGGGCTATGACATGCTCAAGGGGCTGAATCTCTTCACTGCCGCGGACATTCCCTTTCTGGCCGTCGGCTTTGTCGGCTCCTTCGTTTCGGCCCTCGTCGCCATAAAGGCCTTCATCGCTCTGGTGGGCCGGATATCTCTCGTGCCCTTCGCCGTCTACCGTCTCATTCTGGCTCCCCTGGTTTTCTATTTCCTGGTCTTCTAGAAGCGGAAAGTCTCGCTGCAGGAACAGACGCCGGCAGAAGAAGCTCTTCTGCCGGCGTTTTCCGATCTTCTGTGCTGAAAAGGGAAGGGCGGGCCCTCCTCTTCCGCAGATTTTTTCCTCAGATGGCCTGGGGCGGCGGAAAGCCCTTGCGGGCGAGGGAGGCAAAGAGGGGACCTGTGCCGGGCTCTTCGGTGATGGGAGCCCACCTGAGCTCGACATCCGGTGATTTGTGCTCCTGGTGCATGCGCCAGGGAGCGGCCGCCCCGTTGCCTTCGCTGGCGAGCCTCAGTCTGGCGGTTCCCTGGGCGCACCTGGCGTTGATGCTGTCCATGACGGCCATGAGGCGGGCGCGACGGGCTTCCAGAGGGGGCTGCAGGGCATCCAGGAGAGTGCCTTCCAGCTGGTCCGCCCGCTTCAGCTCCGTGAGCATGACACCGGCCCGGGCGTAGCGGTGACCGGGTTCGTAGATCCGATCCAGACAGCGCTGGGCGGCTTCCGTGAAGCTGATGGTGTCGCAGCTGTAGCGTTCCAGATATTCCCTGCTTTCCTTCCCGTAGAAGGTTTCCCCGCTGAAGCGTGAGGTGAGGATGAAAACCTCGATGCAGCGGGCGAGCAGGCCTTCCCGGCGCAGACGCCGCATGGCGCTGCCCGTGAAGGTGGCGACGGCCTCCTTCAGGTCGGAAAGCTCCGTGACGCGCTGTCCAAAGGAGCGGGAGGCAACCAGAGTCCTGCGGGGGGAGACGCCGGGCGTCACGTCCACCATGGGGACTCCCCGCAGTTCCAGAATGGTGTCAAAGAGTGTCACGCTGAAAAGCCGCCGCATCTTCCAGGGATCGGCAAGAAGCAGATCGCGGGCCGTGCGGATGCCCCGCTGGGGAAGCTTTTTGCCAAGCTTGCGGCCTATGCCCCAGATTTCGCCTACATCGATGTCCGCCAGAATGCGTTGGATGTCTTTCTCGGGCAGGGCTAGGGAAAAGGAACCGCAGGCCCGGCTTTTGGCCACATGGCAGGCGAGCTTGGCAAGGGTGCGGGTGCGGGCCACGCCGATGGAGACCGGCACGCCGGCATAGTGCCGGACCCGGTCAATGAGATAGGGACAGAAGTCCGCGGCCTGCGTCTCCAGGGCGCTGTCCAGATAGACGAAGGCCTCGTCGATGGAATACTGCTCCACCTTGGGACAGAAGTGGGCGAGGACGTCCATGACCCGTCTGGAGACGGCGTTGTAGAGGGGAAAGTTGGAGGAAAAGACCTCCACGCCGTTGCGCTCCAGGAAATCCCGTATCCTGAAGGCTGGGGTGCCCATTTTTATGCCCAGTTTTCTGGCCAGTGCGGAGCGCGCGACAATGCATCCGTCGTTGTTGGAGAGAACGACGACGGGACGGTCTTTCAGATCGGGCCTGATGAGCTGCTCGCAGGAGGCGAAGAAATTGTTGCAGTCAACGATGGCCCAGAGACCGCTGGCTGAGGGCGGCGGGAGTCGTTCATCCATCGGAGAAGGCGGCTGGCTGTTCTGTCAGAGGCAGGGATCCTGACTCGGGCATCCTAGTGGGCGAAGCGGTCCATGTAGCCCACCACAAAGAGGAAAAGGATGACCGGCGGCAGGATCCAGCGCAGGTAAAACTGGAGACAGGGATGGAGCTTGATGCCGCTGCCTGTGTTGGCTTCCTTGGCAAAACCTTCCCAGCCCCAGCCGCAGCGCAGGGTGCAGAAGAGCACCAGCACGAGGGAGCCCAGGGGAAGGAGGTTGCTGCTCACGATGAAGTCTTCCAGGTCCAGCACGGAGCTCCCCGGGCCCAGGGGCTGGATGAAGGAAAGCTTGTTGAAGCCCAGCGCGCAGGGCAGGGAGAGGAGCCAGAGCGCTATGAAATTGACGATGGAGGCCTTGCGGCGCGTCTGGCCGTAGACGTCCATGCAGTAATTGACGATGTTCTCAAAGACGGCGATGACCGTAGTCAGGGCGGCAAAGCTCATGAAGACAAAGAAGAGAGCGCCCCAGAAGCGGCCGCCCGTCATGTTGGCGAAGATGTTGGGCAGGGCCACGAAGATGAGACCGGGGCCCGAGGCGGGCGGCACATGGTAGGTGAAGCAGACCGGGAAAATGACCAGGCCGGCCAGCAGGGCCACCAGAAAGTCCAGGCCCGTGATGATGAGCACTTCGCCCGGGAGCGAGCGGTTGCGATCCAGGTAGCTCCCGAAGACGCACATGGAGCCGATGCCCACGGAAAGCGCGAAGAAGGCCTGGCTCAGGGCCGCGGAGAGAATGGTGAAGAAGCCCTTGGCCTGCATGCGGGCGATGTCCGGCATGAGATAGAAGCGCAGACCCTCGCCTGCGCCCGGCAACATGAGAGAGCGGACCACAAGAGCGGTCAGGATGAGGAAAAGACCCGCCATGAGGATCTTGACGATGCGCTCTACGCCGGCCTGCAGTCCCAGAATGCAGACAAAGGCGCCTGAGCCCACGGCAAGGCTCATGCCGAGGATCATGTCAGAAGGGGAAGCCAGTATGCCGGCGAAGAACTCCTGAACCTGCTCAGGCTGCATGCCCGTGAAGGTGCCTCCGATCATGTGCCCGCAGTAGAGCAGGAGCCAGCCGGTGACCACGGAGTAGAACATGAGCAGCAGATAGGAGCCCGCGAGAGAAATCCAGCCTATGCGGTGCCAGTGGGTGCCGATGGGCTCAAGCACATGGTAGGCCCGGCCGAGGTTCTGGCGGGACGCCCTGCCGAGGGAAAACTCGGCGATCATGACGGGCATGACGGCCAGCAGACAGAGGATGAAAAGAATGAGGAACCAGGCGCCGCCGTAGGCACCGGTGATGTAGGGAAAGCGCCAGACATTGCCGAGGCCGATGGCGCAGCCCGCCGCCACAAGCAGGAATCCTATGCGAGATCCAAGACTTTCACGTTTTTCTGATGCCATGGCGCCCCCCTGAGGCCTGAGAAGAAATGTGTGCCGTCAGGGATAGCACGAATTTTCAGGCAATCCAAGATCTCAAAAATCCAGAGTTTTGACTGAAACCAACGGCATCCTGTGTTGTTGGTTTTGAAAGTCTGATAAAATTATTATGAAAACTTGACACCGAGCATGACGAGCATAATCTTACCTCTTTGAGTTAGCTCTTTTGGCTAGCTTCATTTTAACAGAATGGCTAATTTTGCGTAGACATCGGTCGAAGTTACTAGGGTCAGGAAATAAATCGCTGGAACTTCTGAAAGACTCTGAGTCAGGAGGGTTGCGTTAATTGCTGTTGTTGAATTAGTTTTGACTTGATCTGACAATTCAGCATTCTGCCGAAGTCCCAGAGCGTCTCTCCTCCCCCCCCAGACATCAGATTGTCTTAGATGGTACAGAGATACTCTCAAACTTGCACTTGAAATTAGAACTAGCAACCGGTGCGGGAGAAGAGACGGAGAAGCCTTGACGGAAAAACTGGAAGAGCTGAGAAAAAATATCCTAGGCTAAGAGTTTAAAATCACGCACAAGACCGCTGCCTTTCGGGGTGGCGGTCTTTTTTGCCCTTTTCTCGCTTGATTAGTTTTGCGTTTTTCTGATACAAACGCAGAACTAATGCCGACACAGGAGGAACGGAATGTCTAGTCTCATGGATATGATTTTTTCCCGTCAATTTGACATCGCACGAGGCGAGTGCGAGCCGCTCCCTTTGCCGCGGTTTGCAAACTATGCCATTTGCAATCTGCGGGGCGGTATCGGTAAGACGTCTATCGCATTCAACCTGACCTATCTGACGGAAGACGTTTTGGCAGTGGACACCTGTCCTCAGTGCAATTTGACGTATTTTTTTGACAAAGATTATCTTCAGCATGTCCAGTTGAGCGTGTATGATATGCTCTTGCCCGCATTTATGCCTGGACTGGGAAACGCCACTCACATTGCGCGGAATATCGCGGCGACGAATTCTTTCTTTCAAGGCAAAAAAGCCTTCTACATCCCGTCTGACGCAAGGCTTTATGTACTTCCCTCTCAGTTTTCCAATGCGATTGCGCAGGCCCAAACGATACCCGGCGCGACACAGACACATGTTCTGGACAGAATGTTCTATTCATTGCGCGACAATATCCGGCGCGAAATGGAAGAAACAGGAACCAAGCGCAGCATAATTGATACATCACCGTTCTTTTCCGGTACTACTCACCTTGCCTTGTATGCCAGTGACGCGCTGCTTATTCCGGTACGTACTGATCAGCAGTCTATCAATTCGCTTCAATTACTGCTCAATACCCTTTCAAATCCAGCGAGCGAGTTCCGGCGTATCATGCCGTCACAGGCAACAACGCCAAAGGTACAGATGGTCATGCTCACGCATTGCGGCTGGTCTACCGTATCAGGATCACGCAACAAACCAAATCAACAGACAAAAATTTACATTGAACAGGTCATGGACATAATCAGGCAGAACATCACCTATTTTACAACATCCGATCCTGCAAATCACTTGGTTCTGTTAGACGATTTCTTCGGTTCGGGCAGAATATCTTCCGCAAAATCAAAGCCGATACCTCTGTTGGTCAAAGGCGAGCGCTTGACAATAAACAGAGTGCGTACGGAAGTGAACGAGTCTGTGGCAAAAATACAAAATCAAATTAAGTATATACATGACTCGATTTTTTAAGAGGTATTAGCAGGCGTCAATAGCCGCTCCGCTGTCTGGCCGGTTCTCTCATACCAGGGAGAGTCGGCCAATTTTTTTGTCCTCTGAAAAGTTGGTAGAAAAATGAACGTGCGAAGAGAGTACCGACAACCGCCACCATTAGAGGAGGATGCCGTGGATCGTTCTCTGTTTTATGGGGCTTTCTTGACGTTCTAAGAGAAAAGTTCCCGGATGAAAGCGTCGACCTGCTCTATCCGGCTCCGCCCTTTAATTCCAATTGTGACTACTATTTTGTTAGTGCTAAAACTTGTATAAATAAAAGATTTTTCTTACTATATCCTCACCCAAAAAGGCGAAGGATATTGTATGTCATCGATTAAATCAGAAAATATCAACACTTTATTATGTAATTACAGCATATTTTTTCTAGATATATTGGCTCTGTTTTGCTTGATAGTGAGAGTTGCATATGCCTGACAAAGTATATCTATGAGAACGTAAACCAACTTGTTAAACCGTGAAGCTGATAACAAGAACTTGGCCTGAAAGCCGGCTGCGAAAAATCTGCACGTCCGGTTCTGTTCGTAAGGCTCACAGCAATGGGCATCCCTACCGAAACTATCCGATGATTTACCGTGCATCGGTCTCGAAGGAGTTTTTGCGGTCCAAGGCCTGATATCGCAAGGTGGCTCTGAGATTTGTAGCGGACATCGTCTATATGTGGCAGTCCTTCAGTCTGGCAATTTCTTCTTCGGAAAGCCTGCGGATTTTCCCCGGAGCCAGACTGCCCAGGCGGAGGGGGCCTTCGGCAATGCGCTTGAGCTTGAGAATGGTCAGACCGGTGTCCCTGCACATGCGCCGGATCTGCCGGTTCAGGCCCTGATGGAGGGTCAGTGTCAGGATGGTGTTGCCGCTGGCGGTCAGAGTTGCCTCTATCTCAACGGGCGCTGTCACATCGCCTTCCGCCAGGGTCATACCGCCGCGCATTCTGGCAATGGTCTCGTCTGGCACCTTGCCCCGGACCGCCACACGATAGACTTTGTTCTGACAGTTGCCGGGGTGCATCAGGAAATGAGCCAGTTCTCCATCGTTGGTCAGAAGCAGGAGTCCTTCGGAAAGGTAGTCGAGACGGCCGACAGGGTAGAGCCGCAGATGACGGTACTCTTCAGGGACAAAATCCAGCACCGTCCGGCGTCCCTGGGGGTCTGAGACGGTGGACACCACCTGCACGGGCTTGTGCAGCATGAGACAGATTCTTGTTTCCTGGCTCTCACAGGGTTTTCCGTCAACGGTTACCCGGTCCGACGGCCGCACGCGCATGCCCTGAGCGGCAGGGGCGCCATTGAGGCGGACTCGTCCCTGTTCGATGAGTTCATCCGCCTTGCGGCGCGAGCAGAAGCCTGTGCCGGCGATGTATTTGTTCAGTCGGATGCCGTCTTCCTCCGGCGCGGAACGGGACCTGCCCGCAGTTGCTCCGGGCATGGAATGCCTGTCGGAGAACTTTTGTCTGAAAGATGCCCTTTCCTGGGGCTTTCGGCCTGGCTGGCGCGGCTTGGCGGGTCTGTCTTGACTGCTCAAAAAAGTCCTCCTTGAAGGGCAGGGCACCTGGTCGGGGCAGCGTGCACGCATGCCGGGGGAGAATAGCCGAACATGGTCCGGAGTCAATCCTGCTGAAGGAGAGGAACAAAAAGTCAGGAAAACTGACATGTTAAGCACAGATACGCAGTAACATGTCGAGACAACGGCTCATTCCTGAAGGATGCGGAAGGCGTGACAGGCATCTCCGCATTAAGGGCGGTTGTCTGTCTGCGGCAACGGATTGAAGAGCGAGAAGTCTTCTGTCTCCCCGGAACTGAGTTGCCGCCCAGTTGCGTCTATGTATGAAAAGCCGCAAAATTAATTGTTTAGCAATGTTGCCTGTCGCAGGCAAGGAGGAAGCGCCAGGCAGAAGAGAAAAGGATTTTCCGCGTCCGCGGCAGGGGCAGGGCGGAAGACTTGTCGGACAGGCAAGTCGGAAGAAGGCGAGGGCAGACGGCAGTCTGAGGACGCAAAGGGAGGAAAAGCAGTGAAGGCGCATGATATCCGGACAGGAGCAAAAATGCGCGTGCCTGGCGTGAAGCCATGGCCATGGGCACGCAAACGGCTTCTAGGGACAAAGAGCCCAGGTCGGCGATTCTCAGGCCGCCGGAAACGCACGGGACAGTTTTAACTTAACATAATTCTCATTATGGGACATTTAAGAATGCCTGTCTTCCGCCCTTTCCTTATCATATCCTTTCTTTCCTGTTACCGCTACGCTCAGACATGTCTGTCGGGCTCTCATGCATGTGTTTCTCCGTCAGCACCAGACAAAGAAACTGCCGGGAGTGACGCTGTCTCTTCCCCCTGCGTCAGCTTTCTGGCCCCGCTTTTCCTGAGGCTACCCTGCCCCATGCAACAATGTGGCGCTTTTTACGTCGCTGCCCGGCTTTCAAGGTTTTGCGCTGCACGGTTCATGTCCTGCAGGCTGCCCTTCCCTGTCATCCGGTGCCGGATGGTCTGCTGTTGAAAATTCCTGGCTGAAGAGTGACAAAATTGAGGCAACTTCAAGGTCAGCTTTTGGCTTGCTTTGATTATTGGCTTGAGATTATTGTTTAAAGATTTTTGAGGCAGTGGCTTTGAGGTAGATTGGAGGCGGCGGTTTTCAGGCCGCTTTGAGGCATTTGAGGCCGCCTGTACCTGGCTTTTGAGCGGTCTTTCGCAGGCGGTTCCCGTCTTGAGGCCCGGCGAAGAGACCGACTGAGCCATGTTCCCCGGAAGGAAGGACAGGTTCCATGCCTTCAGAAGCCCGTTGCGACGAGCGCCGGCATTGCCAACGACGGAAGCCTGCGAACCTCTGAATCGGGGGCCGTTCCGGCAGTCTCAGACCTCAGCCGGAAATCCCCGGACCCGGCTCGGGAACTCCTCAGGCGTCCCGCCCTCCCCCGCAGGCTCTCGCTCCGTCGCTTCCGGGGACAGGGCCGTCTTCACGAGCGCCTTGCAGGTCTTTCCGCAGAAAGCCATCCCCCAGTGCAGGATGGTCGTGT
>CAZFTQ010000046.1:0-17830 GCA_964522365.1 uncultured Desulfovibrio sp. | reverse complement strand
TCCGTTCAAAATATAAGAGCTCCGGGCCGAAGCGCATGGGGGTGGGCGGGGAAAAGAGCGCCCGGTCCGGGCCGGGTTTTTCCGTCTCCTTCGACGGAAGAGGCGGGCGGGGGCCCGGAAGGGCCCGCCGCCACCGGGGTGAAATTTTTTCGCTGGACAGCGGGCGCCTCAGGGGCGCAAGAAAAAGGAGCGGGGCGCGGACCGGGAGCCCCCGAAAAAAAGCACAGGGAGGAAAAGGCGATGCGGTATACGGAACTCGGCGGCACCGGCATCCGGGTGTCAAAAATCTGCGTGGGCGGGATGTCCTTCGGAAAGCCCTCCGGGGATTTTCATCAGTGGACCCTCGAACAGGCCGAAACCACGGCCATGATCGCCCATGCCTTTGAGCTCGGCGTCAACTTCATCGACACGGCCAACGGCTATTCCCACGGAACAAGCGAGGAATATATCGGCAGGGCGCTCAGGGAGCTCGGCATCCCCAGAGACGCTGCCGTCATCGCCTCCAAGGTCTACTACAACGAGGGCCGGCTCTCCCGGGCGGCGGTTCAGCGGGAGATCGAGGGGACCCTCAGGCGGCTCGGCACGGACTACCTGGATCTCTACTACATCCACCGCTTCGACTACGGCACCCCCATTGAGGAAACCCTGGAAGCGCTCGACGCCCTCGTGCAGGCCGGCAAGGTCAGAGCCATCGGCGCCTCGGCCATGTACGGCTACCAGTTCCAGAACATGCAGATCGCGGCGGAACGGAACGGCTGGACGAAATTCTCCGTGATGCAGAACCATTACAATCTGATGTACCGCGAGGACGAGCGGGAGCTCATCCCCGTCTGCAGGCAGTGCGGGGTTTCGCTCGTGCCCTACAGCCCGCTCGCGGGCGGCCATCTCACGCACCCGGGCTGGACGACGTCCTCCCGGCGCAGCCGCACCGACCGCATGATCCGGGAAAAGTACGATCACTCACGGGAAAACGATCTGGAGATCATCGGGCGCACGGCGGAAACGGCCGCGAAGCACGGCGTCCCCATGGCCGTCGTCGCCCTTTCCTGGCTTTTCCGGCGGGGCGTGGCCTCGGCCATCGTGGGCGCCACGAGCGTGCCGCATTTTGACGACGCGGTGCGGGCCGTGGACTTTCTTCTGCCGGACGAGGACGCGCGCTTTCTCGAAGAAGCCTACGCGCCCCACGCCGTGGTGGGCGCCCTGGCGGAAGAGAAATGACTTAAGGGGCCCCGTGTCCCCGGCTGAAGCGGACTCAGCGATCCCGGATTTTCCCTGCCGGATCCGCCCCTGAGGCTTTCCTTTCCCGGAAAAGGCGCAGGGTGAGAAAACCTGCTTTCCCCGCTTCCGGAGAGAGACGCGCTCAGGCGGTGACGCCCCTGGGCGTGGCGGGGAGGCTGTTTCCCGCGCTCCGGAAGGGCCGCGTCCTGAAAAAGGCGATTTCCGGGGCTTCGGGGAAGGGGAGGAGTGTGTCCGGGCAAGGCCCCCCGCGTCAGCGGCCGGGGCTGCCTCCCGGCCCCCTGGAAAAGCCTGCGTGCCGTCCCGGGGACGGGGCGCTCAGGAATTTTCCTGTTTCCCGGCCCGTCTCCGGTCCGGGAGGGGGCATGCGTCCGCAGGCCGGCACGTCTTGCCGCTCTCCGGTCTTCGTGCTAGCGTCAGCCCGGTTTTCGCGGGGGCCCGGCTCCTGCGGCAAGTTTTTTCAGGAGGAGGGGCCGCCTCCAGGCGGTCTGCAGTAAAGCGCATGCACAGATTCAGTATTCTTCTGGCCGCCCTGACGCTCGGCCTCGTGCTCGCCGCGGGCCTGGCCCAGGCCGCGCCCGTCGTTCAGCTTGAGACGACCATGGGCAACATCGAGATCCGCCTGGACGACAGGAAAGCGCCCGTCACGGTGGCCAATTTTCTGCAGTACGTCCAGTCGGGCTTTTACGACGGCACCATTTTTCACCGGGTCATCGCCGGCTTCATGATCCAGGGCGGCGGCCTGACCCCGGACTTCCGGCAGAAATCCGGCCGCGCTCCCATCAGGAACGAGGCCTCCAACGGCCGCCGCAACGCGCGCTACACCGTCGCCATGGCCAGAACCTCGGATCCGGATTCCGCCACCAGCCAGTTCTTCATCAACACGAAGAACAACCGCTTCCTGGATCCCGACCGCGCCCAGGACGGCGTGGGCTACGCCGTCTTCGGCGTGGTCATCCGCGGCCGCGAGGTGGTGGACAGGATAGAAAAGGTCCAGACCACCGACAGCCACCCCCAGTACAAGGACGCGCCCGTGGAGCCCGTCATCATCAGAAAGGCCACGGTCCTGGAAGATCGGAAGTGATCTTCCGCCCGGCCGGCGACGGCCGCCAGGCGTTTTTTCCGGAAACTCACCCGCGCTTCGGCGTCAGGTGAGTTTTTCTATGATCCCGGCCGCCAGCAGGCGCGTGGCCGGGTCAGTCACCACGGCGATCTGGCCCGGGGCCGAGAGCGACAGGGGCTCAAGGCAGCGGATGTGGAGCTTTCCGTCGGCGATCCGCACATCGGCCGGCACCGGCGTCTGCCGGTAGCGCAGGCGCACGAGGCAGTCCCGGGGGATCTGCTCCGGCTCCACGAAGAGATTGAGGCTGCCCGCCACGGCGTTCCGGATGCGGGTGCGTTCCTTGCCGGCCACCAGAAGCGCGTTGTCGGCCGTCCGCTTGCCGGTGACATAGAGGGGCCTGGACCAGGTCACGCCGATGCCGCGGCGCTGGCCTTCGGTGTACTGCCAGAGACCCTGGTGGCGTCCCAGCACCCGGCCGGTCGTTTCCTCCACGATGTCCCCCGGGCCCGGGAGCCGCTGCCCCTCGTCCCGGCAGATTCCGGCCAGAAAGTCCCGGTAGCCCTGGTGCGTCTTCGGCACGAAGCAGATTTCCTGGCTTTCGGTCTGGGCGGGCACGGTGAGGCCGGCCTCGGCCACGAGGCGGCGGACGTCGGGTTTTTCTCTGTGCGCCAGGGGAAAGGCCGTGCGGCGCAGGGCTTCTCTGGGGACGAGCCCCAGAAAGTAGGTCTGATCCTTCTGCCGGTCTTCTGCCGCGCAGAGGAGGGGACCCTCGCCGCCGTAGGGATGGTCATGGGTCAGTCCGGCGTAGTGGCCCGTGATGAGGCAGGCGGCTCCGGACTCCCGGGCGGCTTCCCAGAGCGCGCCGAACTTTATGAGCCGGTTGCACCAGGCGCAGGGATTGGGGGTCAGCGCGGCCAGATAGGCCCTGGCGAAGGGCCGCACCACGCATTCCCGGAAGCGGTCGCGCAGATCGACGACGCGCAGTTCCACCCCGAGCCTTTCGCAGACGCGGGCGAGCGCCTCCCGCTCGGATTGTCCCTCGGCGACCTGCCGGTCGTGGAGCAGAGCGTGGAGTGCCGTCACCTGTCTTCCCGTGCGCAGGCAGAGAAGCAGGGAGCAGAGAGAGTCAACGCCGCCGGACACGGCGACCGCGAGGTCGCCGGCCGGCAGGCGCTGGGAAAAGCTGTCCATGGATATTCGGGGGAGGGAGGTCCTTGTCAGAGGATCTGTTCCAGGAACTGCTTGAGACGCGGATGGCGGGGGTTGTTGTACATCTGTTCCGGCGGCCCCTGCTCGATGATCTCGCCGTGATCCATGAAGATGATCCTGTCAGCCGCCATCTTGGCGAAGCCCATTTCGTGGGTGACGCAGGCCATGGTCATGCCTTCGTCTGCCAGGCTGACCATGACGTCCAGCACTTCGCCGACCATTTCGGGGTCGAGGGCGGAGGTGGGCTCGTCAAAGAGCATGATGGAGGGCTGCATGGCCAGAGCGCGGGCGATGGCCACGCGCTGCTGCTGGCCGCCGGAAAGCATGGAGGGATAGACGGTGGCCTTGTCGGAGATGCCGACCTTCTGGAGCAGTTTCAGGGCTCTGGCCTCCGCTTCCGCCTTGCTGAGCCCCAGAAGGATTCTGGGGGCCATGGTCAGGTTTTCCATGACCGTCTTGTGCGGAAAGAGGTTGAACTGCTGAAACACCATGCCCACGGTGCGGCGAAGCACGTTGAGATCGTGATCGTTGCAGTGGGAAATGTCCTGCCCCTGAATCCTGATATAGCCTTTGTCAATGCTTTCCAGGCGGTTGATAGACCTGAGCATGGTGGACTTGCCGGAGCCCGAGGGACCGATGATGACCACGCGTTCCTTGGGCTGGATATTGACGGTGACGTCCCGCAGAGCGGCCAGTTGCCCGTAGAACTTCCAGACGTGGGAAATCTCGATGATGGGTTCCTGAGCCGATGCTTCTTCAAGGTGATTACTTTTTTCTGTCATAGTAGTTCAACCTGGATTCCATCATGGAGACGCACTTGGAAAGAAGAAGCGTGATGATGAGGTAGACCAGCGCGACGATGGTATAGGTTTCAAAGTAGAGATAGGTCTTGGCAGCAAAGCTGCGGCCGCGCTGCATGAGGTCGGGCATGGCCATGACGGAGACCAGGGAGGTGTCCTTGAGCATGGCGATGCATTCGTTGCCCACGGGCGGCAGGATGGTGCGCCACGCCTGGGGCAGGATCACGTAGAACATGGTCTGGAAGCGGTTGAAGCCGAGGGATCTGGCCGCTTCGGTCTGGCCCTTGGGGATGGCCTTGATGCCGGCCCGGAAGACTTCGCCCATGTAGGCGCCGTAGCAGAAGCTGATGGCCACGACGGCGCTGGTGAAGCTGGAGACCTGCAGGAACTTGGAAAGGGCGTAATAAATGTAGAAGATCTGGACGAGCAGGGGGATGCCGCGGATGATTTCCACATAGGTGGAGGCGCCCAGATTGATGACGGGATTGCGGGCGATGCGCCCCAGGCCCGTGAGCAGGCCCAGCGGCACGGCGCAGCAGATGGACAGCGCCGTCACTTCGAAGGTGACGATGATGCCGTCGGGCAGGAAGCAGAGAACGTCCAGATAGGGTTCAGGCCAGATCCAGCAGAGCGTGAACAGGGCGCAGATGGCGCCCACCAGGGAAATGGACCAGGCGGAGATGAGCCGCTTGCCTGAGGGAGAGGGAATCTGCGGACCTTCCGTGACCACGATTATGGTTCCCGCGCTCTCCTTGTCTTGTTTTTCGGTTTCGGCCATGGTGCAACTCGTTGTTTGTGCCGGCAAGGCGGGCTTGACCGGTCTTTTCGGGAGCCTGCCCCCGGAAGGACGGGCTCCCTTGCGTCAGCGGCTAAAGTCCGCCGATATGTTCCTGGAGCACGCGGTCATAGGCGCCGCTTTCCTTCACCAGCTTGATGCCCTTGTTGAGGAGTTCCAAGAGCTTCTTGTCGTTCTTGCGCACCACGAAACCGTACTGCTCCGAGGCGCCGAACTTCATGGCCACGCGGATCTTGCCCTTGTAGGCCTGCTTTTTGTTCAGGTAGTACATGGCCACGGGGCTGTCACAGGCCACGGCGCTGATGCGGCCGGCGACCATGTCCTCGATGGCGAGACCCACATCGTCGTATTCACGGATCTTTGCGCCCACCTTGAGCTTTTCCAGGGCCATGATGGAGCTGTTGCCGATCTGGCCGCCCACAACGACGCCCTTGAGATCCTCAGGTTTCGCGTACTTGGCGTCCGCGGGAGCAAGGATGGCGGGAGAGAGCTCGAAATAGGGGTCGGAAATGCCGAAGGCTCTGGCCCGTTCAGGGGTGATGCTCACGGCCGACGCCACGATCTGGTACTTGCCCGCCGCCACGCCGGCGAAGATGCCGTCCCAGGCGATGTTCTGCACATCCACTTCAAAACCGCAGGCATTGGCGATTTCGCGGATGATGGAAGGATCGAAGCCCACGGGTTTCTTGTGATCATCGAGGTATTCCATGGGTGGAAAAGTGCAGTCCGTGGCGACGATGTATTTGTCCGCCGCCGCGGCCAGCGTGCCCCAGCCAAGCACGATAAGTGCCAAGAGGGAAAGAAGAATCTTTCTGAACATATGACCTCCCGGTAAGTGAAAAAATGCGCATAGAAGTTTAGTCTCTGCGCTTTTCACGGTCAAGAAGCGGGCGGGGAAAAAAGTGCGCCCGGGAGCGGATTTGCCGGCTTGAATTGTCCCTTTCTCCCGGCTATCATCGGGCACTCCCCGGTCGGGCGGCCCTTGCGCCGCCCCTGAGCCTCCGGACAGCCTGATCTGATTTTCAATTTATTCCGGAGAGTTGCAACATCACGCCCCAGAAACAGGAGGACGTGCTTCCAGGCCCTGAAAAAGCCTGCAAAGCGGCACGCGGACAGCGACATGCAGAAGATGAAAGTCATCATCATGTGCGGCGGCAAGGGCACGAGGCTGCGCGAAGAAACGGCCGTCAAGCCCAAACCCATGGTGGAAATCGGCGGCCGGCCCATTCTCTGGCACATCATGCACATCTACAGCCGCTTCGGCTTCAACGATTTCATCCTGCCCCTGGGCTACAAGGGTGAGGTCATAAAGCAGTATTTCGCGGACTACCACCGCCGGCACACCAATTTCACCGTCTCCCTGAAAACCGGCGACATCACGACGGATCACGGGGAAATCGAGGACTGGCGCGTCACCCTGGCCGACACCGGCCAGGAGACCTTGAAGGGCGCCCGCCTCAAGCGCGTGGCCCGCTACATCGACACGGACCGCTTCATGGTGACCTACGGCGACGGCGTCTCGGACATCGACATCGCCGCCCTCATCCGCTTCCACGAGGAATCCGGCTGCATAGGCACCTTCACGGGCGTGCGCATGCCCTGCCGCTTCGGCGCCGTGCGCACCGACGACGCCGGAAAGATCCTTTCCTGGGAAGAAAAGCCCGTGCTCAACGAATATATCAACTGCGGCTTTTTCGTCTTCCGACGTGAATTTCTGGACTACCTCAGCGAGGACGAGTCCTGCGACCTGGAGAAGGAGCCCCTGCAGCGCCTGGCCGCCGAGGGCCAGCTCTCCATGTACCCCCATCCCGGCCAGTGGCAGTGCATGGACACCCTCAGAGACAGCCTGCTGCTCAACAGGCTCTGGGACGAAGGCAAAGCATTCTGGACTGGAGGAAAATAGTCAATGTTCCACGGCGTCTACAAAGGAAAGCGCGTTTTCGTCACAGGGCACACCGGCTTCAAGGGCTCCTGGCTCTGCGCCTGGCTCCTGAGCCTGGGGGCCGAGGTCACGGGGTTTTCCAGGGAGGTCCCCACGAATCCCTCGCACTTCGAAGCCATGCGGCTGGCGGGTCAGATTCACGACCTGCGCGGCGACATCCGCGACAGGGAGGGCCTCGCGGCGGCCATGCAGGCCGCGAAGCCCGACATCGTCTTCCATCTGGCCGCGCAGGCCATCGTCCGCAGATCCTACGACGAGCCCCTGGAGACCTTTGAGTCCAACACCCTGGGCACCCTCAATGTGATGGAGGCCCTGCGGAGGACGCCGTCCGTGCAGGCCGCCGTCATCATCACCTCGGACAAGTGCTACCGCAACGACGAGCGGGTCTGGGGCTACAGGGAAAACGACCGTCTGGGCGGAAGCGATCCCTATTCCGCCTCCAAGGGCTGCGCCGAAATCATCGCCCACTCCTATTTCGCGAGCTTCTTCAGCCAGGGACCGGCCTGCGCCACGGTGCGGGCGGGCAATGTCATCGGCGGCGGCGACTGGGCGCTGGACCGCATCGTGCCTGACTGCGCCCGGGCCTGGGAAGCCGGCGTCCCGGTGAAAATCCGCAGTCCCCACGCCACGAGACCCTGGCAGCTCGTGCTGGAGCCCCTCTCGGGCTATCTCTGGCTGGGAGCCCTTCTGTACACGCACGACAGCTCGCGGCCCTTCCCCCTGGCCGGGGAAGCCTTCAACTTCGGCCCGGCGGCCGATGTGAACAACCCCGTGAGCGACGTGGTCCGGGCCCTCGCCGCCCACTGGCCGGGCTTCCGGAGCGAGATGGACGAAAGCGCCGCGATCTCCCGCAGGGAGTGCACCCTGCTCAAGCTCTGCTGCGACAAGTCCCTGGCCGCCCTGGGCTGGAAGGCCACCCTGAACTTCGAGGAGACCATCCGCTACACGGCGGAATGGTACCAGCGCTACTACCGCGGCGGCGGGAGAGAGGAATCCATGCTCAGATTCTCCCTGGGCCAGATTGCCGCCTACGCCAACGCGGCGGCCCTGCGCAATCAGGTCTGGATCGCTCCGGAGGCGCGGCCGTGAGCGAAGGAACGGTGCACGCCACGGCCGTCGCGGGCGCGGAGTACTGCGAGATCGCCCGGATCACCACGGCGAGCGGCGCCGTGCTGCACATGCTGCGGCCGGATCTGCCCCTGCTGCCCGGGCGGGTGCGGAAGGACGGCCCGGCCTTCGAAGTCGGCGAGATCTATTTTTCGGAAGTGCTCCCGGGGGTCGTCAACGCCTGGAAGCGCCACAGCCGCCAGACCCAGCATTTCGCCGTGCCCGCGGGCAGGCTCGGCCTGGTCCTCTACGACGGCCGGGACGACTCCCCCACCCGGGGGGCCGTGCAGACCCTCGTTCTGGGCCGGCAGGACAGCTATGTCCTTGTGCGCATCCCCTGCGGCGTCTGGTACGGTTTCCGGGCCCTGGGGGAAAGCCCGGCCCTCATCTGCAACGCGCCGGACATGCCCCACGATCCGGCGGAAGGAACGCGCATCGACCCGGAGAGCCCCGAGGCCCGTGCCGTGCCCTTTGACTGGAAGAAGCCCTTTCCCGGGGCGGACTGACTGAGACGGGGAAAAAAGGGGAGAGCGATGGGTGCGGGATCTTTCTGGTCCAGAGCGCTGGCGGGACGGCCCGCCGGCGCCCCTGCGAGGACATGGCGCGGGCTCTGCGGAGCCTGGTGGCGGGCCTGCCGGCCCCCCTTCTTCATCACGGCGGCCATTCCGGTCTTTGTGGCCCTGGCCTTCGTCATGCGTCTGGGCCTGCCCCTGGACGGGCCGCTCCTGCTCCGCTTCGCCGCCCTGCTGGCCGGCTGCTGTCTGGGTCTGACCATCGCCAACCTGGCCAACGAGCTCTTTGACTATGTGCTCGGCGTGGACGACAGGGAGGAGAGCATAGGCGGCACCGGCGTCATCCGCAGCGGCCTCATTTCCTGCCGGGAGCTCTTCCTGGCCGTCCTCGTCTGCACGGCCGGCACCCTCGCCCTGGGCTGGGCCCTGGCGGTCACGCTTCCGGTCTCTCTGCGGCCTCAGCTTCTGGGACTCACGCTCTTCGCCGTGGCCTCGGCCATCTTCTATGTGGCCCCGCCCATCCGCTACGGCCACCGCGGCCTGGGCGAGATCCTCGTGGGCCTCAACATGGGCTTCATCATCGTGGGCGCTTCCGCCACCATTCTGGCCCAGAGCTTTGACCTGCGATCCCTGGCCGTGGCCGCCCCCGTCTCGGGCATGGTGGCGGGCATCCTCTACTACCAGAGCCTGCCGGAAATCGAGACCGACAGGGCGGCCGGCAAGTACACCCTGGCCAACTGGCTCGGCAAGGATCACGCCCTCTTCCTCTTCCGGCTCTGGTGGCCGGCCATCTGGCTCTGCGAGATCAATCTCTGGCTCTGCGGCCTGGCCGGCTGGCCCGTCTTCTTCTGTCTGCTGAGCGTGCCGCTCTGGGCCCAGGCCCAGCGGCATGTCGCCCGGGCGGGGAAGGGCGACTGGCTTCCCCTGGACGCCTACGGCTACCTGGTGCGCCTCTGCTACCTCATTTCGGGGGCGGCGCTCATTTCGGGAGTCGCCTGGCACTGAGCCGGAAAAGCCTCTTTTTTCACGCAGAAAACAGGGAACGCCGCGGTCTGTCCGGACCGCGGCGTTCCGCTTTTTTTCCGGAAATCCCGGTCAGCCGGCGAGCTGCAGGCCGCCGCGGAAAAGGCAGACCAGGCCAGCTGCGAAAATGACCATGAGGAGAATTTTCCTGAAGAGGCGCTGGCTCACGCGCTTCGCCGCGGGAAGGGCGGCGAGCATGCCGAGGATGGTGGCCGGGGCGCCGAAAAGCACATGGCGAAGCACGTCCGCGGTGTAGAGCCCCGCGCCCGCGTGGGCCAGACAGGTGATGAGGCAGGCGAGCGCGGTGAAGACATTCATGGTGCTCAGGGTTTCCAGCCGGTGCCAGCCCGCGTGGAGCGAATAGATGGCTATGGGCGGATTGCCGAAGGAAATTGAGGTGTTGATGAAGCCTGAGCAGAAGCCCGCCAGTGCTCCTGTGAACAGACCGTCCCCGTGGGGCGTCACGCGTCCCCGGACGGACTGCCAGAGGACGAAGAGCACCATGATGCCGCCCGCGGCGAGCTGCAGGACGGAGGCCGGCAGAATGAGAAGAATGCCGAGACCCGCCAGAGAGCCCGGAAGGGCGCCCAGCAGGAGGGCTTTGAGGGAGGACCAGCGGGTGTGGCGCCAGTAGACAGCGCTCATGCCCAGGGAGACGGCGAGCACGCCCACGCAGCTGGCGGGCACCAGGGTGGCGGGATTCATGGTGCCCGCCACGATGGGCAGGGCCACCATGGCGCAGCCCATGCCGCTGACGCCGTTCACGAAGCCGCCCAGAAACCAGGCAAAGGCAAAGAGCCAGAGGGTACAGTCGTCAAACATGCTCGGGAAGGGGAGGAGTGAGGCGGGCAGGGAGAGAGGCCCGGATCCGGTCTGCCGCCGGAGGCCCGGCGCGGAACGGCGCGGGGCGCGGGATCAGGCGAGGAGGATGGCCGCGCCGCTCCGGAGACAGACGAGGCCCGCGGCCGCGATGACCAGAAGGAGGATCTTCCGGAAGAGTTCCTGGTTGACGCGCCGGGCGATGGGAAAGGCCAGGGCCATGCCCGCCAGACAGCCCGGGGCGCCCCAGAGGACGCTTCGGAAAAGCGCCTCGGTGTAGAGGCCGGCGGCGGCGTGGGTGAGACAGGCGAGAAGCCCCGTGAAGGTGGCGAAGACGCCCAGGGTGCCCAGGGTTTCCTCCTTGGTCCAGCCGGCGTGGAGGGCGTAGACGGCCAGCGGCGGCCCGCCGAAGGAAATGGAGGCGGTGATGAAGCCCATGGCGAAGCCCGCCGTGAAGCCCCCCGCGAAGCTCTCGCCCCCGGGCCTGAGCCTCGCGTGGCAGAACTGCCAGAGAACATAGAGTTCCATGAGAGCGCCGGCCGTGACTTCGAGGACGGCGGCCGGCATGACGAGCAGGACGGCGAGGCCGGCCAGGGTGCCCGGCAGGGAGCCCAGCACGAGGGACTTCATGGCTGACCAGCGGGTGCCGCGCCAGTAGACCTTGCAGAGGCCCAGGGCCATGAGAAGGCCGCCCACGCAGGTGGAAGGCACGAGGATGGCGGGATCGGCGTGGCCGGCCACGACGGAGAGGGCCACCATGGCGAAGCCCAGGCCGCTCACGCCGTTGACGAAGCCGCCCAGAAACCAGGCGAGGGCGAAAAGCCAGAGAACAGGGTCGTCAGGCATGGTTCTTCCAGGAGGAGAAACGGATCGGGGACCGGAAGAAGCGGTTCCGCCCTTCTGCTACGCCCGCCGGCCCGGAAGGGCAAGACGGAGAGACTGCCCGAGGGCAGAGTCGCAGATATGCAACATCTCTTTCAGGGGGCCGGCTCTGCCCGTCCGGCCGCTTTCAAGGAGGGGGAAGGGGAGGCTTCGGGGGGCTCAGCGGAGGAGGGGGAAAAGAGTCCTGCGTTGTGCCTGTGATCGCAAGCTCTTGAAAAAACAGACCGGTTGACAGGGGAAGGCTTTCTGACTACTCCACAGGACATGCCGGATCAGGCGCGGACCGCCCTGCTGCGGCATGTCTAGAATCTTCAGGGAGGTAGCCGCCAAGGGGCCCCGAAGAGGGCTGTCAGCGGCCTGAAAGGTATGAAAATCTTTGACTTTCGCTTTCGTCCGAACACCAGGGTGATCCTGGACGGCATTGCAAACAGCTCCATGTTCAAAGCCTCCTGCGAAGCCAGCGGCTTTGACAGACGCGTGGCGCAGACCCTGCCCGAGATCGTGGCGGATCTGAAGAAACGCGGCGTTTTCGGCAATGTCATCACCGGCCGCGACTGCCGGACCACCTACGGTTTCCCGGACAACAACGCCAGCGTCCTGGAATTCTGCCAGGCCTATCCGGACTTTTTCTACGGTTTCTGGGGCATTGACCCCCACCGCGGCATGGACGCCGTGCGCGACGTGGAAAAGGTCGTCAGGGAATACGGCATGCGCGGCATCGCCACCGACCCCTATCTGGCCCACATTCCCCCCAGCGAAGCCCGGTACTATCCCATCTACGCCAAGTGCTGCGAGCTCAATGTGCCCGTCTTCATCACCACGGCGCCGCCGCCCATGGTGCAGGGCGCTCTCATCAGGTACACGGACCCGCGCGACGTGGACACGGTGGCCAGGGACTTTCCGGAACTCACCATCATCATGAGCCATGGCGGCTATCCCTTTGTGCAGGAAGCCATTTTTGTCTGCCAGCGCAACAGGAACGTCTACATGGACCTCTCCGAGTACGAGCTCGCGCCCATGGCCTGCCACTATGTGGAGGCCCTCAAGGGCGTGCTCGCCGACAAGATCATCTTCGCGAGCGCCCATCCCTTCGTGGAGCAGGCCGACGCCATCCGGAACTACATGAACATGGGTCTGCCCGAGGAGATCCTCGAAAAGGTCATGTACAGGACCGCCTGCCGTCTGCTGGGCCTTTCCGCGGACTAGATCTCCGCAAAAAGGCGTTTTTCTCTTTCCTTCGAGGGACGCCCTCTCCCCGCAGCCCGGGGAGACGGCGTCCCTTTTTTTTCCGCCTGCGCCCGCGGGCCGGGAAAGCGGCCCCAGGGGCGCTTTTCCGGGTGTCCGTGAAAAAAGACACAAGGCGGGGTTGCAAATATGCAACTAACAGGAAGAAGAGGACGATAAGAAGAATTTCTTAGAATTACCGGCAATTTACCTGGAATGCTTTCCGGCGTCTTTCGCAAGTCCCCGGAACGGGGCATTTCCGGGCCCGGATCGGGCCCCGGGAAGGCGTCGGAGGCGCAGAGAAATGATGCAGAAATGCGACTCTCCCCTGCGGCGCAGTCTCCGCCGGGCCCTGGAAAGTGAGTCCGTCACAAGGAAGAATTGCTCTGCTTTTCAATCTCTTGCGGAAAATTTTCCGCTTTTCCTCCTTCCCTGGCACGGTTCATGCTATATTATGAACAAGAGCCGGCCCGGACGCCGGGCCCGAGGCTCTCCGCAATCAGCCGACAATCCCGAATCGCACATACAGCCCTTTGGAGGATCCCATGACCGCACCCGTCACCGAATGCTGCCTCCGTTCGCCCCAGGAAGAACGTCTCCAGGACAGAATCGACGGCAAGACCGACCGTTTCCGCAAGACCCACGAACGCGTCTTCCGCATGCTGGAGCGCTTCGACGGCCAGAAGCCCCGCATCGACATCGAGCGCGCCCTCTATTTCACCCAGTCCATGCAGGAGACCGAAGGCCAGCCCCTGGTGCTGCGCTGGGCCAAGGCCCTCATGAATGTGGCGAAGAACATCACCGTGTCGGTGGATGAAGACCAGCTCCTGCTCGGCCGCGCCGGCGGCTTCGCCGGCCGCTACGGCATCCTCTACCCCGAACTGGACGGTGACTTCCTGGACATCGCCGTGCGCGACCTGCCCACCCGCCCCACCTCTCCCGCTTCCATCGACCCCGCCGACGCCGAGCGCGTGGTGAAGGAGATCGCCCCCTACTGGAAAGGCAAAACCTTCCACGAGGCCCTCAACGCCGCTCTGCCGCCGGAAGTCCACAAACTGACCTACGACGATCCTCAGGGCCTCATCTCCCGCTACATCGTCAATGAAACCGCTTCCTTCCGTTCGTCCATCCAGTGGGTGCACGACTACGAGAAGATCATCAGACGCGGCTTCAACGGCATCAAGGCCGAAGCCCAGGAAAAGCTGGCCGCCCTCGATCCCATGTCCTGCAAGGACATGTGTGAAAAGAAGCCCTTCCTGGACGCCGTGGTCATCGTCTCCGACGCCATCGTCCTCTGGGCCCACCGCTACGCCGAAGCCGCCCGCGCCGAGGCTGCCCGGACCGAGGATCCCGTCCGCAAGGCCGAACTGCTCCGCATGGCCGCCAACGCCGACCATGTCCCCGGCGAGCCCGCCCGCGACTTCTGGGAAGCCTGCCAGAGCCAGTGGTTCACGCAGATGTTCTCCCGCCTGGAACAGAAGACCGGCACGACCATTTCCAACGGCCGCATGGACCAGTACTTCTTCCCCTATTTCCAGGCTGACATGGAATCCGGCAAGCTCACGGAAGAGCAGGCCCTGGAAATCCTCGAGTGCATGTGGGTCGGCATGGCCGAGTTCATCGACATGTACATCTCTCCCACCGGCGGCGCCTTCAACGAAGGCTACGCCCACTGGGAAGCCGTCACCGTCGGCGGCCAGACCCCGGACGGCCGTGACGCCACCAACGAGCTGACCCACCTGATCCTGCGCAGCAAGCGTGAATTCCCGCTGCACTACCCGGATCTGGCCGCCCGCGTGCACAGCGGCTGCCCCGAAAGCTACCTCTGGGATGTGGCGGAAACCATCAAGTACGGTTCCGGCTTCCCCAAACTCGTCAATGACGAGGAAGTGGTGCCCCTCTATGTCTCCAAGGGAGCCACCTTCGCCGAGGCCTTCGACTACGCCGTCTCCGGCTGCACCGAAGCCCGCATGCCCAACCGCGACACCTACACCTCCGGCGGCGCCTACATCAACTTCGCCGCCGCCGTGGTAATGGTGCTCCGCAACGGCCGCATGAAGAAGTACGGCGACCAGGTCCTCGGCATCGAGACCGGCGATCCGCGCAACTTCAAATGCTGGGAAGAGTTCTGGGACGCCTATGTGAAGCAGCACAACCTCTTCCTGCGCACGGCCTTCATCCAGCAGTACATCATCAACAAGCTGCGCGCCCGTCATTTCGCCCAGCCCATGGGCTCCGCCATGCATGATCTCTGCATGAAGCACTGCATCGACCTGCATCAGGAGCAGATTCCCGAAGGCATCAATTTCGGTTACTTCGAGTACATGGGCCTCGGCACCGTCATTGACTCCCTCTGCGCCGTGAAGAAGCTCGTCTTTGAGGACAAGAAGCTGACCATGGATCAGCTCATCAAGGCTCTGGACGCCAACTTCGAAGGCTACGAGGACGTCAAGGCTCTGCTGAAGACCGCCCCCTGCTACGGCAACAACGATGAATACGCCGACGCCATCGGCCATGAAATCGACCGCCTGAGCGTGGAATACGGACACAAGTACAGCATGAAGGACCTCGGCATGCACAACGATGTGCGCTATGTGCCCTTCACCTCCCATGTGCCCTTCGGCAAGGTCGTGGGCGCCACCCCCAACGGCCGCGTGGACTGGTTCCCGCTGTCCGACGGTTCCTCCGCCTCCCACGGCGCCGATGTGAACGGCCCCACCGCCGTCCTGCTCTCCAACTACAACACCAAGAACTACGGCCTGCGCGACCGCGCCGCCCGCATGCTCAACATCAAGTTCACTCCCAAGTGCCTCGAAGGCGAACAGGGCACTGAAAAGCTCGTGGCCTTCATCCGCACCTTTGTGGACCTGAAGCTCTGGCATGTGCAGTTCAATGTGATCAATGCCGACACCCTGCTCAAGGCCCAGAAGGACCCGGCCAAGTACCGCAACCTCATCGTCCGCATCGCCGGCTACAGCGCCTACTTCGTGGATCTTTCTCCCGACCTGCAGAACGACCTCATCGCCCGCACCGCGCATGAGACCATCTAGGTCCGCTAAAAACCGCGGATTCGGCGCGGGGAGTGCCGGCTGACATTCCCGAACCAACGAGGGCCTGTCCCCTTTCTGAGAGGGCAGGCCCTTTCCGGCCCCTCCGGGGAGGCCGTCGAGGAGAGCTTTTCGTGAGCAGATTTGAGGACAGGAAGACGAGCGGCATCGTCTTCAACATTCAGAAGTATTCCGTGCATGACGGGCCCGGCATCCGGACCATCGCCTTCCTGAAAGGCTGCCATCTGCGCTGCAGATGGTGCAGCAACCCGGAATCCCAGGAACATTTTCCCGATCTGGCCGTCAACAACAACCGCTGCATCGGCACGGACAAGTGCCGTCACTGCATGGATGCCTGTCCGCGCAACGCCCTCTACGCCAACGGCACGCAGATCGCCGTCAACCGCGAGATCTGCAGAGGCTGCGAGGAGATGCCCTGCGCCGCCGCCTGTCCCGCCCAGGGGCTGAACATCTACGGTCAGCGCAAGACCGTGGAAGAAGTCATGAAGGTGGTGGAGCAGGACGCGCCCTTCTACGCCCGCTCCGGCGGCGGCATGACGCTTTCGGGCGGCGAGCCCTTCTTCCAGGGCAGGTTCGCCCTGGCGCTCCTGCGCGAAGCCCGGGCCCGCTTCATCCGCACGGCTGTGGAAACCTGCGGCATGTGCGAGCAGCACGTTCTGCTGGAAGGCGCCAGATACCTGAATTATGTCCTCTTTGACGTCAAGCACATGGACTCGAAAGTCCACGAGGCGCAGACCGGCATGCCCAATGAGCACATCCTGGACAATCTCCGGGCCCTGTGCCGCGAATTTCCGGAAAAGCCCATCCTCGTGCGCACGCCCGTCATCCCCGGCTTCAACGATTCCCCGGAGGCCGTGCAGGCCATTGCCGAGTTCATCGAGCCCTTCGGCGAGCATGTGCACTACGAGATGCTCCCCTACCACCGCCTGGGCACGCAGAAATATGAATTTCTCGGCAAGCCCTGTCTCATGGGAGATGTGTCCTTGGACACTCTCGATTTCAAACGGCTCCAGAAGTACGCGCACCGCGTCCTCAAGTCCCGTCTGACCATTCCCCATTAAAAAACTGCTTGTTCGGCAGCATGTCACGGGGCGTCCTTTCAGGGCGCCCTTTTTTGGTTCTGCGTTTTTCTGTCTCAGGAGGCGAGGGCGGGGAGAGATCCGGATCCGGGCCGGCTCGATCACGCGGATCTCCCGGCCAGGTCCCGGGGCAGACCCAGGCTCCGGAAGAGGCTCCGCGGGGCGTCCGCGGCGCCGTTGCTCTCTGACAGACTGACTGTCCCTGACTTTTCAGACCGGAAGAGAAAACGCGGTTCGGAGGCTGCTGAAGGCCTGGCCGGCTCTGAGAAGCGGGTCAGGGCTTCTTCAGGGAGTGTCAGTCTGCCCTTCAGCCGCTGCCGGTCTTTCGCCCGCAAGCAGGTCCGCATAGTACGCCATGGGCCTTGCGGGATCGAGGCGGTCGATGACGTTGTACAGAGTTTCCGGGGTTGCCTTACCGATCAGGGCCAGAATACCCGGCGTGAGGGTGCCGAAAAGTATTGTCAGCATCCTCTCCACGACGGTGCGCAGAGTCTTGATTTCGCCCTTTTTCCTGCCACTGGCCACGCCTTTGGTCCAACCTTCCTGGTACAGGCGTTTCTCCCAGCGTTTGACGTTTTCCGCCAGCATGCTCTCCTCCTCGTCAAGGCGCGATGTCTTCTGAAGTCTTCAGGTTTCCAGGCATTTCATGAAAGAGAATGATCGGCTCTGAGAGGACGGGTCAGGACCTCTTCAGGGAGTGTCAGTCTGCCCTTCAGCCGCTGCCGGTCTTTCGCCCGCAAGCAGGTCCGCATAGTACGCCATGGGCTTCGCAGGATCGAGGCGGTCGATGACGTTGTACAGAGTTTTCGGGGTTGCCTTACCGATCAGGGCCAGAATATCCGGCGTGAGGGTGCCGAAAAGTATTGTCAGAATCTTCTCCACGGCGGTGCGCAGAGCCTTGGTTTCGCCCTTTTTCCAGCCGATGACCACGCCTTTCTGAATCAGGTTTTTCTCCCAGCGTTTGACGTTTTCCTCCAGCATGCTCTTCTCCTCTTCAAGGCGTGATGTCTTCTGCAGTCTTCAGGTTTCCAGGCATTTCATGAAAGAGAATGATCGGCTCTGAGAGGACG
>CAZFTQ010000045.1:0-18250 GCA_964522365.1 uncultured Desulfovibrio sp. | reverse complement strand
CGATGGCCTGGGCGGGCAGGGCGCTCGCGGCCACGAGGCCGGCCGCCAGAAGGAGCGTCAGAAGTTTTTTCATTGCATTCGTTTCCGCAGTCTTTGAGTGTTGCGTTGTGATCCCGTCCCGGAAGAGGCGGGAAGCCTCAGACCATGAAGAGAACCTTGCCCACATTGTAGGCGATGACGGAGACCGTGAAGGCCAGCGCCGTGTTGAAGAGCATGCTGAAGAAGAGCCAGCCCCAGCTGCCCGCCTCGGAACGGATGACTACCAGGGCCACAAAGCAGGGCGAATACATGAGGACGAAGAGGATGAGGGAGAGCGCCGTGGCCTTGTCAAAATTGGGATCCTGCTTCAGACGCTCGCCCAGAGGCGCGGCGTCCTCAGGATCCTGCTCGCCCATGGAGTAGGCCGTGCCCAGGGTGGCCACCACGGCTTCCTTGGCCGCCACGCCGGCCACCAGGGCGATGTTGGTCTGCCAGGTGAAACCGGCGGCCTTGGTCACGGGCTCGAGAGCCGTGCCGATGCGGCCGGCGCAGGAGTACCTGAGGGCCTCCTCCGCCTTGGCGTTTTCCACTTCCGAAACCTGCTCTTCCAGGGCCTTGCGTTCCTCGGATCCGTCAGGCAGAGCTTCCGCCTGCTGCGTGAGGGCTTCTATCTTCTGCGTGAAGGGCGCCTCCTGATCCTCGGGAAGGGACGGATAGGTGAGAGCCGCCCAGATGACCACGGAGATGGCCAGAATGACGGTGCCGGCCTTCTTCAGGTACATCCAGGTGCGCTCCCACATGTGGAGCAGCACGGAGAACAGGGTGGGAATGCGGTAGGGCGGAAGTTCCATGACGAAGGGCGTCACGTCCCCGCGGATGATGGTGTGCCGGAGAAGGAAGGAGACGAGCAGGGCGGAAATCCAGCCGGCCAGAAGGACCATGAAGAAGGCGAAGGCGGGCTGTTCCGGGAAGAAGGCGGCGATGAGGAGCAGGAAAACCGGGACCTTGGCGCCGCAGGGCATGTAGGGGAGCGTGAGAAGCGTGGCCAGCTTCTCCTTGGGACTGCGCAGGGTTCTGGTGGCCATGGCGCCGGGGATGGCGCAGCCGCCGGCGATGCCGCCGGCGATGATGAAGGGCATGACCGAGGCGCCGTGCAGACCGAAGAAGCGGAAGATGCGGTCCATCATGTAGGCGATGCGGGCCATGTAGCCGCTGTCTTCTATGATGGCGATGAGGGCGAACATGATGGCGATGAGCGGCACGAAGCTCATGACGCCGCCCACGCCGCCGATGATGCCGTCAACGATGAGCGACTTGACGGGGCCGTCCTCCATGTGATCGCCGCAGAGGCCGCCCAGCCAGCCGAAGAAGTCCTCCATCCAGCCCTGGGGGTAGGCGCCCAGCTCGATGGTGATCCAGAACATGGCGTAGAGCACGCCCACCAGAAAGAGCGGCCCCAGAAGGGTGTTGGTCAGGACCTTGTCGATTTTGTCCGAGACGGCCAGACGGTCCTTGCCGGGATCCTGGGTGACCACGCCGTCGGCCAGAAGACCGCGGATGTAGCCGTAGCGGGCGTCGGTGATGACGGATTCGCAGGAGGCGTGGAGGCTTTCCCGCACATGGCGCTCGGTCTTCGCGCAGAAGTCCAGGATTTCCTCAGCGATGTCCGGGCGTTCCTTGCGCAGGGCTTCGCCCACTTCCCGGTCGCCCTCCAGCAGCTTGATGGCGGTCCAGTGGGGGTGGTAGTGGCCGGTGAGGACTTTTTCCCTGGTGAGACGCTCTTCCAGGGGCAGGAGGGCCTCGTCGATGTCCCGGCCGTAGGCGAGGCGCAGGGGCTCCCTGCGCCCCTGGGCGCCGACCTCCACGGCCTTCTGGAGGATTTCCTGGGCGCCCTCGCCGGATCTGGCGATGAGCGGCATGCTGGGAGAGCCCAGACGCCTGGAGAGTTCCTCCATGTTGATGTGGATGCCGGCCTTGCGGGCTTCGTCCATCATGTTGCAGGCCAGGACCACGGGCATGCCCATTTCCATGATCTGCACGGTGAGGAGCAGGTTGCGCTCCAGCGCCGAGGCGTCGGCGATGTCAATGACCGCGTCCACCTGTCCGAAGGAAAGCTCGGCTCTGGCGACCAGTTCTTCCTGGGAATAGGCCGTGAGGGAATAGGTGCCTGGGATGTCCACCAGAGTGATGTCCCTGCCCTGCACCGAAAGCGAGCCTTCCTTGCGGTCCACCGTGACGCCGGGATAGTTGCCCACATGCTGGCGGGCGCCGGTGTAGGTGTTGAAGAGCGTCGTTTTGCCGCAGTTGGGGTTGCCGGCCAGAGCGATGCGCAGAGGACGCGTCCTCGCCTCCTCCCGGGCGCCGCCCCCTTCCGCCGTCCGCGGGCTCTCCTTGCTGTCTGTCGCCATAATGCCTCCCTTTGCTGAATTTCCCGGCCGGTGTGCCCGGCATCGGAAATGATTTTGAAATTTGATTCTGACTTCCGGCCGGACCTCTGAGGGGGCCCGCCGGACCCGGGCCGGACGGCGGGAGCGTCGTCCCGGCCCGGGCGCCCCGCCCCCGTTTCCCTGCCTCAGGCAGGCGGAGGACCGGCCGGAAAGAGGGGCGGAGAGGGGTCTGGAAGTGACCTCGCGTGAAGATGTAATTGAACTTCATTTTCATTGTCAACAGAAAAAGATCTCCCCGCCTCCGGACTCTCCCCCGTCTTCCGCCGCATTTCCCCCGCCAGGCGCGGACTTTGGGGAAGAAAAAATTTTTTCTCCGCGGGGGCATGTCCCCTGCCTCCTGCCTCTGCTCCCGCGGATCTCCCCGGGATGGTCCCGGAAGGGACCCCTTCCGGACGCGGTTCCGGGGAAAACCCGCTCCCCCGCGGGCTTTCAGGGACAAAAAAAGCCCGCCGTCCCTTTTTCTGCCGGAACGGCGGGCGACACTCAGTCAGCTGAAACGGAGACTAACCTTCTTCCTTGCCCTTCTTGCGCTCCCAGAGACGCATGTCCTGCATCTTCTTGCGGCGCAGACGCACCAGAGACTTGGCGGCCAGGGAGGTGCTCTTCTTGATGCCCCATTTCGCCTTGTACTGCTTGTCCGTCATGCCGTGGGTTTTCAGGTGACGGTTGCCCATCACTTTGAATTTCTTGCCGCATTCCAGGCAGACCACATAGGTTTCCGTAATGGAGTTCTTGGGATCGACGGCCGGCTGGGCTTTGCTTTCCTCAGGGGCGAGCACCTTTTCCAGCGCGACGGTCAGTTCTTCAATGTATCTGCCCACTTCTTCGGCGGTCATGGCACGCACGCCGGCCTGAGCGCGGGCGATTTCAACGGCCTGCTGACGGATATCCATATTTGCCACTGTCTTTTCCTCCTTGTGAAAAGGTACCAGGGATTGTTCAAGTTGTGCGCACTTGAACATACAGTACTTTTTTTGTCAAGCTCTTCCGCCGGATTTTTTCTTTTTTCTTTTCACAAAAAAAGCAGCATGGCCTCCTCTGCGTCCCACGGCCTTCTTTCCTTGTCCGCTCTCCCCCCTGTTTTTCGCTTCCCTTGCCCCTGAACGACCACAAAAAAAATACCTCCGGCTTTTCCTGTCTGCGCCGCCGCTCGTCTTTCCAGACTTTTTTCCGTTTCTCCCGGCCTCCTGCACACTCTTTTTCTCTTCTCTTTCCAGTTCCTGAAAAGCCCGTCAGAAGCCTTTTTCCTGCCCTTGTCCTGCCGGGCGCTCTTCTTCACGATCTTTTGCGGAGCAGACCGCCGGATCTGCGCGGAACTACGCCTTTTCCCGGCTGCGCGCAGAAACCTTCGCGCGGAGGGCGAAGAAGCCTGGAAAGCCCGCGTTTCCTTTGACTTGACCGCCCAAATGACGTACGGCAGAGCCCGGCCCGGAGTTTCCTTTCCGCAGACCGTCTCCTTCTTTTCAGGCAGGCTTTCCCATGTCCTTTCCCGCCGTCACCCTGGATCCCTCCCTCCTCGCCCGCTGGCCCCGGACCCGTCTGGGACTTCTCTTCTGCCGCGTCCGCGTGCTCCCCCCGCGGGAAGACATCTGGACTTTCTACGCCCGCGAGATTGCCCCGGACCTCACGGCGCGTCTCGCCTCGCGGGAACTCAGCGCCTTTCCCCCCATCGCCGACGCCCGCGCCGCCTTCAAGGCCTTCGGAGCGGATCCCGGCCGCCGCCGCGTTTCCTCCGAGGCCCTGTACCGCCGGGTCCGCCAGGGCAAGGATCTCTACCGCATCAATTCTCTTGTGGACGCCAACAATCTCGTCTCCCTGGAGACGGGCCTTTCCCTGGGCTCCTATGACTGCCGGGCCCTTTCGGGCGATGTCCTTCTCCGCCTGGGCAGAGCGGGCGAAAGCTACGAAGGCATCGGCAAGGGGGCTTTCCCGCTGGAAAATCTCCCCCTGCTCTGCGATGACTCCGGCCCCTTCGGCAGTCCCGTGAGCGATTCCCCGAGGGCCATGATCAGCCTTGAGACCACCGAGGTCTGCACCGTCCTCTACGGCTTCTCGGAAGCGCCCGCCCTGGAAGAGGCCCTGACCCTGGCCGGGGAGCGCTTCCGCCGCTTCGCGGACGCGGAGCTTGTCAGCGCACGGATTTCCGCCTGACCCCCGCCCTTCCGCCATGACGACCCCGGCGCCTCAGACCTCCGGGCGCGGCCTTTTCCTGGGCTTTCTCTACGCCGCCCTGGCCGCCGCGCTCTGGTCGCTCATCACGCCCTTCTCGCGGACCCTCTTCAGCATGGGAGTCTCACCCCTGGAGACCTCTTTCTGGCGGACGCTCTTCGGCGGGATCTGCTTTTCCGCCTATGCCCTTTTCCGCGGCGGTTTCGCGGTCTCACGCCGGGACGGTCTCTGGATGTTCTTCCTGGGGGGCTTTCTGGGCCTCATCATGTTCGCCCCCTTTCAGGTCTCCATCGCCCTGAGCGGCGGCGGCACGGCCGTGGTGCTTCTCTACACGGCGCCCGCCTGGGTGGCCGTGCTCTCGCGCTTCCTTTTCAAGGAGGCCATCTCGGGCGTCCGGCTGGCCGCCGTGGGCATCGCCCTGGCGGGCGTCATCCTCGTGAGCCTCTCGGGCGGCAGCTCAACCCGCTCCTTCTCGGCCCTCGGCATCGCCTGCGGCCTGCTCTCAGGCTTCGGCTACGCGAGCTACTTCCCGTACACCTACTGGTTTTCCCGGCGCTGCTCCATCCAGGCTCTCTACGCCTACGCCTTCCTGGGGGGCTCGCTCCTCATGCTGCCCCTGGCCTGGCCGCTCATGCCCGACAAGCCCCCGGAGGCCTGGGCGCTTCTGGCCTTCATGAGCGTGCTCACCAATTTCTGCGCCTATCTGGCCCTGGCCCTGAGCCTCAGACACATCTCCCAGGTGCAGTCCGCCGTCATCGGCAACATCGAGCCGCTCCTCGGCACCTTCTGGGTCTGGCTCTTCTTCGGCGAAAACTTCACTCCCACCGGCTGGGCCGGCTGCGCCCTCATCATGCTGGCGGTCTTTCTCCTGACCCTGGAAAAGAGCCGGCGCTGAACGAAGCGCAGGGAGGAGAAAGACAGCCCGGACTCTCCTCTCCCCGTTCCGGCGCTCCCCCCGGGCCCGGAAAAGCTCCTTCTCCGCAGCGGAGGCTCCGGAAAGACATCCGGAAAGACGGACCGCGCCCGATCAGGCCTGAAAGAAGAAAGCCTGACGGGCGGCAGCCGGGCTCCTTTTCTTCGCCGGACGCCCGGTGTCCCCCTCAGGACCTGCTCCGCCGGTCCCGCCTTTTTTTCACGCGCTTCCTCTCATCCCCGGGGGCAGCGCGTCCCCTAGCCGGCACCCTGCGGCACTTTTCCGCCGAAAAACCGTGTCCCGTCGCAGCGGCGGGGTCTTCCGAAGGCGGGAACTGCGCAAAAAAAAAGCATCCGCGGCAGTTCCCGCCGCAAATGCCTCTTCAGAAAAAAAATGGCGCGCCCGAAGGGATTCGAACCCCTGGCCAAGAGCTTAGAAGGCTCCTGCTCTGTCCGGCTGAGCTACGGGCGCGTGCCTGAATCAGGAAAGGCATCTTCTCCCAAGTTTCCGCCCCTGTCAAGACCGGATCTCCGGGCCTCCGGTCGGGGAAGCCGGCCTTTCTCCGGGATCCGGGTCTCTCCGCCACTTCTTTCTTCCGCCGCTGTGTGGTAGTCCATCTCCCGCGCAGTCCCGGTTCCGAAACCTTCCAAGCCCAGCAGGTATGCCATGCCTCCCTTCATGACCTCCGCGGAGGATCTCTCCGCATGTCTGGACCAGCTCAACTTTTTCCACATGGACCTTTCTCTGGATCGCGTGACAAAAGCCATGCGGCCCCTGGTCCTCTCGGACCCGCCCTACTTCGTCATTCAGATTGTCGGCACCAACGGCAAGGGCTCCACGGCGGCCTTTCTGACCTCCCTCCTTCAGGAACACGGTCTGCGCACGGGACTCTTCACTTCGCCCCATTTCTGCTCCCCCGCCGAACGCATTCAGATTGACGGACAGTGGACGGACATGACGACCTGGCTGGACACGGCCAATCTCTGCCTGAGCCTCCAGCCCGACCTCACCTATTTTGAGCTCATGACCGTCATCGCCCTGGACGTCTTCCGCAAGGCCCAGGTGGACTGCGTGATCCTGGAGGCGGGCCTGGGAGCGCGCCATGACGCCACCACGGCCACCGTGGCCCACTGCGTCTGCGTGACCCCCATAGCCCTGGACCACACGGACGTGCTCGGACCGGACATCGCCGCCATCGCCGCCGAAAAGGCCTGCGCCATCCGCAGCGCGGCTCCCGTGGTGACGGCGCCCCAGACGCCTGAGGCCCTGGCCCGGCTGCAGGCCCGCGCCGACGCCTTCCACGCGCCCCTCGTTCAGGCTCAGCCCCTGGGGCCCGGCGCCCGCCTGGGCCTGGCCGGCCCCCACCAGCGCCTCAACGCCGGCCTGGCCCTCCAGACCTTCCGCACCGTGGCTCCCCTGCTGCATGTGACGCCCAGGGAAAGCGCCGTCTTCCACGCGCTCACCCGGACCTTCCTGCCGGGCCGCCTGCAGCATCTTCCCGCCCGGGAAGCCATGGGAGGAGCTCCGGACAGACCGCCCTGCCTGCTGGACGGCGCCCACAATCCCCACGGCATGACGGCCCTGGTCAAGGCCCTGGCAGACGAGGAAACGCCGGACCCCTCCGTCGTGGTCTTCTCCTCTCTCAGGGACAAGAACTGGCGCGAATCCCTGACTCTCCTCGCCCGGGCGCTGCCCGGCCGCCGCTGGCTCATTCCGGCCCTGACGGGCGAGCGCGCGGAGGATCCCGCCCGCATCGCGGAACACCTGAAAAGCCTCGGCCAGACGGAGATCGTCACCCCCGGCTCCTGCCGGGACTGCTTCGCCGAGCTCGCCCGCCGGGAGGAAACGGGCACCGTGCTCGTCACGGGCTCCCTCTATCTGCTGGGCGACTTCTTCGCCATCTGGCCCGAGGCCCTTCACACCTCGGCCTGACCCGCCACCGGAAAAAACCGTCCCGCCGTCCTTTTCTGCCAGGGGGTTCGCCATGCCCGGTCTTCAGCCGCTTTTCCGCGCCATTCCCTCCATGGACAGGGTCCTTGCGCGCCTTGCCGGACTTCAGGAAGAAGACTTCCCGGCAGCCCGCTTTCTGGCCGACGCGCCCCGGGCGCTGCTGCGCCAGGCCGCGGGGGACTACTGGGCCGGAATCCGGGAGAAGATACGGGCGGGGGAGATAACATCCCCGGACGAACTCGCCCTGGAGGTCAGGCTGGACGAGATGCTGGCCTTTCTTGAGGACCGGACGAGCCCGAAGCTCCGGCGCGTCCTCAACGGCACGGGGGTCGTCATCCACACCAACACGGGCCGGTCCGTCCTGCCCTCCCGGGCCATGGAGGCCCTGGAGCGGGCGGCCACGGGGAATGTCACCCTGGAATTCGACCGGCGCACGGGCGGCAGGGGAAGCCGCCACGCTCTCCTGCGGGATCTCGTGCGCGCCCTCACGGGCGCCGAAGACGCCCTGGCCGTCAACAACAACGCCGCGGGGGTCCTCCTGACCCTGGACAGCTTCTGCAGAGGCCGGGAAGTCATCATCTCCCGGGGCGAGCTTGTGGAGATAGGGGGCAGTTTCCGGATCCCGGACGTCATGGAGGCCACGGGAGCGCGGCTCAGGGAGGTGGGCGCCACCAACCGCACCCATCCCGAGGACTATCTGCGCGCCATCGGTCCGGAGACGGCCGCCATCGTGCGGGTGCACAGCTCCAATTTCCGCATCATCGGCTTCCACTCGGCCGTGCCCACCGCGGAACTCGCGGCCATGGCCCACGCCCGCGGCCTGCTCCTTCTCAACGATCTGGGATCGGGCAGCCTCATGGATCTCACGGACGGCGGTCTGCCGGCCGAGCCCACGGTGCCCCAGGCCATCGCCGACGGCAGCGACATCGTCCTCTTCTCGGGCGACAAGCTCCTGGGCGGCCCCCAGGCGGGCCTCATCGCCGGCCGGGCGGATCTCGTGGCCAGGCTCCGGACCAATCCCCTGCTCAGGGCCCTGCGCTGCGGCAAGCTCGCCTACGCGGCCCTGGAGGCCACTCTCCGGCTCTATCTGGATCCCCGCAGGGCCCGGGAGGAAATCCCCACCCTGCGCAGGCTCCTGCTTCCGCCCGAAGTTCTGGCCGCGCGCGCCCGTTCGCTCGCGGAAAAGATCCGCGCCCTCTGCGGCCCCGGGCTCGGCATCGAGCTCATCGGGGACAGCTCCCGCACGGGCGGAGGCGCCTTTCCCGAACATCCCCTGCCCACCACCCTGGTGGCCCTGCGCCCCGGAAAGCTCACGCCCCAGGCTCTCCGGGACCGCCTCCTGCGTCTGAACCCGGTTCTCATCGGCCGGCTGGACCACGAGGCCTTCTGTCTGGATCCCCGCACCCTGGAGCCGGACGAATTTTCCCTGGCCGCCGCCCTGACGGCCCGGGCCTTCGGGACGGGCGGGATCTGAATCTTCCTTTCCAGTCAACAGCAACGATTTTCATCCGGAGGACTACCCTGTCATGTCTGACGAAAGCAACGCGTCCCCGGCCTACGCCGCGAAAAACGCCTGGACGGTCTACTCGGACGAGGCCCGGCGCGCCGGGATCATGGAGTTCTGCGAGGGCTACACGGCCTTTCTCACCGAGTGCAAGACCGAACGCGAAACCGTGGCCCGCTGCGAACGGTATCTGAAAGAGCACGGCTTCGGGGAGGATCCCGCGGGCCCGGCCTGGGTCACCACGCTGCGGAGCAAGGCGCTTTTCGCCTTCCGCCGGGGCACTCAGCCTCTCTCCGCCGGCATCCGCCTCATCGCCGCCCACGGCGACTGCCCGAGGCTCGACCTGAAGCAGCGCCCCTTCACGGAACAGGCCGGCGTGGCCCAGGCGAGGACCCATTATTACGGGGGCCTGCGCAAGTATCAGTGGCTCGCGCGACCCCTGGCCATCCACGGCGTCATCGCCAGGGACGACGGCACGGTGGTGCCCGTCTGCCTGGGCGAGGATCCCGGAGATCCCGTGCTGACCATCGAGGATCTCCTCCCGCATCTCGCCCAGAAGCAGAATGTCCAGACCGTCAAGGAAGCCTTCGAAGGGGAAAAGCTCAATGTCATCCTGGCGAGCATTCCGGCGGAAAAGGAGGGCGACGAGAAGGACGAAACGCCCGTGAAAACGGCTCTTCTGAAGTTCCTCGCGGAGAAGTACGGCGTGCGTGAGGAGGACTTCATGAGCGCCGAGCTGGAAGTGGTGCCGGCGGGACCCGCGCGCTTCGCGGGACTCGACAGATCCCTCGTCGGCGGCTACGGCCAGGACGACCGCATCTGCGTCTACACGGCCCTGCGGGCACTCTGCGACAGGGACCAGGGGGACGGGGCCAACTGCGCCCTCGTCATCTGGGACAAGGAAGAAATCGGGTCCGAGGGCGCCACGGGCGCCTCGTCCCGCTTTCTCAGCTACTGCCTGGAGGACGTGCTGGCGGCCCACGAACCCGGAACGGCCCTGCGCCATGTGCTTCTGGCAAGCGCCGCCCTCTCGGCGGACGTGACCGCGGCGCTCGATCCCGACTACCAGGACGTGCACGAAAAGAGCAACGCCGCCAGGCTCGGGTTCGGGGTCTGCTTCGAAAAGTACGGCGGACACGGGGGCAAGTTCAGCGCGAGCGAGGCCCACGCCGAATTCTTCGCGGGTCTGCGGGGGCTTCTCAACCGCCGGGGCATCCCCTGGCAGGCCGGCGAACTGGGCCGGGTGGACCACGGCGGCGGGGGCACGGTGGCCCTCTTCCTGGCCGCCTGGGGCATGAATGTCATCGACTGCGGCCCGGCGCTGCTCTCCATGCACAGCCCCTTCGAAATCTCGAGCTGCGCGGACGTCTATTCGGCCTACGAGACCTACAGGGCCTTCTACGAAGGCTGAGCCGGCGCGGGGAAACGGAAAATCGGAAGGCGGAAGGTACAGCCACGACGTCACCTTCCGCCTTCCCCCCGGTCTTCTGCCGGGCTTGCGCCGGGTCCCCTCCCGGCGACTTTCAGAACATCACTGGGCCCGCCACTGCCCGCCGGGCGTGGCGCTCACCTGGACGCCGGCTTCCTGCCGGAGCCGCAGATTGACTCTGGCCAGTGTCTCGCGCATCTGGCTGCGGAGCCGCTGGAGATCCAGCCCCAGGCGGGGCAGGGTCTCAGGGTCCGCCGTTTCAGAATAGGTGAGGGAGAGAAGTTCGTTCTTCTTCACCGAGATCTGGCTGTCCAGCTCGTTGAGCTTCCCCAGCGAATCGCTGAGAATGGCCTCGGCCTTCACCTTTTTTTCCTGGGGGAGGTCCTCCAGACAGCGCACAAAGCCGTGCCAGCCGGACGAAGGAGCGGGCTCAACGCCGCTCCCGTGGCTGCCGGCCGGCAGATTTTCCTGGACTGGCTCGGCTGCCGCCGGGCTCAGGCACAGGGCCTGCGCCAGCAGCAGAGTGGGCAGAAGCAGTCTGTACATGCGGATTGCAACCTCTTGTCCTTGTCCGGCCCGTCTTCAGGACGGGCCCTGCGCGGCAGACCCCATGCTCCGGCTGCCCCCGGGTGCCGGTCACTGCCGCCGACTGAATGCGTTGCACAAAAAATGCCAGATTTCAGGCATTTTGCAAGCAGAAGATCCGGGCCCCGATCCGGAGGATCCGTTGATTTGCAACGCTTTGAAAACAGACATCTTTTTCGCCCGTCTCCCTGTCTTTTCCTGAAAGTCCTGCCTGAAATTTTTCCATCCCGCGCAGAGGCGCGCAAAAAGGCCTCCGCGCCGTGCGGTTTTTCAGCGCCCGGCGCCCCCGGGAGCCCCGCCCCTGACCGAAAATCGGACACCCTGTCCCAAGGGCTTGAGAAAAAGCTGTTTTCTCTCGGACACGGCCCTCAGTATATCTGTACATTCATATATGCTGATATCAGGATAAAAAGATATCATGATTTCCTGATATTTCCCAGGCCCACGGGTTTCCCTCCGCGTGATACACCATATCCCCGGAATGGCAGTCTTTTCCGCCCGCCGCCACAGGATCCCCGCCCCGCCTCTCCGCCTCCCGTTCTCTTCCGAAGTGCCCGGGGATTGACAAGGCGGCCAAAAGGGGGAAAGCCCCTGACGGCACCCCCGCCCTCAGGATTTTCTGCCGGCAAAAGCCCGCCGGAGGAGAAAGATGTCGCCCCTCGAGCTCCTGGCCATCGCCGTGGCCCTTTCCATGGACGCGCTCGCCGTCTCCGTCACGACGGGGGTGGCCCTGCGCAGGCCCTCCGCCGGCCAGCTCTTCCGCATGCCCGCGGCCTTCGGGATCTTCCAGGCCCTCATGCCGCTGCTGGGCTATGCGCTCGGGGCCGGCTGCCGGCAGTTCATCGAACAGTGGGACCACTGGGTGGCCGCCCTGCTCCTTTTTTTTGTGGGAGCCAAGCTGCTCAGGGACAGTCTGGCGGGGGACGGGGAAGATCCGTCCAGAGCGGATCCCACGGCGGGCCTGACGCTTCTCATGCTGGCCCTGGCCACGAGCATCGACGCCATGGCCGTGGGCTTTTCCTTCGCCCTGCTCGATCGCCCCATCCTCCTGCCCGCCCTCGTCATCGGCCTTGTCTGCGCGGGCATCAGCCTCGCGGGCCTGCTGGCCGGCTGCCGCATCGGCCGTCTGGAAGCCCTCCGGCGCTGGAGCGGGGTGGCCGGCGCTCTGGCCCTCTTCCTCATCGCCCTGCTCATTCTCCACGATCACGGGGTCTTCTAGAAAAGACGCGAAAAGGCGGCGCCTCCCCGGACCGGAGGGTCCGGAGACGCGCCGCCGCATGCCGCGTCTGAAGATCTTTTCAGTTCCCCTCTTCCGGGGGAAGCCAGGCGTTCAGGGCCTCAATGATTTTCCGGGCCTGATCAGGGCTTGAAATGGTGAACTTGGACTGGACCCGGTACTGGCCGTCGACCTTCCTGTACCGGCGCAGGCTGTACTTGTCCGGCCCGTACTCGTCCCTGGCCGGACGCCACTCCTGGTAGCGGAAGAGAATGGTGGTCCAGGCACCGCGGCTCAGGATGACCTTGTCGAGTTCCCGGACAGTCTCGTGGCCGTTGTCGTCCTCGAAGCGGACGGTCAGTTCGTCAATGGATTCGTTCACCCGGCGCACCTCCTCCTGCGGACGGCCTCACGGCCGTTTCTTTCAGGGAGAGGAACATAGCCCCTTCCCGGCCGGCGGGCAAGTCCGGCCCGGTTACGCGTGCGGAAGCTACTTCTTCTCAGGCGGCAGCACCTCGTTGACGCAGGCCAGAGCGTTGAGCGTGCGCGGGAAGCCCATGTGCGGCATGAGCACGGCCAGGGCGTCCAGAAGCATGGCCCGGGTGTTGCCCACGCTCACATTGCCGCGCACATGGGCCTTGACCTGGGACTCGCAGCCGCCCAGGGCGGCGATGACCGAGAAGGTCACAAGTTCCCTGGCCCGCAGATCCAGCGCCTTGCGGGTGTAGAAGTCGCCGAAGCAGTAGGCGGAGAGGTGCTTCACCACGATCTCCCGCTGGTCGGCGGGGGTGGTTCTGTGCATCTCGGCGATGTGGGGCCCGAAGATCTTTGACTGCACGGCGAAGCCGTCGGCGAAGCGGCTCTCTTCCGTCACCGTGGCCTGGCTTTCCACCGGCAGGGGAATCCCCTTCTCTCTGAAGACGGCGTTCACCTCGCGCAGGGCGCTTTCCACCTTCGGAAGACCGCAGTAGGGAGCGCACTGGTAGAGAGCTTCCTTGATCTCAACGGGCGAAAGCCCCGCGCCCAGGGCGGCGCGGGCGGCTTCCCCCATCAGATCCACGGCCTGGGTGGCCGTGCGCGCGGCGAGCAGCACCAGCATCTTCTGCTTCACGCTCAGGGCGCCGTCCGCCGAAAGGATCTCGCCGTACAGCAGGCGGTCCCGCAGGGCGGCAAAATCAGGATCCGTGTCCGCCAGAGGGGCGGGCGCGTCTCCGAAATACTTTTTCCTGGCCGCCTGGGCGGCCTGCACTCTGTCCATCTTGTCAGCTCCCTGGCGCAGACCCTTGTCCTGCGCCGGCTTAAGGTCCGTTCCCGCGGCCTCGGGCCCGCCCGCGAGGCAGGTCAGAGTCAGAGCCGCGGCGAACAGCGCGGCGATGCAGAAAAGCCGTGCTCTCATAGTTCCTCCGTTTGCGCAGCCTGTCCGGAAAAAGTCCGGTCCGGAAATGTCATACCCCGGGGGCTCCCCTGTCAACAGGGCCCTTTCCGGCAGTTTTTTGCCTGAAAGACGCAGAGAGGGCTTCCCCTCGCCGGGCGGCCGCGCCTTCCCCTCCGCCCCGGCGGCGGGAAACGGCCGCTTCGGCGCGCTGTTGCGCCCCCCGCAAGGATCGTTTAGGATGTCACCTCATTCTCAGACAGGGCCTTCAGCCCCTTCCCGGAGCCTCTGATGTTCGGTATCGGCAGCACGGAATTTCTCGTCATCCTCCTGGTCGCGCTTCTTGTGCTCGGCCCGAAAAGCCTTTCCAAGGTCACCAGAACCATGGGGAAATACATCGGCGAATTCCGCCGGGTCTCCACGGAATTTCAGCGCACCCTCAACGCCGAGGTGGCTGAGGAGGAACGTCAGGAAAAGCGGGACGCCGTGAAGAAGAAGGCGGACGCGGCGAGAGCCGCGAGGGCCAGACAGGCCGCCGCGAAGGCCGAAGCCGCCCCCGCCGGGGAAAACGCTCCGAAGGCCGGGACGAAACCCTCTCAGGAAGAGGCTCCCAGGGCCCCTGAGCAGGATCAGACCCTCGCGCCGCCGCCTCCCGGAAGCCCCCTGGAAGCCATGCTCAGAAAAACCGCCGCCGAGTCCGGCCCGGCGCCTGAACCGCGCGCTCCCGGCGCGGACGGAGGTCAGGCATGAGCGGATCTGAAAACCGCAGGGACGCGCTGCCCCCCGACGGAAATCCCGCGACCTCCGCGATCCCCGAAGACGCTGCCCAGGAACCCGCGGGCGACGGGACGGCCCGCACCGGGGAGGAAAACAGGGAAGTCCCCAGGACGCCGGCGGACGGAAACGGAACGGCCTCTCCCTCCGGGACGGGCCCCGAGGCTCCCGATGAGGCGGCTTCCGCCGACGCAGGAGAGAACCTGCCCGCCCCGGCGGGCGAAAATCTCCCGGCTGAAAGCGCCTCCGAAGACGGGGAAGGCGGAGACGAGGAAGACGGCGAAGGCGGCCGCATGTCCCTCATGGACCACCTGCGCGAGCTCAGGCACAGGCTGCTCTACGCCCTGGCCGCCGTGTTCGTCGGCTTCCTGGCCTGCTGGGCCGTGGTGGAGCCCATCTTCAATGTCCTCACGACGCCCATGCTGGAAGTGCTCCCGGCCGGCAGCTCGGCCATGTACACGACGCTTCCCGAGGCCTTCTTCACCAGACTCTACATCGCCTTCATGGCGGGCATCTTCCTGGCGAGCCCCTTCATTTTCTACCAGATCTGGGCCTTCATCTCTCCCGGGCTCTACAAGGAGGAAAAGCGCTTCATTCTGCCCCTGGCCGCCGTCTCGGCCGTTTTCTTCCTGGCGGGCGGACTGTTCTGCTATTTCGTCGTCTTCCACTTCGCCTTCTCCTTCTTTGTGAGCTACGCCAGCAAAGAGATAGTCGCCATGCCCAAGATCAGCGAATATCTCGACTTTGTCCTCAAGCTCCTCCTGGCCTTCGGCTTCACCTTCGAGATGCCCATCTTCTCCTTCTTCCTCTCACGCATGGGCATCGTGACGGCGGATCGCATGCGCTCCTTCCGGCGCTACGCCGTGCTCGCCATCTTCATTCTGGCCGCCATCCTCACCCCGCCGGACGTGGTCTCCCAGCTTCTCATGGCCCTGCCCATGCTCATTCTCTATGAGGTGAGCATCCTGGTGGCGGCCGCCTTCGGCAGAAAGCCCGAGCCCGCGGCTCCCGAAGACGGAGACGGGGACGCAGGCGGGGAGGACGCCGAGGAAGGCGGAGAGGCCGGAGAGGAAAAGACGGGCGAGGAAGCCCCCTGGGTGCGCCCGGAGCCCGCTCAGGCGACGGAGTCCGCTCAGGCGACGGAGACCGGCCGGCCGGAGGAAAGCGCCCCGGGCGGCGGGGAGAGCCCCGCGGAAAAAGCCGGACCGGAGCCCGCGGAAACGCCTTCCTCGGGGCCCGGCTGGTGGCAGGACATCACTTTCAGGGACAGTGACGAATCCTCCGAAGCGCAGGACGGAGCCCCGGCCGGGACGCAGGCAGAATCCCCGTCCGGCGACGGGAAGCCTGGCAGCGCCCGGGCGCCAGGGAGCGCGCCGCGCGCCCGCGGCCGCCGCAGAGCCCTCCTGCGCCGCCGGAAAACCCGCTCGTAGAATTTTTCCTCTCTTTTCCGCCACAGGACCCGGGGGCCCCGGGCCAGGGAGACCAAGCATGGACAGCGTGAGAAAGGCCTGCGCCCAGCGGCGCAGCCGGGAAACGAGCATCAGCGCGGACCTCTGCCTGGACGGCAGCGGCAGGACGGACATCCAGACCGGCTTCGGCATGCTGGATCACATGCTCACCCTCACCTTCTTCTGGGCGGGCATGGATCTCAGGCTCAGCTGCGCGGGTGACCTGCAGGTGGACGCCCACCACACGGTGGAGGACACGGGCCTGGTTCTGGGCGAAGCCTTTCTCAAGGCCCTGGGAGACAGGGAGGGCATCGCCCGGGTGGGATACGGCCGCGTTCCCATGGACGAAGCCCTGGCCGAGGTCACTCTGGACATTTCAGGCCGTCCCTGGCTGGTCTGGCGCGGGGACGAGCTTCTGCCGCCCTGCATCGCCCGCGAGGAAAAGGACGTGTGGCGCGAGTTGTACAAGGCCTTTGCCAGCGCCCTGCGCATGAACCTCCACGTCTCCTTCCTCTACGGGAAAAACGGCCACCATCTGCTGGAAAGCGCGGCCAAGAGCCTGGGACTCGCCCTGGCGCAGGCGGTGCGCCGCGAGGGCCAGGGCCTGCGCAGCACCAAGGGCACCCTCGACTGACCCGCCCCAAGGAGACCCCATGCCCGTTCAGGATCCTTCCCTCACGGCCGCCAGCCCCGAAGGCCGGCGCGCCCTCAAGGACTTTCTCCTGCGCCTCAACGCCGCCGCGCTGGCCGCCGTGGCGCCCGACGGCGCCGTCCTGCGCCACCTCTCCCTGGATCGGGGCGTGCTCAGCCTCTTTGACGAGGCGGACAGGGAGCCCGTCTGGTCCCGGAAACTCGACGACTTCGCCCGCATCCGGGTGCTGGGCGCGGGCAAAGGCGCGGCTCCCATGGCGCTGGCCCTGGAAAACCTCCTGGGCGACCGCATCGATGACGGCCTCATCATCGTCAAGTACGGCCACGATCTGCCCGAAGGCCAGCGCTGCCGCCGCATCCGGGTCCTGGAAGCGGCCCATCCCGTGCCCGACGAGGCCGGACAGCGGGCCGCCGCGAGCCTGGTGGAAGCCGCCCGGGCCTGCGGGCCCGAGGATCTCGCCCTCTGCGTCTTCACGGGCGGCGCGAGCGCCCTCACCCCGGCTCTGCGGCCGGGCCTGACCCTGGAGGATCTGCAGAGCCTGACGAGGCGTCTGCTCCAGTGCGGAGCGGAAATCCACGAAATCAACGCCCTGCGCAAGCACCTCTCCCAGCTCTCGGGCGGCGCCCTGGCAAGGGCCGTTTCGCCCGCGGCGGGCTTCGGCCTCCTCGTCTCGGACGTGGTGGGCGACGACATGGACGTCATCGCCTCCGGCCCCACGGTGCCGGACGCCAGCACCTTCGCGGACTGTCTGGCCACCCTGGAAAAGTACGGCTTGAGGGGGAGCCTCCCCAGGGCCGTGGAAATCCACCTGGAAGAGGGCCTGGCGGGCCGTCAGCCCGAGACCCCCAAGGCCGACGATCCGGCCTTCGCCTGCTTCCCCACGGTCCTTGTGGCCTCCCTGCGCCAGGCCATGGAAGCCGCGGCCGAAGAAGCGGAAAAACTCGGCTGCAGACCTCTCCTTCTCACGGACCGGCTTACCGGCGAGGCCCGGGTCCGGGCCGCCGAACTGGTTCAGAAAGCCCGGGAAATCCAGCGTGAGCTCAGCCCCTCGGATCGTCCCGTGTGTCTGCTGGCCGGCGGCGAGACCACCGTGACCCTGCGCGGCCGGGGCCTCGGCGGCCGCAACCAGGAAATGGCCCTGGCGGCCGCCATCGAGCTTGCCCGAGACGAGGGGATCGACGCGCTCTTCGCCGGCACGGACGGAACGGACGGTCCCACGGAGGCAGCCGGCGGCTTTGCCCTGAGCGGCGATCTCCCGAACTGGCCTGCATCCGTTTCGCCCAGGGAGAGTCTGGACGACAACGCGAGCAACAGCTGTCTGGCCGCGGCCGACGCCCTCCTCGTCACGGGCCCCACGCGCACCAACGTCATGGACCTGGCCATTTTCCTCATCAGACCGCGGAGCTGACGAAGAACGAATCCCCTACCTTTTGTCAGAAAACGGAGCCCTTTTCGCCGGAGCGCGGAAGGGGCTCTTTTTCTTTCGCCCCGCCCCGCCCCGTGACCTCGCCTGCAGCGCGGATCGCCGCCATAACGCTGAAATTTCCCTGACGGCATCTTCCGGCCGGGACTTTCATGCAGACACAGGCCTCCCGCGCGGTGTTTCCTTCATTTCAGACCGGTTCCGGGGCCCCGGTCCGGATATCCGCCGGTCCCTGCGGTTTACGGCTTCAGAGGCACGATTAATGTGCCTTTCTGCCATCCGGGAGATCTGATGTCGGGAGGAAAAAAAGACGTCAAGGGAGTCCGGAGGGGCCCTCCGGCGGCGGGGCTGTCCGGCCGGGAGATCGGCCACCTGCGCTGTTCTGAGCT
>CAZFTQ010000044.1:0-19649 GCA_964522365.1 uncultured Desulfovibrio sp. | reverse complement strand
CTGAAATCAGGACATTCCTCCGCCCGGGACTGCCTGCGCGAGCCGCAGAAAGAACAGAGACGGACGGGTGCCGCACCCAGCGGCACCCGTCCGTCATTCATTCAAGGCTGTTTACGGGGTGATCCTGCCCATGTCCATGTCGGCGACGAGTTTGAGGAGCCTGGCGAGCTTTCTGTTTCTCAGCCCCTCGCTCTTTCCGAGCAGGCTGAAGAGGGAGGATCTGACCCAGTCGAGCAGTCCAACGCTGATTTCACAGAAGAGCCGGCGTTCCGTCATGACCTCCAGGAGCATGGCCAGGGTTCTGTTTCTTCTGGCCACGGTCATTCTGTACCTCCCGCTGTTCACATTCAGCTCCTGGAAGAGCTCGGGGACATCGGAGCGCTCCCGTCCCTCCCCGTCGGGAGAGGCCAGCTGCCGGAGCGTCTCCCCGAGGTTTTCCGCCAGCTCCGAGTTCCCGCCGGCGTTGCGGAGGACATTGCCGAAGAGCTGGCTGGGCAGGAGAAACACGCCCCTTTCCCTCATCGTCGCCTCGCGGAGGACTTTCGCCTCTTCGTCCGGCATCTGCGCGTAGTCGCCGGACAGACGGTTGTTGTGGTAGGCCGTCATGGTTTCGGACACGTAGCGGTAAAACATCAGGACGCTCACCGTGACGCTGTCCTTCCTGATGGTGCTGATCCCGCCGGCACAGAGTCCGCGGAGGTGGGCGAGGATGCGGTTTTCTTGTTCTTTCCTGTCGGGGTCCGTCATTTTCCGTCTTCTCCAGTTGTTGAGGATGACAAGCCGTTTCCGCAGGCAAAGCGGACAATGCCAGGGAAACGAAACGCGGCGCGCACTTTTTCGAATGCGCAGGAACCCATGAGGATGCCTTTCGTGCGAACTGCCCTTTCTCCGTTTTCTCTCGGGCACATTCAGCACGCTGATCGGCACTGGATGGGTATCGACACTTTTGAGGAGACAAGTCTACCAGAATTCTCTCTGCCGTCAAGGGAAAATTCCAATGCACAGAAAAAAAGAGGAGCTCTTTTCAGACCTGTCCAGTGCTCATAAAAAATCAGTAAAAGCAAGATGTTGTCTCCAGGCCTCAGCAAGCGGCGGCAGGCCCGCGGACAGGGAGAAAACTGGCCATCCAGTCCATTCGGAGAACTTTTCCCGCCGGCGGAAGACTCCCCACGAAGAACCGCCGCAGGGCCCCTCTCCCGGGCCTGCTCCGACCCTGGCCTGGGAGGGGAGGCCCCGTTTCATTCCGGCACGCCTGTCCGTCACGGCGCTGCGTCCCGTCTCCTCCCGGGAGAAGGTCTGTCCGGGGAAGGGGACGGCTTCTTCCGGAAGCGCTTCTTCCGCCCTTCTGTCCGGCGCATCCGCGCTCTCCGGCGCTCTCTGAGTTGAGGGGCACCGGGGAATTCTGTATAGTCCCCCCATGCAGACACACCAGGCCCATTCAGGATCCGCCCTCTTCGCGAGGATGCGGCGCGCGGTCGCCCTCGCGGCGCTGCTGGGCCTGTCCGTGCCTCTGCCGGTTCTGGCCGACGCCGCCGATCCCGACGCGTTCGGGCCGGCCCTGAGCTCCACGGCGGCCAGACCCCTGGGCGCGGCCCGCTTCGAGTCCGGCAGAAAGGCCCGCACGCCGAAGCCCGTCACGGAAAGCCTCTCCATGGGCCGGGCCGTGCGCCACGCCCTGGACTACAACCCGAGCCTGGGCGCCGCCGAAGCGCAGGCCAGATCGGCGGAGGAAGGCGGCAAATCCGCGCTGGCCGAGCTCTTTCCCTCGTTCAGCACGACCTACGGCTACGCCTATTCCCGGCAGAACCGGGAGCCGGGCGGCCAGATGACCACCCGCCTGCCTTCCAGGGGCACCTATACCTGGAATGTCCAGGTCTCCCAGATTCTTTTTGACGGTTTCCGCAACCTGGGCACCTACCAGAAGCAGGCCCTGCAGGCGGAAAGCGACAAGGCCGCCCTGCGCCAGTCCGAACTCTATGTGACAGGCCAGGTGCAGCAGACTTTCATCAGCTATCTCTGCGCCCGGGAAAACGCGGCGAGCCAGCGCGAGAACGCGGCCAGACTCAGGGACCAGGTGGAGATCACCACGGCCTTCCACGATGTCGGTCTGCGTCCGAGACTGGACGTGCTTCAGGCCCAGGTGGACCTGGGCGACGCCGAGCGCGCCCTCATCACGGCCGAAAACGAGGCCGAGACGGCCCTTGCCCGGCTCAACGCCCTTTTGGGTCTGCCTGTCACCGAGAAGGTGCGCTACGAGGGCGCCCTGGTGACGCGGCGCTTCGAACGGAGCCTGGAAGAGTGTCTTGAGACGGCGAGCCGGCTTCGCCCGGACCTCTATGTGGGCTACAAGGCCGTGGAAATGGCCGTCAAGGACCGGCTCATCGCCCGCAGCGGCTACTATCCCCAGGTGGAGGCCTATTACAGCATCACCAATACCGGCAACACGCCGGGCCTGCAGCGCGGCGGCGACAATTCCAGCCGCTCCACCACCTGGGAAGCGGGCGCCTCCCTTTCCTGGGAAGTCTTCCAGTGGGGCACCACCTATTTTTCCGATCAGCAGGCCGGCTGGCTGGTGGCCAAGGCCCGCAGCCAGGCCCGCGGCCTGCTGCTGGACGCGGGCTCCGCGGTCAAGGAAAAGTTCCTGGCCCTGCGCGAGGCCGGACGCCGCATCGAGGTGGCCCGCCGGAACCTGGGACACGCCCGGGAAGCCTATGACGCGGCCCTCGCCAGCTACCGCGAGCAGGTGGGCACCAATTTTGACGTGCTGGACGCTTCCTCCAAGCTGCTGGCGGCCCAGGCCGCGCTCACCGCGGCCCGGGGCGACTGGCTCACAGCGCTTTCCGCCCTCTATGTGGAGATGGGCGAATTTCATCCGGATCTTCTGTAAGACAGGGAGGAGTGAAGAGCCTTCACGCAGCAGCCATGGACGCCGGGAAACTAGTCATCACGCCCCTCGGGGGCCTTGGGGAGATCGGTCTCAACTGCCAGCTCTGGGAAACGTCCCGGGGCGTGGTCATGGTGGACTGCGGCCTCATGTTCCCCAGCGACGAGCATCTGGGCGTGGACGTGCTCATCCCCCACTTCGGGGCGGTCTCCGCCGTCAAGAATCAGCTGCTGGGCATCGTCCTCACCCACGGCCACGAGGATCACATCGGCGCCCTGCCGTGGATAGTGCGGGAAGTCCGGGGAACGGACATCTACGGCTCCCCCCTCACCCTGGCCCTGGTGGCGCACAAGCTCAGGGAGCACGACATTCTGGACCTGGTGCAGCTGCGCCCGGTGCAGCCCGGGGATGAGACGGTTCTGGGAGACCTCCGCTTCCATTACTTCCCGGTCTGCCACTCCATCCCCCAGGGCTACGCCCTGGGCGTGGAGACGCCGGTCGGCAGGATCCTCCACACGGGCGACTTCAAGCTGGACCCCAATCCCCTCTCGGGCCCCGGCACGGATCTCGATCTCTTCCGGGATTTCGCGGGACCCGGGGGCGTGCGCCTGCTCATGTCGGATTCCACCAACATCGAGCGCGAGGGCCGCAGCCTCACGGAGCGGCAGGTCAAGGAGTCCCTGGACCGCGTCTTCGCGAACGCCAAGGAGCGCATCGTCATCACGCTCTTCTCAAGCCATCTCCAGCGCATTCAGGAAGTCTTCGACCTGGCGGAGGCCTACGGCCGCACGGTGGTCATCAGCGGCCGCAGCCTGGCCAACAACATCGAGATGGCCTGCGAGCTCGGGCTCCTCCGGCTGCCCGCGGCCTTTTACAACGCCTACGCCGGCGTGCCGGACCTGCCTGACAGCGAGCTCGTCCTCATCGTGACGGGGGCCCAGGGCGAGCCCATGAGCGCCCTTTCCCGCATGGCCTACGGCGGCCACCGGCAGCTTTCCATCCATCCCGGCGACACCGTGGTCATGAGCTCCCGGGTCATTCCCGGCAACGCCCGGGTCATTTCCCAGCTCATTGACGAAATCTACCGCCAGGGGGCGGAGGTGCTCTACGAGAGCGTCTACGCCATCCACGCCTCGGGCCACGCCCAGCAGGAGGAACTGGCGGAGATGATCCTGGCCGCCCGGCCGGAATACTTTGTGCCGGTGCACGGCGAGTACCGCCACCTCATCAAGCACGGCCGCCTGGCGCAGAAATGCGGCGTTGCCCCGGAAAAGGTCGTGGTGGTGGAGGACGGCCACCCCCTGAGCCTGGACGCGGAGGGCCTGGAAACGCTCCCCTCCATCCGGGTGGACTACACCCTGGTGGACGGCAAGGGCGTGGGCGACGTGGGCGTCTCCGTCCTGCGGGAGCGCCGCATCCTGGGCGACGAGGGCATGGTCATCGCCGTGCTCGTCACGGACGCCGAGACGGGCTTTGTGCTCTACGGTCCCGAAATCATTACCCGCGGCGTGGCCTTTGAGAATTACCGCTATGTCTTTGACGACGCCAAGTGCCTGATCATCGACGAGATTGAGAAAAACCGCTCGGGCCAGAGTTCGGGGCCTCTTCAGGAGTGCATCCGCAGCGGGCTGCGCCAGTTCTTCCGCGGGGTGCTCGACCGCGATCCCATCGTGGTCGTCATCATTTCCGAGGTCTGAGCGCCGCTGTGAAAAAAGCGAGGAAAGGAAAGACCCGGGCTTTCGCCCGGGTCTTTTCCGCTTTCTTTCAGTTTTTGTCCTGGCTCTGTCTGGGCCTGAACTGCCCAGGCTCCCAGAGGAGATGGTAGCGCGGCTGCTGGGTCCGCCGATCCGGCACGCTCACGCTCCCCTCGATGCGCAGCGGCGCGTCCGAAAGCCCGAAGGGCTGGACGAGGCTGCGCTTGTCCGTCAGGGAAAAGATGCTGTCGTCCGAGAGGGTGATGACCGGCATGCTGTCCTGGGCGGAGCCCGCCCTGAGGCTGGGGGTGCCCTTGAGCCGGGGATTGCTCAGAAGGTCGCCCTTGGGCTCGGTGCTGTTGTTGAACAGCGAGGGCAGACGCAGCTCCGCCTTGCGGAGCAGCGCCAGAAAGTCGTTGCCGGTCTGCCCCACGAAGGTGATGAGGCTGTTGCCCGTGCTCGTGACGAGGAGGCTCACGGGGACCGTGCCGCCGTGGATGCCCAGGTAGGAGGACCTGGCGCCCGCGGGCATGGAGACCCAGCCCGGTTCGGCCATGTCAAAGGAGGCCTTGGCCGGTTCCGTGGCGCTGTGGGTGACCAGGAAGAGGCAGAGGGCGAGAAAGACGCCGGTGAGGGCCGTGGTGAGAAGCGGCGTGCGGTGTGCCTGCGGGGTTTTGGGCTCGGCAGCGGATGCGTCTGGACTGTGCATGATGACGTGCACCGGTGTCAGAGAATGCTGGGCGGCGGGCCTGTCCGGGCCCTGCCTCGCCTGAAAACCTAGAGAGTCCCGGGCTTTCTGTCAAGATGAGAGTCGCAGGAGAAAGAGGAAAAAGAAAACAGTTTCAAATGGTTGAAGGCGTCAAAAATTCACCGGGGGCGGGAGGGGCGAAGGCGTTTTCGGAGTCTGGGAAGATCGGGTCCTGCGCCGCGGACGCTCGTGCTTCTCTTCCTGGACGGGAGGCCTGGGCGGGCCCACGAATTCCAGGACGGGCGGGTCCGGGAGGGGGCCGGGGGTCTTTCGGACCAGGTTCTCCTCAAAGAAGTCCGCCAGGGCCGAAACGAGGAGTCTGTGGAGTTCCCGCCGCAGGTCCGGCTCCACGCCGCCGCAGAGTTCGGGGAGATCCCAGCGCAGCTCGTCGGGGCACTCGGCCATGAGGGCGGCGGGAGTGCCGCCGGAGAGATACAGCGTGCGGGGTTTTTCCGGGAACCGGCCCGCCAGGGCCTCGAGCGCCGCCTTTCCGGCCTTTTCTTCCTTGATCTTGCCGCCCGAGACAAGGAAGAGCGCCGGGCGGAAATAGTTCAGGGCATTGGCGGTGAAGAGCATGGGAAAGCTCGGATTGACCGCGGCCACGGCCTTGAAGCGGGTATCGGCCAGGCTCTTTTTCAGGGGAAGCTTTTCGCAGATCTCCTTGCCGACGCGGGCTTTCGCCCATTCGTTGCAGTAGAGGGAGAGCAGCGCCTTTTCGGGCGGCGCGTCCCTGCAGAAGGCCGGCCAGTCCGTGCACTCGGGCAGGGCGCCGCCCAGAATGAGGGCCGCCGTGCCGCCGGCCCCGAAGCCCAGAAGGCCCAGACGCCCGGGATCGATGGCGGGGCCCAGGGTTCTGTGCCGGAGCAGGAGTTCCGGCACCCGGGCCAGATCCCTGGTCCGGTTGGCAAAGAGGGCCCAGGTGTAGGGCTCGGGCATGCAGTCCAGATTGTCCCTGGGGTGGGTCAGGGCGGCCACCACAAAGCCCCGGGCCGCCAGGTCGGAGGCCGTGTCGTGCAGGGTGAAGCGCGATCCGGCCGAGGGATGCGAGAGAAGGATGAGTGGGAAACTGCCTTCCGCGGGGCCCGCGCCCGAGGCCGCCCGGAAGGTCCAGGCCTGCAGGCGCACGGTGCGCTGGCTTCTGGAGGAGGCCGGGTACCAGACATTGACGTCCAGGCGGCTGTTTTCTTCCGGTTCGGAAAAGCCCAGGGAGAGAAAGCCCACCGTGCGGCCGGGCTGGGCGGCCTGCGCGCAGACCGTCAGGGCGCAGAGGAAGACCAGCGCGAGGACGCAGACGATGCGGGCATGTCTTGCCGGAAGCGGCGCGGGTGTCGGGCGCGGAAGCATGGGCAGAAAACCTTGGGCAGAAGGAAAGAGCGGGCCGTCCGGCGGGATGCGGCACCGCGCCGGAGCAGGGCTCCCAGGGAGCTCAATCGGAAGAAATGACGGTTTCCTTAGCGTATTGTGCCACAGGGCAAGCTAAGGTACAAGAGCGCTTGCCCGCCGCGCTCTCAGAAGGCCTTGCCGCAGGCCTCCCGCCCGGACCGCCGGGCGTTTTTCCGTCCCGTCAGGAGCCCCTTCAAGGATACATGGACATCTTTCAGTTCTTTCTGGATTTCGTGCTGCATGTGGACGAGCATCTTCTGGAACTCGTCACGCAGTACGGCAGCTGGATCTATCTCATCGTCTTTCTCATCGTCTTCTGCGAGACGGGGCTCGTGGTGACGCCCTTTCTGCCCGGCGACTCCCTGCTCTTTGCGGCCGGGGTGCTGGCGGGCACCGGAGTCATGGGCTATCCGGCCACCATGGCCATCTTTCTTCTGGCGGGCTGCTCGGGCGATGCCGTGAACTATTTCATCGGCAGAAGGGCGGGCCCGGCCATCTTTCAGCGGGATTCCCGCTTCATCCGGAAGAAATACCTCCTGGAGGCGCACGCCTTCTATCTGCGCCACGGCGGCAAGGCCATCGTGCTCGCCCGCTTCGTCCCCATCGTCCGCACTTTCGCCCCCTTCGTGGCGGGCGTGGCCCTCATGCATCCCCACAGCTTCTTTCTGTACAATGTGCTCGGCTGCGCGCTCTGGGTGGGGGGTCTCGTCTCGGCGGGCTACTTTCTGGGGACCCTTCCCTTCATCCGGGAGCACTTCAGTCTCATCGTCTATGTCATCATCGGCATTTCCGTCCTGCCGGTCCTTGTCGGCGTGCTGAAGGCGCGCCTCGGAAGGACCGTTCCCGAGACCCGTCCCACGGAGGAGGACTACCTCAGCGCCCTCCGGGGCGGGTCTGAGTCCGGGCCTTCCGGGGACAGGCGGGACTGACAGGCTTTTTCTAGACGCGGCCGGGGGATCTGGCCCCTGCCGCAAGGAGTTGGACGCGTATGGGAAGCATTGCGGAGATCCGCGCCGGGCTGGCGCAGGACAGGGCCACGGTGGGCACCTGGCTGCAGCTGCCCTCGGCCGACGTGGCTGAGCTCATGGCCCGGGCCGGCTACGACTGGGTTGCCGTGGACATGGAGCACGGCTCCTTCGGCCGGACCTGCCTGCCGGACATCTTCCGGGCCATCGAGTGCGGCGGCGCCGTGCCCTTCGCCCGGCTGGCCGAGGCGAGCAAAACCCAGATCAAGGCGGCCCTGGAGGCCGGCGCCCAGGGTCTCATCTTTCCCATGATCGAGAGCCGCGGGCAGCTGGACCGGGCCATCGGCTGGTCCATCTATCCCGGCCTGGACGACTGGGAGGGGGAGAAGCCCGGCGAATACCGCGGCGTGGGCTACTGCCGGGCCAATGTCTTCGGGAAAAACTTTGACGGGTACCGGGGCACGGTGGCGAAGGATCTCTTCCTGGCGGCCCAGATCGAGCACATCCGGGCCGTGGAGAATCTCGAAAGCATCGTCTCCCACCCCCGGCTCGACGCCATCATGGTGGGTCCCTATGATCTTTCGGGCTCCATGGGCATCACGGGGCAGTTCGACCATCCCCGCTTCCGGGAGGTCATGGCCCGCATCAATGAAATCTGCCGGCGCTGCCACGCCCGCATGGGACTCCACATCGTCCGGCCGGACCCTGAGGCGCTCAGGAAGGAAATCGCCGGCGGCGCCCGCTTCATCGCCTACGGCATTGACACCGTCTTTCTCTGGCTGGCAGCCGAATGTCCCGCCAGGACCTAGGGAGACAGCATGAAGATAACCGTTTTCGGCGGTTCGGGCTTTCTCGGATCGCATGTCTGTGACAGGCTTTCCTCCGCGGGCCACGAGGTGACCATCGTGGATGTGCAGGCCTCGCCCTGGGCCACGCCCGATCAGACCATGATCGTCGGCAGCATCCTGGACGAAGCCGTCTGCGACAGGGCCGTGGAAGGAGCCGACGTGGTCTGCAACTTCGCCGGCATCGCCGACATCGGCGAGGCCAACAGCCGGCCCGTGGACACGGCCCGCCTCAATGTGGTGGGCAATGTCATGGCTCTGGAGGCCTGCCGGAGGCACAGGGTCAGGCGCTACATCTTCGCGAGCTCCCTCTATGTCTACGGCCGGTCCGGGGGCTTCTACCGCTGCAGCAAGCAGGCCTGCGAAATCTACATTGAAAACTACCAGGCCATGCACGGCCTCGAGTACACCATCCTGCGCTACGGATCCCTCTACGGCCCCAGAGCCGACAACCGCAACGCCATCCACCGCTTTGTCCACGAGGCCATGACCACGGGCAGCATCACCTATTACGGCGCCCCCACGGCCCTGCGGGAATATGTCCATGTGGACGACGCGGCCCAGGCCACCCTGGAAGTGCTGGGTCCGGACTACGCCAACCAGAACATCATCGTGACGGGCAACCAGCCCATGCGCGTGGGCGACCTCTTCAAGATGATCGGCGAGATTCTGGGCAGAGAGATCGAGCTCAAGTACCAGAACGATCCCAACAGCGGCCACTACCAGATCACGCCCTACAGCTTCATGCCCAAGGTGGGCCGCAAGCTCGTGCCGCCCCTCACCGTGGATCTGGGCCAGGGCATCCTCCGCGTCATGGAAGAAGAGCACAGGCGCCTCCACCCCGAGCTGACAAGCGAAGGCGGCTACCTCGTGCCCACGGACGACTAGGACCGGGGAGAGGCCCCGGGCCGCTTCCCAAGGAGACTTGCATGAACATTGTCGCCATCATTCCCGCCCGCATGGGCTCCAGCCGCTATCCCGGCAAACCTCTGGCTCTCATCCACGGCGTGCCCATGGTGGGCCATGTGGCCTTCCGCACGGCCATGAGCCCCATTCTCTCGGACAGCTATGTGGCCACCTGCGATGAAATCATCGCCGACTACTGCGCGAAGGCCGGCCTCAAGTGCGTCATGACCGCGGACACCCACACCCGCTGCTCCACCAGAACCGCCGAAGCCCTGCTCAAGATCGAGGCGGCGACGGGGAAGAAGATCGACATCGTGGTCATGGTCCAGGGCGACGAGCCCATGGTGCAGCCCAGGATGATCGATGACGCCGTCAGGCCCATGCTGGAGGATCCTTCCGTCAATGTGGTCAATCTCATGGCGGACATGGCCACCGTGCAGGAGTTTGAGGACCCCAACGAAGTGAAGGTGGTGGTGGACCGTCACAGCGACGCGCTCTACTTCTCCCGCGAGCCCATTCCCTCCCGCCGCAAGGGCGTCAGCGTGGTGCCCATGCGCAAGCAGGTCTGCATCATTCCCTTCCGCCGCGACTATCTCCTGGAGTTCAACGCCATGGAGGAAAGCCCGCTGGAAATCATCGAATCCGTGGACATGATGCGCATTCTGGAGCACGGCGGCAAGGTCCGCATGGTGCCCACCGCGTTCAAGACCTGGAGCGTGGACACGCCTGAGGATCTGGCCCGCGTGGAGCGTCTCATGACGGGCGACGAACTCATGGCCAGGTACCGTCCATGACGCTGGCCGACCGTCTGGGCGCCGCTCTCAGGGACGTCTGGGTGACGCTGCTGGGCTGGATTCCCACGCCCCTGGGCATCGCCCTGCGTCTGGCGGGCTGGAAGCCCTTTTTCCGGAAATGCGGCTTCGTGCGCTTCGGCACGGGGATTTCTCTGGCCGGCATGCGCCGCATGAGCCTGGGCGACGGCGTCCGGGTGGGCCGGGACTGCATCCTCTCGGCCCAGGACGGACTTCTTGAACTGGGCGAGCGGGTGGCGCTCTCCCCCGGGGTCCATCTGGGAGCCGACAGCGGCAGCCTGACCATAGGCTCCCGCACCTCCATCGGTGACGGCACCGTGGTGCGCGCCGCCAACCACCGCATCGACCGGCTGGACATCCCCATCCAGGACCAGGGCCATGTGCCCGGGGTCATCGTGATAGAGGAGGACGTCTGGATTGGGGCCAACTGCGTCGTCACGCCGGATGTGCGCATCGGCCGCGGCGCCGTCATCGGCGCCGGGGCCGTGGTGACCCGCGATGTGCCGCCCTGCGCCATCGCGGCCGGGGTGCCCGCCCGGATCATCGGCCGGCGGGGCGGAACTCCCGAATCTGAGAGAGGTCAGCATGGCGCTGAAAGCACTGGTTTTTGACTGTGACGGCGTGATCCTGGACAGCGTGCCCACCAAGACCCGGGCCTTTGCCAGGCTGGCCGAGCCCTACGGGCCTCTGGCCAGGCGCCGCTTTGTCCTCTTCCACGCCACCCACGGCGGCGTGAGCCGCTATCTCAAGTTTGCCTGGTTCTTCCGGGAAGTGCTGGGCCGGGAGATCACCGAGGAGGAATCCGAGGAGTGGGGCCGCCGCTTCGCGGAGTACGCCCTGGACGAGGTCATGCGCTGCCCCTTCATCCCGGGCATCGAGACGGTTCTCAGAAACTGGCACGGCTGCCTGCCCATGAGCGTCTGCTCGGGCACGCCCACCGAGGAACTGGTTCAGGTCATCACCATGCGGGGCCTCGCGCCCTTCTTCCGCTACATCCTGGGATCGCCGCCCGGCAAGGACGAGGTGCTGGCGGAGATCGTCCGGCGCCTGAAGCTGGAGCCGTCGGAAGTCCTCATGGTGGGCGACGCCACCACGGATCTCAACGCGGCCGAAAAGGCGGGCACCCTTTTTTACGGCTGCGGCAGCGCGCTCAAAGACATGGGCTCCTTCCCCTGGGGTGAGACCCTGGAAGGCCTGGACGAGTGGATAGCGGCCCATGTCTGAGGAACGCTCCCCCGAAAGGACGGTGAAAAGACGGGGGCCCAGGCCCAGATCGGGCTTCCGGCTTTTCCTGCTCCTGGCGGCCCTCGGCGCGGTGATCCTCTTTCTTGCGCGGTACTGGCCGGGCGAGGCGCAGGCGCCGGCCGGCGCCTCCGGAAAACCCGCGGAGGAGACCAGGGCCCCCGTGTCCGAGAAGGCGTCCGCCGTCTACGCCCTGAGCGAGCCGCTTCCTCCGGCCTCCGGGGCCGAGCGGGAGGCGGCCCTGAAGATTGTGGACTACGCCAACGCGGCGGACCAGGTGCTGGGGGGCCTCTGCGGGGTCTATCCGGAGCGTCTGCTGGACGGGGTGGAGACCTACGCGGAAGACTATGTGCTCCCCAAGGCCGGGCGCGAGCCCGCGGCGGACTGCGCCCGCAAGGCCCTGACGCCCCCGGCCGGTCTCTTCGGGGACGAGAAGGAACTCCGGGAACGGCTCGAGGAAATTGACGCCGGGCGCGTGGCCATGGGCAGGCTTTATTCCCGCCTGGGGGCCTACGCGGCGGACAAGACCATCGTGGATGACGGCAGGCTCGGCCGGGAACTCAGCGGGGAATTCCGGGAAAGCCACAGACGCTTCACGGCGGCCCGCGAGGCCTTTCTCACGCGCGTCCGCAAGGCCGGCAACGAGGCCCAGGAAGTCCTGCTGCGCGGCCATCCCCTCCACGACCATGTGCTTCTGGCCGCGGAGCTCGCCGGACGCGTTGAGCGGCTCACGACGGGAAGGACTCTGGACGCGGCCGCGCTGGACAGTCTGGTGAACGGTCTGGAAGAGGGACTCACCCGGGCGGAGCGTCTGCCCTTTCCCCTGCCGGGCGAGATAGAAATGCATTACAGGCACTTCCTCAGGAAGGCCCGCGCCGTCCTTGCCCAGTGCCGGCGGGGCAGGGAGGAAACCTTCCACTCCCTGGTGCGCCGGGATCTCAACGAGGCCTGGGAGGCGTGCCGGGCGGAGTACAACGCCTTTGTGGACGCCGTGGCGCGGCGATGACGTCTGGAGTCCGAAGCCGCGGCGGGAGATGTCCGGGCACGGAAAAAGGCGCGTCAGAACGCGCCTTTTTCTGCGCCTCCTTCCTGCGTGCGCAGGAGCCTCCGCAAGGATCCGGCCTCTGCGCGCCGAAGCCTGTTCTTCCCCGCCTGCGCCGGGACTTCCGTCAGCTGTCTGCTCTCTGCGCGCCGTGGCTGGCATTGTCAGACGGACTTTTCGCCCTGAAATCTCCGCCGTGGGGGTGGCCGTGACACTGCCGGAAACCTGAAACACAGACATTTTCAGACAGAACCTTATCCGAAACATTCCAATCATGCCTGTCAGGAGACTTCATGAATTCTCTGCTCCGCACCGTCCTTGCCCGCCTCGCCGATGAACAGACACGCCTTGACGGCCCTTCTCCTCTGGTGACCGAGCCGGAAGCCCTTTCCCTGGCTGAACTGCCTGCCGGCGACACGCTGGATCTCATCGCCGTAGGCGGTGCCGTCAGGGCGGCGATGTCCCCCTCTTTCTTCAACTGCGGCATTGTCAACGCGAAGTCCGGAGCTTGTCCGGAAGACTGCGCATTTTGCGCCCAGTCGGCCCATTACAGGACAAAGGTGCCAGTGTATCCCTTTGTCAGTGAGGACATTCTCGTTGAGCGTGCCGCAAGGGCCAGGGAGTCCGGGGATATCCGTTTCGGCATCGTCACGAGCGGCAGGGAGCTTGACGAAAAGGACGTGGACAGACTCTGCCGCGCCACGGAACGCATCATTCAGGAGACAGGCATCAGCGTCTGCGGATCCCTGGGCATCCTCAGCCCTGAGCGGGCGCAGCGCTATGCTGAGGCTGGAATGACCCGGTATCACCACAACCTTGAAACGGCACGGAGTTACTTCCCGCGCATCTGCACTACCCACGCCTACTCTGAAGACACGGAGAGTCTGCGCGCTGCCCGAAACGCGGGAATGCAGGTGTGCAGCGGCGGAATACTCGGCCTCGGCGAAAGCAGAGCGCAGCGCGTTGAACTCGCGTTCACTCTTGCGGGACTCGGCGTGGACTCCATCCCTGTCAACTTTCTCAACGCCATTCCCGGCACCCCTCTTGAAAACATGCCGAAACTCCCTCCGCAGGAGGCGCTCAGGAGCATCGCGCTGTTCCGCATCGTCAACCCTGCCCGCGACATCCTTATAGCCGGAGGCCGCAGCCATGTACTCGGATCCTGGCAGAGCTGGCTTTACGCTGCAGGAGCCAATGGCATGATGACGGGGGATTACCTCACGACAGCAGGGGCAGAGGCAGACTTCGATGCCGAGCTCATGCGCACGCTGGGCATCAGAGCTTAGAGGGAACAGGCGAAAAGGGATTCGCCGCTCCCGATCTCAACTCTTCAAGGGGACGGACGATGTCGCGCAGTTCCTTTCCGTCCGGAAGCATCTCCGCGCGCCTGCAGGACGAGCTGAATTTCAGAGCCCGGGGTTCGCCTTTTCCACGGGGCGATCCGTCAGCATTGGAGGGTGCTGACCGCCTGCATGCAGGAGCCTTCCTGTCGGGAAAACATGCCTCTAGGGCGCTATGTGAAAATAGTCTTTCGCAATGCTGTCCAGCTTCGCCCGGATCCCTGCAAAAGGCTGATTGAGATCGAGGGTCGTCACGCTGATCCTGTTGCCGTGCATCATGTAACTGCCCTCCGGCTGTATTTCTTCGTCGGTTTTGGCGTAGAGCAGCATGCCGGAAACCGTGTGCGGAATTTTGTCGGCGGCCAGTCTGTATTCCATGTTCTTTACATAGGTAAAAATCTGATAGAGATTGTCTGAGTGCAGGGTATGCTTCTCGAACTGATTCTGTGTCGCGTGCGAGTAGTACTTGGCGTCTATGATGAGCACCTTGTTTCCCTGCCGCAGTGTGATGTCGCTCTGCATCGCAGGGAGCATGTAGTTCTTTTCTTCTTCAAGGCACCAGGGGATACGTTCGGGATTTGCCGTTATCTGCGGAATTTCTTTCCGATAGTACTCCAGAATGAATTTTTCATACAGGCGATACATCTGCGGATCATCCAGAAAGTCCATGAGTTTTATAGTCCCGCCGGACCGAGTCTGGAGGAGTCCCTTGACAATCAGATAACATATGGATATCAGCATCCGGTATGACTGGTTGTTTCTGCAGTATTGCATTTTCCAGTTGATCTTGCTGATGTCAAGCGGTTCGACATCCGCAAAATACAGCATGAGTTTTTTCAGTTCCTTCTTGCGAGCCTCAGAAATGTCAGACTTCAGGAGCAGAAAGACGGTGGATTTGATGATGCGGTTCATGTAGGCGTTCACGGAAAATTCGTCCCATGAACAGAACATCTTTTTCTGACGAAAGGTCAGCATCCTGATGGATTCAGAAATGTCAATCCTGCCGCGAAGGGTATTGAGAGCATCCGTTTCCGGGATGTACTGCTTCACAAGGCCGCGCTTCACCTGCGTGCTGATTCCCCGGGCAAGTATGGCGGAACACAGTTCAGCCGTGTTTTCGAAGTGCTCGGCGGCGACTCTTCTGTAGCCCCGCTCGTTCAGTATCTGGAAGGCATAGGCCAGCATATAGTAAATATTTTGGATCCGAATCACCTGACTGCCCTTTTCAGCTCGACGCTCCATCTCTCTACCCTGCCGGGTTCGTTGAACCGGTATTCCTTCAGAGGCGGAATCAGCCATATTCCACTATCCTTAAAGAGCCTTGCCGGGCTCTCTTCCCTGGGTTGCAGATCGCAAAAATTGTACCCGAGACAAAACCCTTCGTCGAGCGAACCGTCCTGGGTGTTTTTTTGTTCAGTTCTTTGACCACATTCTATCAGCCTGTCGAAGACGTGGACTTTTCATTGATGGCTTTTTTCAGATCTTCTCTCCACTTCTTCACTTTCTCAGCCTCATCAAACCAATATTCCTTCAGAAGCGGAATCAGCTCATATTCAACTATCCTGGAGAGCTTTTCCGGGGTCGCTTCCCCGGGCTTCAGATTGCAGAAAAAGCTGTGCCCGAGACGAAATCCCTCGCCGAGCGAATCGTCCTTGGCGATCTCTTCGTTCAGTTTTTGGACACATTCGATCAGCTTGTCGAAGACGGGACTTTCCAGTTCTTCTTGGTAGTCTTTGAACCTAGGGGTCTCAAACGCAGGCTCCAGGTCGACAAAGGCAAACCTCCGGCGCAGGGCGTAGTCGAGAATGGCGAGGCTGCGGTCGGCGGTGTTCATCATGCCGATGAAGAAGATGTTTTCCGGGACGGAAAACGCTTCGCCGGAATAGAGGAGGTCCAGGCTGTTTTCTTCTCCCCGCTTGTCATGCTCGATGAGCATGAAGAGTTCGCCGAAGATTCTGCTCAGATTGCCGCGGTTGATTTCGTCAATAATGAAAAAGTATTTCTTGGTGGGATCATTCTCAGCAAGCTTGCAGAAGGAGTAAAACGTGCCGTTCCGCAGTTCAAAGCCGGTTTCCGTGGGACGGTATCCCATGATGAAGTCTTCATAGGAATAGCTCTGATGGAACTGCACCATCCGGATCCTGTCCTCGTCCTTGCGGCCCATCATGGCATACGCGAGACGCCTGGCCAGATAGGTCTTGCCCACGCCCGGCGCGCCCTGCAGGATGATGTTCTTTTTCTCCCGCAGAAGGCCTGTCACGGTGTCGTAGAAGTCCTTGCTGGCAAACACTTCGGCAAGAAAATCTTCCTTCGTGTAGGCCGGACACCCGTTGGACTTTTCTTCCTGCCCGTCTTCAGGAGTCTCTTCTGTCCCGGCTGTTGCCTCTTTTTCGGGAGAAGCGCCGTCTTTCTGTTTTAAAGCCCATGCTGTGTGGGAAAGTTCAGGAAAGGAGTTGAACGGGAACTCTCCGGAAAAAAGAACATCCCGGCATTCATCACGCAGATTCAGATACACCTCACCGGACGGAGGATTTTTCAGCGTCCCGAATTCTTCTGCCAGACTCTCAGGGACGTTGGCGGGGCTGGACAGGAACGAGCGGTTGCAGGAATCCAGATTCATGTATGTCCCAGGGCGAATCCAGTAGAGCCCCATCGTGATGTTCCAGTTCACCGCGTACTGCTTCAGCGCCTGATCGTACGCTGCGCAGAAAACTCCACGCTTGTCCGCCGTATCCTCTTCGGCAAGAGCAAGAGCCGCCGCAAAGAGAGTCCACAGATTGTCTATGTCTTCCGGCTGCCGCTTCTCTCCGAAACCATAGAAAGTGGCATTCCTGCTGTCCATAATGGGAACGCCGGGAAAATCATCCGGTACTTTTCCTGAAACAGCAAATTCTTTCTTCAAGGAGTCGATGACGCGTCTTCGATTCTCTGTGTTGAGCCCTTTATTGAAGAGCGCGAAGACAGAAAAAGGGTCAATATCCTGGGGTTCGCCGTCTGCTTCCAGTTTTGGCAGATTCATGGGGATAGCTGAAAACGCCTCTTTTATCTTCTGAATCAGACCGCTTCTGTCATCCTTGTAGTCCAGAAGACGCGTTGCGAAAGCGGTATAGAACTCTATCCAGCTGAATTGACTTTCCATTTCTACTATTTCTCCTTTTTCCGACAAAATGCCGGGCGGACGCCTCTCCTCTTCACTCCCTTGGGCGATGGCCTCCGGGACGGACATCAGAATGTCTTTGGCGGCGGAGATCTGTCCATGTTTTCCCGGCCTGGAAACAGTCCCGGACATGGTTCCAGCTTCACGGAGCGCGGTCTCCGGCCGACAACGGAGGCCGCTGCGGACCTGTCTCTTAGCCTTATCCCCTGACCGCGTCCCTCAGCGTGCCACGCCAGTTCTCCACCTTGCCGGGCTCATCGAACCAGTATTCCTTCAGCAACGGAATCAGCTCATATTCAACTATCCTGGAGAGCTTTTCCGGGGTCGCTTCCCCGGGCTTCAGATTGCAGAAAAAGCTGTGCCCGAGACGAAATCCCTCGCCGAGCGAATCGTCCTTGGCGATCTCTTCGTTCAGGTTTTTGACACATTCGATCAGCTTGTCGAAGACGGAACTGTTCAGTTTTTTTTGGTATTCTCTGAACCTATCGGACTCAAACGCGGGCTTCAGGTCGACAAAGGCAAATCTTCGGCGCAGGGCATAGTCTAGCATGGCGAGGCTACGGTCGGCGGTGTTCATCATGCCGATGAAGAAGACATTTTCCGGGACGGAAAACGGTTCGCCGGAATAGAGGAGTTTCAGGCTGTTCTCCGCGCCCCGCTTGTCATGCTCGATGAGCATGAAGAGTTCGCCGAAGATTCTGCTCAGATTGCCGCGGTTGATTTCGTCAATAATGAAAAAGTATTTCTTGGTGGGATCATTCTCAGCAAGCTTGCAGAAGGAGTAAAACGTGCCGTTCCGCAGTTCAAAGCCGGTTTCCGTGGGACGGTATCCCATGATGAAGTCTTCATAGGAATAGCTCTGATGGAACTGCACCATCCGGATCCTGTCCTCGTCCTTGCGGCCCATCATGGCATACGCGAGACGCCTGGCCAGATAGGTCTTGCCCACGCCCGGCGCGCCCTGCAGGATGATGTTCTTTTTCTCCCGCAGAAGACCTGTCACGGTCTTGTAGAAGTCCTTGCTGACAAACACTTCGGCAAGAAAATCCTTCTCCGTGTAGGACCCGTTGGTCTTTTCTCCCTGCCCGTCTTCAGGAGTCTCTTCTGTCCCGGTCCCCGCGTCTTTTTCCGGGGAGACGCCGTCTTCAGGGGCAGGTTCTTCCTGTTCCAATGGATTCCTCGCTCGGTAGGAAAGTTCAGGGAAGGATTGGGGCAGAGCGGGGTCATCAGAAAGCAATCTGCGATAGGTGTCGCCCAGTCTTAGGTACACATTGCCGGTTGAATCTTGCTCCAACGCATCAATGTCCTCACCTATTTTTTCGCCTAACTTCCTCAAATAAGGGCGAGTGTGATCATCAAGATTCAGGTACCTCTCAGGTCGGATCAAGGAGAGACCTCTTATGATGCTCCATCTCACAATGTGCACCCTTGGCGCCTGATTGAAGGCGCTGATGAAGTGATCACGCGTGTCAGGAGTATCCTTTTCAGCAAGGGATAAGGCAGCCTCAAAGAGGATCCACAGATTGTTAATATCCTGTTCCTTGGATTCCGTTCTATAGAATTGGGCCTTGAGTGTAGCGGCGCCGTCAAAACCATCTGGGAGTTCTTCAGAAACATTAAATACATCGTTCAACGAGGCGATGATGGGCATTCGATAATTTGGGTCGCGTCTTCTGTTGAACAGCGAGAAGACGGTAAAAGGGTCAATATCCTGAGTTTCGCCGTTTGCTCCCAGGTTGGGCAGTCTCCTGTGGATAGCTGCATACGCCTCTTGTATCTGCTCAATGAGGGTGATTCTGTCATCCTTGTAGTCCAGCAGACGCGTCGCGAAAGCGGTATAGAACTCTATCCAGCTGAAATTTGGCATCTCTACTATTCCTTCTCTTTCTGACGGGTTGAGAGAGCGAACCTTTCCCCGAGACCCTTCGCCCATATGGGAGATCCTTTCAACACAGACATCGGAATGTCCCGGGTGGCGAAGAACTGCACTTGCTCTTCTGTCCTGGAATCAGTCCCGGACATGATTCCTGCCTCGCAGGCCGTAGTCTCCGGTCGAAGAAGGAGGCCGCAGCAACGGACCTGCTCCTTATCCTGACCTCCTGACTGCGATCTTCAGCGTGAAGCACGTTATCTCTACCTTGCTGGGCTCGTCAAACCAGTATCCCTTCAGGAACTGAAACTGTTCACAAGGTCGCTTCCCCGGGTTTCAGATTGATGAAAAAGCTGAGCACGAGACGAAATCCCTCGCCGTGCGAATCGTCTTCGGCGATGTCTTCCTTGAGGCGTCTGACGGCTTCTACCAGTCTGCTGAAGCTGTCGCTGTTCAGGCTGTCCCGGTAAGCCTGGAAACCCTTGTCGCCGAAGGCGGGCTTCAGATCAAAACTTGGGAGGAAGAGAATCTCCGAAGGCCTCTTCCGAACTCCCGGGACGGATCTTCCACCCCGGATATTCAGATTCTCTTGGATGGTATATAGTTGCTCACTCATCCTGCACTTGAAACCGGAATCGGCAAGGTTACGCCACTGTCCGGAGTGCAAGGAGACATGAAGTATCCGAATCTCCTGTTTCACGGGACACTCAGTCGCCTTCCCCCTGAAGAAAACCCCTTTGAAGGAATCATCTTTTCCCCAT
>CAZFTQ010000043.1:0-19986 GCA_964522365.1 uncultured Desulfovibrio sp. | reverse complement strand
AAATTCTTCGAGGAAACCTGTCTTGTCGACGTAATAACAGTTCCACTCACGGAACGCGGCAAAGAACTCCAGTCCCGGATCAAGACAGAATCCCATACCAGGGCCTCCCTGCCGAATTCCGGCGATATGCTGCTGAATAGACCGAGGGCCAGTATCGCATGCCGGAGCCCTTCCGGGCAAGCCGGCGCGCCTTTTCGAAGATCCCTTTTCCCCCGCGGCAGCCCGGCAGCCCGGCGCCCCGGGCATCTCCCGGGAAGCGGTCTCTTCCGGCAGAAGTCCCGGGTCTGCCGGCCGGTCCGGCGCCTTCAGAGCGGCCGTCTCAGGGCCGTCACCGGTTCCCCGTCGTTCCTGCTGCAGCCCTGAAGGCCCGGGCCTTCGATTGACAGCCGCCTCTTCCGACACTATTTTTCCTTGTGTCTCTCTCCTCAAGGCTCACTTTTCCCCCTTTTTTCCGCGCCTTTGCGCCCTTTCTGCTCCGGCGGAAGACTTTTTTTGAAGCCAGGGCGCGGGTTCCACGGGTACGCCATGAACGAACGCAGGGAACAGCGGCAGACAGTCGTTGACGCTGAAGTCGTCAATACCGGCTCCGACTACGGCCGCGGGTCCGGTCAGACCCGCTATACCTATTTTTCCATGATGGGCCCCGCCTCACCGGGCCATCAGGGCCGCGAGTACGCCGGAATCATCACCCTCTTCCTCTTTTTCTACTGCCTCATGCAGTGGGGCTTCCTGGCCGCTCTGGGCTTTGCCTTCTTCTACGTCACAGGCAGCGCCGTCGGGCTCTACTGGATGCTGCGCAGTCTTCTGGCCGGCCGCGTCCCCAATCCCTGGCTCTGGCGCACGGGCACCTGGCTCGCCAGCATGCTCCTGGTCTCGCGTCTGGTCTGAGGCGGACTTCCGTGGCCTCCGTGCCCGACACCCCCGGGACCGGAGCTCCGTGGTACGTCTACCTGCTGCGCTGCGCTGACGGGAGCCTCTACTGCGGGAGCACCACGGATCCTTCCCGCCGCCTGGCCCAGCACAACGGCGCCCTCCCAGGCGGCGCCCGCTACACGCGCTCCCGCAGACCCGTCCGGCTCCTTCTCGCCCGTCCCTGCCGAAGCCGCTCCGAGGCCCTGCGCCTGGAAGCTCTGGTGAAAAAAACGCCCGCCGCCCGCAAGGAGGCGCGTCTGCACGGTCTTTCGGCATGATCTCCCTCGCCACCGCCTTCTCCTTTTTCGTCACCTCCGTGCTTCTGGGCTATGCCCCCGGACCGGACATCATTTTCGTGCTGACCATCTCCGCCGTGCACGGGGCGAGGGCCGGCCTCGCCACCATGGCCGGTCTTCTGACAGGCCTCTGGTACCACACGGCGCTGGTCTCTCTGGGCGTGGCCGCCCTCATCATGGCCTCGCCCGTGGCCTTCACCGTCATCAAGTGCGCGGGCGCCCTCTATCTGCTCTGGCTCGCCAGGCTCGCCTGGAAGGCCGCCGCCGTGCGCGCCCAGGGGGCCCGCCCGGCCTTCGCGGGCTATGCCGCTCTCTACCGCCGCGGCATCGTCATGAACATCACCAATCCCAAGGTGACGCTCTTCTTCCTGGCCCTCCTCCCCCAGTTCTGCGACATCTCCAGAGGGAGCGTCGGCTGGCAGTGCTTCCAGCTCGGCCTTGTCTTCATGCTGGGGACCCTGGTCGCCTTTTCCTCGGTGGCCCTGCTCTCGGGCCGCCTCTTTTCCCGCTTCAGCGGCACGGACCGCGGGCAGATCATCCTGAACCGCCTCTCCGCCGTCATCTTCGCCGGTCTGGCCGTCCTGCTCTTCGCCACGGAGCTCTGAGACGGAACCCTCCCGGTCTCCCGGAGTGATCATGCCCACCAAAAATCCTCTGCACATCCCCCTGCGGGACATTCCCCCGGCCGGCAGAAGCTGGCTTGTGAATGACGCCGCCGTCTGGGAAGGCCCTCTGCAGGAATTTCACATGGACTGCCGCCTGGCGGGAACCCCTCAGCTTGAGGTCAACATCCTGCCGGTGGACGAAGGCTGGCTTCTGCGCGGCCGCCTCAGGGCCTCGGTGATCCTCCCCTGCAGCCGCTGCACGGCCGATGTCGCTCTTGATCTGGACGAGCCCTACGAGGACTATGTCCAGCAGCCCGAGGCGGACGAGGCCCTGCCCGAAACGGATTTCGCCCAGGGCGACGATCATCTGATCTTCGAGCACGGCGCCCTCATGCTGGATCTTTCGGCCATCGCCTGGGAACAGTTCGCCCTGGCTCTGCCGGCGACGCCCCTCTGCCGGCCCGACTGCAGGGGGCTCTGCCCCCGCTGCGGGGCGGATCTGAATCTGGGTCCCTGCGGCTGCGCCCCGGACGACGGCGACCCCAGGCTCGCCGTGCTGCGCGGCCTGCGCATTGAAAAATCATAGACAGAAAGGGCGCTTTCTGATAGAGCTCAGTTCTTTGAAAACGCCCCCTGAGGGGGCGCGTCTTCCTGCCTTTTTCAAGCTTTCCGCTCCGCGCCCAGGCCGCCGTTCAGGCCCGAACGGGCCTCCCGGCCCCGCCCGGAGAACCGATAGGAGAATCTTCCCATGGCTGTTCAGCAAAACAAGAAATCCCGCTCCCGCAAAGGGATGCGCCGTTCCCACGACCGGGTGGCCACCCCCACCGTCATCTTCTGCTCCTGCGGTCAGCCCACCAGACCCCACAGCGTCTGCCCGTCCTGCAGGACCTACAACGGCCACAAACTTCCTGAAAAGTACGAACCCCTGGCCACCGTTCTCGGGTCTGCCGAAACCGCCCGCTGAAAGAGCAGGGGAACGTCTCCTTTTCCGGCCTGAGGGCCGGAGCCCTTTCCCCGGCATCCGGGAGGATCCGCCGGCGGGAAGAGGCCCGAAGGAAACATCATGAGCGATCGCCCCATCATTGCCGTCGACGCCATGGGCGGCGACTTCGGCCCCTCCGTCCTTGTCCCCGGCGCCATCGAGGCGTCCAGAACGGACGGGCTGAAAGTCCTGCTTGTGGGCGACACGCCACGCGTTCAGGCCGTTCTTGACAAGATGAACACGGCCGGCGCCGACTTTGAGATCGTTCAGGCTGATGAAGTGGTGCTCATGAACGAGCGCCCGGCGGACGTGCTGCGCCGCAAGAAGAAATCCTCCATCCAGATCGGCTGCCGGCTGGTACAGAACAAAGCCGCGGACGCGGTGGTCAGCGCCGGGCATTCCGGCGCCGCCGTGGCCTGCGGCATGTTCATCATCGGCCGTCTCCCCGGCGTGGAGCGTCCGGCTCTCTGCACCATTCTTCCCACGGAGAAGAAGCCCGTCGTCCTGCTCGATGTGGGCGCCAATGTGGACTGCCGGCCCTGGCACCTCTTCCAGTTCGGGCTCATGGGCGACGCCTTTGCCCGGGACATCCTGGACTACGAGTCTCCCCGGGTGACCATCCTCTCCATCGGCGAGGAGGAGGGCAAGGGCAATTCGCAGGTCAAGGAAGCCTACGAACTGCTCAAGATGGCAAAGCACCTCAATTTCGTGGGCAACGCCGAGGGCCGGGACATCTTCACGGGCGATGTGGACGTTGTGGTCTGCGACGGCTTCGTGGGCAACATCGTCGTCAAGATGAGCGAAGGGCTCGCCACTTCCCTGACCCACATGCTCAAGCGGACCTTCATGTCCGGCGTGCTCCCCATGCTGGGCGCCTTCCTGGCGCGGGGGGCCTTCAGAAAGTTCCGCCGGACCATCGACTACGCCGAATACGGCGGCGCCCCGCTTCTGGGCCTCAGGAACCTTTCCATCGTCTGCCACGGCCGCTCCAACTCCCGCGCCATGGCCAACGCCGTCCGCATGGCCGGCACCTTCGTCCGCAAGCAGACCGTGGCCAAGCTCGCCGAGACCATCGTGGCCAACGAAGAGCTGACCCGGTATTCCAGCGCCCTCTAACCCAGGATCCTTATGACTGACCTGCATATCCGCTCCCTTGCCCTGCACCATCCCGAAAGGGTGCTCTCCAATGATGACCTGACCCGCATGGTGGACACCAGCGACGAGTGGATACGCACACGGACCGGCATCAGTTTCCGCCACATGGCGGCGGAAGGCGAAAACGCCTCCGACCTCGGCATCATGGCCGGTCGCAAGGCCCTGGAAAAGGCCGGACTTCCCGCCTCCGAACTCACCCATGTCATCGTGGCCACGGGCACACAGGACAGCCTGAGCCCCTCCGTGGCCTGCATCGTGGCCGACGGCGTGGGCGCGGGTCCTGTCATGGCCTTCGACTTTTCCGCCGCCTGCACGGGCTTCATCTACGGCCTCTCCATCTGCCGGGCCTTCCTGCAGGCGGACCCCGCGGCGAAGATTCTCTTTGTCTGCACCGAGACGCTCACCCGCCGGGTGGACTGGGAAGACCGGACCACCTGCGTGCTCTTCGGCGACGGCGCGGGCGCGGCCGTCATCACGGCCGATCCCCAGGGCGCCTGCGCCAGGCTTGAGGACGTCTCCTGCCACAGCGACGGGTCGGCCAGGGATCTCATCGTGGTGGGCGGCGGCACGGCCTGCACCTACAGAAAGGGCGATCGCGTGGACAGCCGCTTCTTCCTCCGCATGAACGGAAGGGAGACCTACAAGCACGCCGTGCGCAGCATGACCTCCGTCTGCGGAGAAATTCTCTCCCGCAACGGGTACGCCATTTCCGACATTTCTCTCCTGGTGGCCCACCAGGCCAACATCCGCATTCTCCAGGCTGTGGGCGAACGTCTGGGGGTTCCCGAAGAGCGCGTCTTCACCAACCTGGCCCGCTACGGCAACACCTCCTCCGCCTCCATTCCCATCGCCCTCACCGAAGCGCTGGCCGCCGGCGCCGTCAGCCCCGGCAGTCTGGTGCTCACCACGGCCTTCGGATCCGGTCTCACCTGGGGCGCCGCCCTGCTCCGTTTCTGAGCGCCGGACTGTTTTCTTTCCTTCCGTTTTCTGTCACCATGCCGCAGGATCCGGCGCCGCCGGATCCTGTGCCGGACAAAAAGGGAGTCCATCTTGAAAACGCTTTCTCCCACCGCCCCCACGGCCGTCGTCACCGGCGGCTCCCGCGGCATCGGCCGGGCCGTGGCCCTGGCTCTCGCCCGTGACGGCTACCAGATTCTGCTCAGCTACGTGAGCCGGCCCGAACAGGCCGCCGCCGTGGTGGAGGAAATCGAAGCCCTGGGCGGCGCGGCCGAGGCCGTCTGCCTCAATGTGGCCGATTCCGCCGCCGTCGCGGCCTTCTTCCGCGACAGGGTGAAGGACAAGGTCAGACTGGCCTGTCTCGTCAACAACGCCGGCATCACCAAGGACGGCTTCCTCATCCGCATGAAGGACGAGGACTACGACGCCGTGCTCGGCGTCAACCTGCGCGGCACTTTTGTCTGCACCAGGGAAGCCGCGAAAATCATGGCGAAGAACCGTTCCGGCTGCATCGTCAACATCTCGTCCGTGGTGGGCCAGATGGGCAATGCCGGCCAGGTGAACTACAGCGCGTCCAAAGCCGGCATCCTGGGTCTCACCAAGTCCGCCGCCAAGGAACTGGCGGCCCGCGGCATCCGCGTCAACGCGGTGGCCCCCGGCTTCATCGAGACGGAAATGACCAGCGTTCTGCCCGAAGAGCAGCGCAGACAGTATGCGGACGCCATTCCTCTGAAGCGCCTGGGCAGGGCCGAGGACGTGGCCGACGCCGTGGCCTTCCTGGCCTCTCCCAAAGCCGCCTACATCACGGGCCAGGTGCTGGCCGTCAACGGCGGCATGTACTGCTGATATCAGGGACGCGGTCCCTGAATCCCACCCGGAAGACAACCCGCTCTCACATGGAGGAAAACATGTCTGAAGTTCTCGAGAAAGTTACCAAGATCATCGTGACCCAGCTGGGCGTGCAGGAAGAGGAAGTGACCCCCGAAGCCTCCTTCGTGGAAGACCTCGGCGCCGACTCCCTTGACCTCACTGAGCTCATCATGGCCATGGAAGAAGAGTTCGACATCGAAATCGCCGACGACGATGCCCAGAAGATCCTCAAGGTCCAGGACGCCGTCAGCTACATCGAAGCCAAAAAAGCCTAGCTTTTCGTCAGCCGGAAGCTTTGCAGTGAGGGGCGGAAGACTCCAGCCCCTCCTCTTTTCCGTAATCAAAGGAGGAGAAATGGATCGTCCCCGCATTGTCATAACTGGCCTCGCCGGCGTCTCGCCCCTCGGAAGCGACCTGGCGACGACCTGGAAACGTCTCCTGGCCGGCGAATCCGGCATCGGCCCCATCACCCTCTTCGACGCTTCCCAGTACGATTCCCGCGTGGCGGGCGAAGTCAAGGACTTCGATCCGACAAAGTACGTGCCGGTCAAGACCGCGCGCCATCTGGACCGTTTCGCCCAGCTGGCCGCCGCCGCCGGCACCATGCTCATGCAGGACTCGGGCTACGTCATCAGCCCTGAGAACGAATGCTCCACCGCCGTCATCATGGGCGTCGGTCTGGGCGGTCTCAGGACCATTGAGATCTACAACGAGAAGCTCCTGAAAGCCGGCCCGGGCAAGATTTCGCCCTTCATGATCCCCATGCTCATCTCCAACATGGGACCCGGGCAGCTCGCCCTCATGTACGGCATCAAGGGCCCCAACGTGGTCACCACCTCGGCCTGCGCCTCGGCCACCCACGCCCTCGGCACGGCCTTCTCGGAAATGCTCCTGGGCCGCGTGCGGGCCTGCATCTCCGGCGGCGTGGAAGCCACGGTGACGCCCCTGGGCGTGGCGGGCTTCACGGCCCTCAAGGCCCTGTCCACCCACTTCAACGACGACCCGGCCCAGGCCTCCCGGCCCTTTGACACGGACCGCGACGGCTTCGTCATCGGCGAAGGCTGCGGCCTGCTCATGCTGGAGCGTCTGGAAGACGCCCTGGAGCGCGGCGCGCACATCTACGCGGAAATGGTGGGCTACGGCGCCTCCTGCGACGCCTACCACATGACGGCCCCGGCGCCGGACGGCTCCGGCATGGAGCTCGCCATGCGCAACGCCATCAGGGACGCGGGTCTGGCCCCCGAAGCCATCACCCACGTCAACGCCCACGCCACCTCCACCAAGCAGGGCGACGTCATCGAGACCAGGGCCATGAAGAAGGTTTTCGGCGATCACGCCAAAAACCTCCACATCTCCGCCACCAAGTCCATGACCGGCCATCTCCTGGGCGCCGCCGGCGGCATTGAAGCCTGCTTCACCGCCCTGGCTCTCCACGACGAGATCCTCCCCGGCACCATCAATCTCAGGAATCCCGATCCCGAGTGCGATCTGGACTACACGGCCAACGCCTCCCTGCCCCTGGCCTGTGAATACGCCATGTGCAATTCCTTCGGCTTCGGCGGCACCAACGCCAGCATCATCATGAAAAAGTGGACTGCCTGAGGAGGCAGACGGCTTTTCCCTCTTTTCCTTCCGGACTCCCCCCAGCCAGGGGAGTCTTCTTTTCTGCGCAAGGCCTTCTTCCTCCCCCTCCTGACGCAGCTGACCTTCCTGCCCTTCCCCTTCGGGGCAGGCCCCTTCCCCGCGCGCGAGCGCGACTCTCCAGGAGCTCATTCCCATGGATGAAATTCTCTTTCAGGACCCCGAACTTGCCCGCGCCATAGCGCTGGAAAGCGACCGCCAGGTCAGCAAGCTGGAGCTCATCGCCTCCGAAAACTTCGTCTCTCCGGCGGTCCGGCAGGCCCAGGGCAGCTGCCTCACCCACAAGTACGCCGAAGGCTATCCCGGCCGCCGCTACTACGGCGGCTGCGAGTTCGTGGACATAGCGGAAACTCTCGCCATCAACCGGGCCAGAGAGCTCTTCCACGCGGACTACGCCAATGTGCAGCCCCATTCCGGCTCCCAGGCCAACATGGCCGCCTACTTCGCCTGCATCAAACCCGGCGACACCATCCTGGGCATGAACCTCTCCCACGGCGGCCACCTGACCCACGGATCCCCGGTGAACTTCTCCGGGCGTCTCTTCCATGTGGAAGCCTACGGAGTGAACAGGGAGACCGGCCGCATCGACTACGACGAGCTGGAAGCCGTCGCCGAAAGGGTGCATCCCGCCCTCATCGTGGCCGGCGCCTCGGCCTATCCCCGGATCATCGACTTTGCCCGCATGCGGGAGATCGCCGACCGGACGGGGGCGAAGCTCCTGGTGGACATGGCCCACATCGCGGGCCTGGTGGCGGCGGATCTCCACCCCTCCCCCATCCCCTATGCCCATGTCACCACCACCACGACCCACAAGACTCTGCGCGGACCCCGCGGCGGCATGATCCTCGCGGGCGAGGACATGGCCAAGCCCCTCAACAGCCAGATCTTCCCCGGCATCCAGGGCGGGCCCCTCATGCATGTCATCGCCGCCAAGGCCGCGGCCCTGGGCGAGGCCCTGCGGCCGGCCTTCAGGCGCTACGCGGCCCAGATCATCAAGAATGCCGCGGTGCTGGCCCAGGTCCTCATGGACGGCGGCTACAAGCTCGTGAGCGGCGGCACGGACAACCACCTCATGCTCATGGACCTGAGCGGCCTGGAGTTCACGGGCAAGGACGCCGAACACGCCCTGGACGAAGCGGGCATCACCGTGAACAAGAACACGGTGCCCTTCGAGACCCGCTCGCCCTTCGTGACCAGCGGCGTGCGCCTGGGCACGGCGGCCCTCACCACCCGCGGCATGAAGGAAGACGACATGCGCCGGGTGGGCGCCTTCATCGTGACGGTGCTCGACAACATCAGGGACGAGTCCGTGATCCGGAAGACCCGCAAGGAAGTCGAAGACTTCGCCCGCAGCTTCCCCATCTTCACCTGGTAGGAAGAAAAGACGGCAGACGCTCTGAAAAGGAGTCCGGCACAGACGGCCGGGCTCCTTTTTTCTTGGCTTTCCAAGGAGTCAGGCCGGCTGATCCTCTTTTTGCGGGACCCTGAAGAGGCTGCCTCCGATCATTTTTTCTGTGTGTTCTTCCGGTCTGAAGGAGTCCGCCTCCGCACCGCGCCTTCCTCCGGACACAGGGAAGACAGGCGCCGCCGCAGCCTGCCGGACGTCTTTCTCAAGACCCTGACCTCACGGGGCTTTTTGTCTCTCTTCGGGCATGGCGGCAGGATCCGGCCCCTGCCGTCCCTGTCCGGCCCCTCTGACGGGAAAAAGGACGGGGGAGGATTTCAGCAGGGCGTCCACGGGGGAGGCAACGCACCCCCGGAGACAGAGCCCGCGGGCCTGCTGCTTCCGTTTCCCGTGCCGCTTTTCCGGGAAAGAAAGGCCCGGGGCCCCGCGCCCCAAGGCCTATGTCTCACTTGTCTAATTTTCCTGCAAAGTGTAAGGTCATTCGTTGCATTTTGCCCCTGTCCCCGCCTCCGGCCGCAGCCGCGCTCCCGGCACGGCCGCCCGGATCCGGTTTTTCGCCGCACCTTTTTTCCGGGCCTTTCCGCAGGCCCCCTTCCCCGCATGACTGACACCCCCCATGCCCAGCGTCTTTCCTGGACAGAGTATTTTCTCCGCATCGCCTTCCTGGTGAGTTCACGCTCCACCTGCCTGCGCCGGAAAGTCGGCTGCGTCCTCGTCAAGGACAAGCGCATCCTCGCCACCGGCTACAACGGCGCTCCGGCGGGCGTGCCGCACTGCCTGGAGACCGGCTGCCTGCGCGCCCGGCTGGGCATTCCCTCCGGTCAGCACCATGAGATCTGCCGCGGCCTCCACGCCGAACAGAACGTCATCATCCAGGCGGCCGTCCACGGCGTCTCCATCCGGGGGGCTGAGATCTTCTGCACCACGCATCCCTGCGCCCAGTGCTCCAAGATGCTCATAAACTGCGGAATCACCAAGATATATTACTGCGAGAGCTATCCGGACGAGCTGGCGGAGCAGATGCTCGGCGAAGCCGGTCTGCCCGCCGAAAAGCTCGCTCCCCCGGCGGATCCGCCGCTCCCGCTCACCCACTGACCCTGCCCCGTTCTCCCCGCTGCCGCGGGCTATAGAGGGTATTCTGATGAGTAGCTACCAACGCTTTGAACTCCCCATGCGCGAAGCCATCCTCGAGGCCGGCAAGGGGCGTTTCGACACCTGCCCCAACCCCTGCGTGGGCGCCGTCCTCCTCCACGACGGCATCGTGGTGGCCCGGGGCCACCATGCCGGTGCCGGCGAAGCCCATGCCGAAGTGGCCTGCATCCAGGACGCGGTCCGTCAGGGCATCTCCCCCCGGGGCCTCACCATGGTGGTGACCCTGGAACCCTGCAACCACCAGGGACGCACCGGCCCCTGCTCGGAAGCGCTCATCAAGGCCGGCATTTCCCGCGTGGTCTACGGCACGGCCGATCCCAATCCCAAGGCCGCCGGCGGCGCTCAGCGCCTGCGCGAGGCCGGCGTGGACGTCATCGAGGGCGTGCTTGAGCCCGAATGCCGCCTTCTCGTGAGCGACTACCTCACCTGGCTCACTCAGAAGCGCCCCTTCGTCATGCTCAAGCTGGCCAGCACCCTGGACGGCCGCATCGCCACCCGCACCGGCCAGTCCCGCTGGATCACCGGCGAGAAGGTCAGAGAAGAGGTGCACCGCCTGCGCAACGGCGTGGGCCGCGCGGGCGGCGGACTCCTGGTGGGCGGCCGCACCTTCCGCAAGGACAACCCCGAGCTCACGGCCCGCGGCCTCTTCGCCGGCGGCCGCCAGCCCAAGGGCTGCGTCTTCTGCACTCAGCTCCCTGCTCCTGACGAAAACTTCCACCTCCTCCGGGAACGGGCGGAAGACAGCTTCTTCCTGGTGCCCAGGGACGTCGCCGCCTCCGACCGGGCCAGGGCCCTCAGGGACATGGGCATCACCATCCTGACGAGCGAAGCCGACGAGGCCGCTCCCGCGAAGGAGCACATCGCCTCCATCTTCTCCCAGCTCTACGGCACCTGGGGCATGCCCTACATCCTCTGCGAGGGCGGCGGAAGACTGGGTCTCATCCTCATTGAGGCGGGGCTCACGGATCTCTTCTACCTGCACATGGCCACCAACATCTTCGGCGACAACGAGGCGCTGCCCCTCTTCGACGGCCGCAGCCCCGAGTCCCTCAGCGACAGCCTCCACCTGAAGCATGTGGGCATCCGCCGCGTGGGCGAGGACCTCTCCATGGCCTATGTGCCCTGCAACGCCTGGTTCGCGGACAGTCTGGGCGAACTGCGCAGCATCAACGGCGAATCGGTCATGTGGGGCAGCGACGACGAAGATCTTCAGATCTTCGCCTCCCCCGCTCCCAGACGCTACTGAGCGCATGTTCACAGGCCTTGTCCAGTCCACGGGCCGCGTGCTCGAGGCCGCCGGAAGCGGCCGGGAACGCCGCTTCACCATCCGGCCCGACCCGGCCTTCGAAAATGTGGAGGACGGCGAGTCCATCGCCGTCAACGGCGCCTGCCTCTCCGTGGAAAGGCACACGGCCGAGGCCTTCACGGCCTACGCCTCGGGCGAGACCCTGAGCCGCACCACCCTGGGCTCCCTCCGGGAGGGCGGCCTCGTCAATCTCGAGCGGGCCCTCCGTCTGGGCGACCGTCTGGGCGGCCACCTCGTCTCGGGTCATGTGGACTGCCTGGCCGTGGTGGAGAGCGTGAGCCCCGCCGGCCAGTCCCTCCGCTGCCGCTTCCGCTTTCCCGCGGCCTACGCCTGCGAGGTCATCCCCAAGGGCTCGGTGGCCCTGGACGGCATCAGCCTCACGGTGAACGGCTGCGGGGACGATTTTCTGGAAGTGAACGTCATTCCGGAGACCGGCGGCCGCACCGCCATGCGCCTCTGGCGGCCGGGCACGGCCGTGAACATGGAGACGGATCTGCTCGGCAAGTACGTGCGCCGCTTCCTGTCGGCCCGGGAACAGGTCCCGGCCCCCGCTTCCTCTTCCGCCATCACCCGGGAGTATCTCCTGGAAAAGGGTTTCCTGTAGGAGTTTTTCGCGCTATGCCGCATATCATTGAAGGGCGGATGACCGCCGCCGGCCTCAAGATCGCCATCGTCGCCACCCGCTTCAACGATTTCGTCGTCTCCCGCCTGGTGTCCGGGGCCATGGACTTTCTCGTCCGTCACGGCATGTCCGAGGAAGACGCCACCCTGGTGCGCATCCCCGGCGCCTTCGAGCTCCCCCTGGTCTGCCGGAAGCTCGCGGCCTCAGGGAAATACGACGGCATCGTGGCCCTGGGCGCCGTCATCCGCGGCGGCACCCCCCACTTTGACTATGTCTGCAGCGAGGCGGCCAAGGGTCTGGCCCATGTGAGCCTCGAGCAGGGCATCCCCCTGGGCTTCGGGCTGCTCACCTGCGACACCCTGGAGCAGGCCATCGACCGGGCCGGCGCCAAGGGCGGCAACAAGGGCGTGGAAGCCGCCTCGGCCATGCTCGAGACCGTCCGGGTGCTGGAGCAGATCTAGTCATGGAGGACAGACACAGCCAGATCCAGACCGCCTTCCAGGTTCTCTACAGCCTCCATTTCAGGCCCGCCGCCGATCTGGAAGAGCTGGAGACGCGCTTCTGCAACCTCCCCGATGTCAGCCGCTTCCCCGACGATCCGGAGGAAACGGAAACTCCGTCCGACGGCTCCCCGGAAGATCCGCAGGCGGAGGAAAATCCGCCCGCCCTCCCCGAAGAGGCCGCCGCCGGACCCGCCGAAGACGGGGAGCCGGCTGAAAATACGCCCGACGGTCCCGAAGACGCCCCCGCCGGGACGCCCGAGGGACAGGAAGAGGCCGGAGAGGAATCCGCCCGGGCCGAAGGGTTCGCCTGGGATCTGGTCCGGGGCGTCTGGTCCGCCCGGAGCCGTCTGGACGAGGTCATCCTCCAGGTGTCGAGCCGCCCCATGGAGCGCATCGGCCGGGTGGAGCAGATCATCCTGCGCCTCGGCGTCTACGAGCTTTTCGGCTCCAGACGCGCCCTCAGAGGGGAGAAACGCCGGAACATCATCGCTGAAGCCCTCCAGCTTGCCGAGGAATTCGGCGAGCCCGCCTCCAGACCGGGTCCGTTCATCGAAAGCGTTCTCAGGAGCGCGGCCAATCAGATCCTCAAGCAACGTCTTTCTCTTTCCTGAACCGCCCGCCTGACTTTCTGCGCCGTCCCCCGCGGTACAGCGGCATCACAGGCCCGCGCCTTCAACAAAAAATCCGATCCGCCGAAAACCCTCCGCTTCTTCGGCCGGTCCATCCACCAGGAGGGCGCCTTCCTCCGGCGCTGAAAGCTATGGAACGCTACACACCTCTGGACATCGAAAAAAAATGGCAGCAGCGCTGGGCCGAGACCAAAGCCTTCGCCTGCACCCACAAAAGCGACAAGCCCAAATGCTACGTCCTTGAGATGTTCCCCTACCCCTCCGGGAACCTCCACATGGGCCATGTGCGCAACTACTGCATAGGCGACGTGCTCGCCCGGACCAAGCGCATGCAGGGCTTCAATGTGCTCCATCCCATCGGCTGGGACGCCTTCGGTCTGCCCGCCGAGAACGCCGCCATCAAGCACAACACCCATCCCGCGGCCTGGACCTATTCCAACATCGCCAACATGCGCGATCAGATGAAGCGCCTCGGCTACTCCTATGACTGGGACCGGGAGCTCGCCACCTGCCGGCCCGAATACTACCGCTGGGAGCAGCTCATCTTCCTGCGCTTCCTGGAAAAAGGCCTGCTCTACCGCAAGGAGTCGCCCCAGAACTGGTGCCCCTCCTGCCACACCGTGCTCGCCAACGAGCAGGTGGAGGACGGCCGCTGCTGGCGCTGCAGCTCCGTCGTGGAGCAGAAGGACCTGACCCAGTGGTTCCTGCGCATCACGGCCTACGCCGACGAGCTTCTGGAGGATCTCTCGAAGCTCCAGGGCGGCTGGCCGGACCGGGTCCTCGCCATGCAGCACAACTGGATCGGCAAGTCCCTGGGCGCGGAAATCGTCTTTCCTCTGGAAAAGCCCGCCGGCGGCCAGGACCGTCTCTCGGTCTTCACCACGAGACCCGACACGCTCTTCGGCGTCACCTTCCTGACCATGGCCCCCGAGCATCCCCTGGTGCAGGACATCATCCGCGGCATGCCCCATGAGGAGGAAATCCAGGCCTTCATCACCAAGGTCCGGAACATGGACCGCATCGAGCGCCAGTCCGAAACCCTGGAAAAGCAGGGCATCGCCACGGGCGCCTATGTGCTGCATCCCCTCACGGGCCGCAAGGTGCCCATCTGGCTCGGCAACTTCGTCATCGCAAGCTACGGCACCGGCGCCGTCATGGGCGTGCCCGCCCACGACCAGCGCGACTTTGACTTTGCCCGCAAGTACGGTCTCGCCATCGAAGAGGTCATCAGCAGGGACGGCGTCCCCTCGGACACCGCCCTCTGGGACTGCGCCATGACCGAGGCCGGCATCATGGTCAATTCCGGGAAGTTCACGGGTCTGCCCAGCGAAGAGGGCAAGGCGGCCGTGATCAAGGCTCTGGAAGAGGCTGAAATGGGCAAGGCGGCCACCCAGTTCCGGCTGCGGGACTGGAACATCTCCCGCCAGCGCTACTGGGGCGCCCCCATTCCCGTGGTCTACTGCGACAGATGCGGGCTCGTGGGCGAAAAGGAGGAAAACCTCCCCATCGTCCTGCCCCTGGACGTGAAGACCTTCCCGGACGGCAAGTCGCCTCTGCCCGCCACGCCCTCCTTCACGGAGTGCGTCTGCCCCCGCTGCGGCGGCAAGGCCCGGCGGGAAACCGACACCATGGACACCTTCGTGGAGTCCAGCTGGTACTTCACCCGCTACACCGCGGCCCGGGAGGACCGGCAGGCCTTTGACATGGAGGCCCTCAGGTACTGGATGCCCGTGGACCAGTACATCGGCGGCGTGGAGCACGCCATCCTCCATCTGCTCTACGCCCGTTTCTTCACCAAGGCCCTGCGCGACCTGGGCTTCTACCCGGCCGATCTGGACGAACCCTTCAGCCGCCTCCTCACCCAGGGCATGGTCCTTCTGGACGGCAGCAAGATGAGCAAGTCCAAGGGCAACATCATCAATCCGGAAGAGATGATCGAGCGCTACGGCGCCGACACCGTGCGGCTCTTCTGCCTCTTCGCGGCTCCTCCGGAGCGCGACTTCGACTGGACCGAGTCCGGCATCGAGGGCGCCTTCCGCTTCCTGCAGCGCATCTGGCGCCTCTTCCAGGAAAGCCGGGACATCCTGCTGCCCATCCCCGCCGCCTCCGCCGGGGCGGCCGACGCGGCCACGCCTCTTTCCCGCGATCTGCGCTGCCGCGAGCACCAGACCATCCGCAAGGCCGGCGAGGACATGGGCACCCGCTCCCAGTTCAATACGGCCATCGCCTCCATCATGGAACTCGTCAACGCCATGTACCTCTACCGGAGCAGGATGGGCGACAGCGAGGGCGAGCGCCGGATCTTCTCCTCGGCCATGGCCTCGGTGCTGACCTGCCTCTCCCCCATCACGCCCCATGTCTGCGAGGAGCTCTGGTCTCAGATGGGCCAGCAGGGCTTCGTGGCGAACCAGCCCTGGCCCCGCTGGGACGAGGGGGCTCTGGTGCGCGACACCCAGACCATCGCCCTGCAGGTCAACGGCAAGCTGCGCGGCACCATGGAAGTGCCCACCGGATCCGACAGGGCCGCCCTTGAGGAAGCGGCCCTCGCCCAGCCCGCCGTCCAGCGCTTCACCAAGGATCTCAAGGTGCAGCGCGTCATCGTGGTGCCCGGCAAGCTGGTCAATGTGGTAGCCAGGTAAGACGGATGGCGAAAGCGGCTCAGGGACGACCGGGCTTTCTCTTTCTCTTCTGCCCGGACGCGCAGCTCCTGCTCGAGGAAGTGGAAAGCCTGGCCCGTGTCCACGCGCCGGACGCGGGTCCCTTCAAGCGCGCCTGCTTCTGGGGCGATGAACCCGTTCCCCAGACCTTCTGGGAATCCCTCCTGCAGAGGGATCTCTTCGGCTCCATGCGGCTCGTGCTGGTGCGCCAGGCCAATCTCTGGCCGCTGGCCCAGTGGAAAATTCTGGACAAGGCCCTCTCCCGGCCTCTGGAAGGCTCCTGGCCGCTCTTCTGCCTGGAAAACGCCTGGGACAGGAACGGTCCCAAAGTGCCCGCCTCCCTGTCGAAGCTGCGCTGTTTCAGTTTCGCCGTGAAGCAGGGCTGGGTCTGGCGCTCTCCGGGCCTCACGGACAGATCGGTGCGCGGCCACATCCAGACCCAGGCCAAAGCCCGCGGCCTCGCGCTGGAAAAGGCCACCCTGGACGCCCTCTGCGAGAACACCCCCAGACAGGCCGGGGTCATCGCCCGCGAGCTGGACAAGCTGGCCCTCCTCTCCGAGCCCGGCAGACCCGTGCCGCCCTCGTTTCTGGGCACCGCCGACTGGTCCCCCGGGGCCGAGGTCACCGGTTGCGTCTCCTGCCTCATGCGGGGCGACGCCCGGGCCACCTGGCGCGAAGCCGCGAGACTCACGGATCCGGAAGGCTCGGCCTTTCAGCTCCTGGGGCTTCTCGCCTGGAATTTCCGCACCCTCTGGCAGCTGCTCATGGGCGACTCCGTGGCGAGGCCCGGCCTGCTCACCCCCGAACGGGCCCGGCGTCTGGGCCCCCGGCGTCTGGCCGGCGCCATGAGCATCCTCATGGAGACCGAAGCCGCCATCAAGACGGGCACCCCCGTCGTGCAGGCCCTGGAGTTCACCCTTTCGGAACTCCTGCTTCTCTTCAGGGGCGTCTGAGGCCGGAGGAGAGGCGCGGGAAAGAAGTGAAGAAAAGCGGAAAGAGCCGTGCTCCCGGATGGGACCACGGCTCTTTCCACGTCTTTCCGCGCAGTTCTGCCCGCCTGTCAGAGGGGGCTGCGGCAGGTTTCGAGAAGACCTTCCGGCGGATCGATGACCACGGGATCGCCCAGCGAAACGATGAACTCGGGCCGGGCCGGAAAAAGAACTTCCGAGCGCCCGTCCCGCAGCGACCAGATCATCTGACCGGCCGGAGTTTCCACATGATCCAGAAGGCCCACGAAGCTGCCGTCCTGGAGCACCACCCGGCGGCCCAGCAGATCGTCCAGATAGGCCTCGCCCTCGGGGAGTTCCGGGAGGCGATCCCGGGGAATCCAGATGGTGGCGCCCCGCAGGGTCTCGGCGGCGTTGCGGTCGTCCACCCCGGCGAAGCGCACCAGGAGCCCCGTCCGGAGGGACCGCGCCTGAAGGGCGCGCAGAAGGAGGGAACGCCCGTCCGGGCAGTCCAGCCGGATCTCGTCCGCAAGAAAAGAGGGATCGTCCGCGTACCAGTCAACGCAGACGTCCCCCCTGATGCCGTGGGGACGGGTCACTGCCCCCACGCAGATCATTCTGCCGTTTGAAGCGTCTATCTGGAAATCTCCAGCGAAAGGTTTCTGCCCGTTTTCAGGGAAACAGCCCGGAGGAAGGTGCGCAGCGCCCGCACCGTGCGTCCCTGTCTGCCGATGAGGCGGCCGCGGTCATCCCTGGCCACGGTGAGCTGCAGAAGCACGCCCTCCCCGGAGGGGATCTCCCGCACGGACACCTGTTCCGGCTGGGTCACCAGGCCCCTGGCTATCTCTTCGAGAAGCTCTTTCATGGGATGGCCCGACGGAGGATCGGCGGACTACTCGGCGGCAGGCGCCAGATGGGCCTTGAGCAGGGAGCGCACGGTTTCCGTGGGCTGGGCCCCGCGGGAGAGCCACTTTCTGATGTTTTCGGCGTCCAGCTTCACCTGGGCGGGATTGGTCATGGGATTGTAGTAGCCGAGGAATTCCAGGGGACGGCCGTCGCGGGCGGTTTCGCTGTTGGCGGCGACGACGCGGTAGAAAGGATGTTTCTTGCTGCCCAGACGGGTCAGTTTGAGTTTCACGGACATGTGGAAGTCACTCCCTTAGAGTAGATAGGATTCAGAATGGAGAAAAACCTGTGCCGGTTTTCGCTGTGCTCAGCATACACGAACCGGGACCGGAGACAAAGATCATTTTCGGCGGGCTTTGCGGCGCTCCCTGCGCTTTTTCTTCCTGGCCTCGGCGAGCTTTTCCAGACGGGCCTGGCTGGGACCGGCGGGACCGGCGCCCTCGGGCATCTCAGGCATGCCTGTCATGCCCGGCATGCCGCCCATGCCGGCCAGACTGTTCATGCCGGGCATCTGGCCCATGCCGCGGGGCAGATGCCTGGGCTTGCCGCCCCCGCCCATGACGCCCTTCATCATCTTGCGCATCTGGTCAAACTGCTTCACCAGCTGGTTGACCTGCTGCACCGTGACGCCGGAGCCTCTGGCGATGCGGGCCCGGCGGCTGCCGTTGAGAATGTCGGGATTCTCGCGTTCGGCGGGGGTCATGGAATTGATGATGGCTTCCGTCCGCGCCATCTCCTTTTCGGGCAGATTGCCCGCGTCGTGGAGCTTGTCGGCGATGCCCTTGAAGCCGGGAATGAGGCGGAGCAGGCCTTCCATGCTGCCCATCTTTTTGACGCGGCGCATCTGCACGCGGAAGTCCTCCAGAGTGAAGGAGGCCTTCTTCATCTTTTCCGCGAGCCTGCGGGCTTCGTCCTCGCTGATGGCGTCCTTGGCCCTGTCCACCAGGGTGAGCACATCGCCCATGCCCAGGATGCGGCCGGCCACGCGGTCCGGGTGGAAGACCTCCATTTCGGAGAGCTTTTCGCCCATGCCCACGAACTTGACCGGAGCCCCCGTGACGGACCTGATGGAAAGAGCCGCGCCGCCGCGGGCGTCGCCGTCCATCTTGGTGAGGACCACGCCGCTGATGCCGAGCTTCTCGTTGAAGGACTTGGCCACCGTGACGGCGTCCTGGCCGGTCATGGCGTCCGCCACGAAGAGGATTTCCTGAGGCCGGACGGCCGCCTTGAGCTCCTGGAGCTCCTGCATGAGCACTTCGTCCACATGCAGGCGGCCCGCCGTGTCCAGCAGAACCACGGTGGCCTGCTCTTCCCTGGCCCTGGCCATGGCCTGCACGGCGATGTCCACGGGCTTCATGTCCACGGTGGAGGGATAGAAGGGGACGCCGAGTTCCTTGGCGAGCACCACCAGCTGATCGATGGCGGCGGGACGGTACACGTCTGCGGGCACAAGGTAGGGACGCATCTTCCGGCGGCGGAGCAGGTTGGCCAGCTTGGCGGCCGAAGTGGTCTTGCCGGAGCCCTGCAGGCCCACCAGCATGATGACGGCGGGGGTCTGGCCCTGGAGCTGGAGCGCCGTGGACTGGCCGCCCAGAAGCTCGACGAGCTCCTCGTTGACGATGCTCACCACCTGCTGGGCCGCCGTCACGCCCTTGAGGACCTCCTGGCCCAGGCATTTCTCCCGGACCCGGCCCACAAAATCCTTGACAACCTCGTAATTGACGTCGGCTTCCAGGAGGGCGCGCTGCACTTCGCGCAGCCCGGTCTTCACGTTCTCCTCGTTGAGCCTGGCGACGCCGCGCAGAGAGCGGAAAACCTCTGTGAGCCGATCTGTGAGATTGTCGAACATGAAAGCTCCGAGCGGTGAAAAAAAGGGGCCCTTCGCTGAGGGCTTGATGCAGGAAATCCGCGGCTGCGCAAGGGCTCCGGGGCGCATGCCCGCGGGATGCCGCGGCGGATCCAAGTGCAAGGCCATACACGCCGGACGGCCAATCGTCAAGGTTTTTCCCGCACTGCGCAGTTCTGCCGCAGGAACGGCCGGCGGGCGCGCATCTGCCTGTCTTCAGAAAAGCCCGTCCGTTTCCCGTCCCCCGCGGAAAGCCGGCCCATGCCGGACGCCTGTCTTCCGGGCGACCCGACGGCAGGGATGCCGTTCTTCCGGCTGTGAAGCCGGCCGGGCAGCGCCGGTGCCGCCTCGCATGAATTCTCAGGATATCCGGGACCTCAGGCGTCCGTCCCCCGCGGGCGGGAGAGTCGTGTTCCTGTCCTCCGGCGGCGGACCAGGAAACTGCCGCTCTGACCGGAAAAAACGGCGGCCTGCCAGAGCCGCGCCCCGCCGGGACGCTCACTCCGTCCCTGCCGGGGCCAGGACCTTTTTCACCAGCATCTTGCAGGTCTTTCTGCAGAAAGCCATCCCCCAGTGCAGGATGGTCGTGTATCCG
>CAZFTQ010000042.1:0-20291 GCA_964522365.1 uncultured Desulfovibrio sp. | reverse complement strand
GCGCGGGCTTTTTCACCTGCGGCTTCCACATGTCCCTCTTCCAGACGCACTTTTTTTCTCAGTGCGTGACCTTCGGGCTGGACGCCACCGTGGCCGCCGCGGCTTTTTCCGTCTATGGCGTGGCCTCCGTGCTCGGATCGGTCGTCACCGGCGTCTGGTGCGGAAAATACCGCATGAAGCAGGTCCTTGGCTGGCTCTACTTCGTACGGGCCGTCATGGTGGCCGCCTTCCTCCTGCTCCCGGTGAGCGTCCCCGGCTGCTTCATCTTCGCCTTTTTCGTGGGTTTCTCCGGGCCCGCCACAGTGGTGCCTACGGCCGGTCTCACCGGTCGGATCTTCGGTCCTGTCAGGATGGCCGCTCTCTTCGGCTTCTGTTTCCTGGTCCACCAGATCGGCGGCTTTTTCAGCAGCTGGTCCGGCGGCATCTGCGCCGCCGCCACAGGTCGCTACGACATGGTCTGGGCGGCGGACGCCGTCCTCTGCCTTGCCGCCGCAACGGCGTCCTGGCTCATCCGGGAAGAACTCCGGAAGGCTGCCTGAAGCACAGACGCATTGCAACCGTCTGAACTGAGTGAAGAGACACCGAAAGGAAAAAACCGATTTTTCAGTCCCCGCTCTAGAAAATAGAGCCTCCTTAAGGACAGTTTTCTCTGGAAGTTCGTCCTGAAGAGCAGAAGACATGTCCAGCAGAAGCATCCTTCGCTCTTTCTCCTTGGCGGAGGTATGGAAAGATCAGGAAGAATGCCGTCCAAGTGTTTCTCACCCGGAGAGACAATGCGCCTGACGGCAGGCAGATGAACAGGCCTTTTCCTGTACCCCAGGGTCCGAAAAATCCTGAGTCTGTTTCCGGACTCTGCTCCAGATATGGATATCCGCGACAGCAGGCACTTTGCGATGGATGTCACCGCGGCAGAATCGTCCTGACGCAGTTTTCGGGGAAAATCAGCGAAAAAAACTCGCAGAAGCACCAGACTTTCCCACATGGACACCAAAAAAGGGCGCCCCGGATCCGTTCCGGCGCGCCCTTTTCTGTCTGTCCCTGTGAAAGGATGATTTCTGTCTGAAACCCGCTCTCCCGCTCAGAAGAGCGTCCTGCGCTTGGTGGAAGAGGGAATGTTGAGGACCGAGCGGTACTTGGCCACGGTGCGCCTGGAGAGTTCGATGCCCAGGTTCTTCTGGAGGATCTGCACGATCTGATCGTCGGTGAGGGGATTTTCGCTGTTCTCTTCCTGGATGAGCTTCTTTATCTCCACCTTGACGGCCTCCGAGCCCACCTCGCTCCCGTTGGTCAGGGAGACGGCGGAATTGAAAAAGTACTTGAGCTCAAAGGTGCCGTGGGGCGTGGAAACATACTTGTTGCTCGTGATGCGGGAGACGGTGGACTCGTGCATCCTGATGTCCTCGGCGATTTCCCTGAGGATGAGAGGCCTGAGTCCCCTGGGGCCCTGCTCAAAGAACTCCCGCTGGTGCTTCACGATGCTTTCGATGACCTTGTAAAGGGTCTTGTTGCGCTGATCGAGGCTGCTGATGATCCAGATGGCTTCCTTTTTCTTCCTGGCGCAGTAGCTCTTTTCCTCGGGCGTGTGCATGCCCTGCTCGCAGAGTTCCGAAAGCACGAGCCTGGGCAGGCCTTCCTCGTTGAGAACGATGACGAACTCGTCGTCCACCTTGCGGACATAGGCGTCCGGACTCACATAGCTCGGTTCGCTGGATCCGAAACTCGCCCCGGGCATGGGGTCGAGCGTCTGGATGATGAACATGTACTCCTTCAGATCGTCTTCCGTGAGCTTGTAGCGCCGCATGACGGGCCTGAAACGCTTGGATTCAAAATCCTCCAGAAAGTTCGAGACAATGCCCACGAGCACGGGATCCCTGTCCAGCCCCCGGTCCTTTATCTGGATGAGGAGGCACTCCCTGGCGTCCCGGGCCGCCACCCCCACGGGATCAAAAAGCTGGATGCGCTGGAGCACCGGCAGAATCCTGCCCGTCTCCACCCCGGCCAGAGCGGAAATCTCCTCCAGAGTGGCCTGCAGATAGCCCGAAGAGGACAGATTGCCGATGATGCACTCGCCGATGGCCATCTGCTCGGGCGTCATGTCCGAGAGGTGGAGCTGCCAGAGCAGATGCCCTTCCAGGGTGGTCTTGCCCGAACAGCGCATGAGCGGCGAATAGTAGTCCTCGTCCCTGGAGACTTCCCGCTGGGCCAGACTGTCTCTTGTGGCGCTGGCCGTCTCTCCCAGATATTCCTCCCAGTCCCCGTTTCTGGAGACCTCGGAGTCGTAGACCGCGTCCTCGTTCTCCCGGCTGCGCGTCTCTTCCTTGGGCTGCTGGACCTCCTGCTCGTCCGTCTCCTGCGAATCGGCCTCCTCCAGCATGGGATTCTCCATCAGTTCCTGCTGAACCGTCTCCACAAGCTCCATGCGCGAGAGCTGCAGCAGGCGGATGGCCTGCTGAAGCTGCTGCGTCATCATGAGCTTCTGTACCTGTTTCAGGTTCTGACGGAGTTCCAAAGCCATGTAGGTATCCCTTCTCTGTCCGCAGATCGAACTGCGCGCAGAGTTTTTATCAGTAATAATTCCTGATACTGACCGCATCTCATGCAGTCTTCCTGTCAGGAGGCTTATGTCCGCGGAGATCTTCTGCCTTTTCAGAAGCGGTCAGACTGTCCTGCGGAGAAAGCACAGCGGCTGAATCATCAGAAGACTGCCGGATAGCTGACCTGCTTTGACAGTACTTGGAAGCAGACCCCTTGTCAACTGTGGAACGCACTTTGCAAGGGCTGCCCGACAATCCGTCAAAATTCCCTTTCCGCCGGGCCCCGCCGGGATCGGACCGCTTCCCGATCCGCCCTTGAGACACGGGGCGAGTTGGGCTACAGTCTCTTTTTCCAGGGCGCCGGAAGGCTTCACGCGCCGGCCCCACCCTGCTCTCCGGCAGGACGAGAGACAGGCCCCCAGGGCCCAGGAGTTCCATGAATACCAACGCCAGCTGGGGCGGCCGCTTTACTGAAGGACCCAGAGAAGCCGTCGCCGCCTACACCGAATCCGTCTCCTACGACAGGTTCCTCGCTCCCCAGGACATCCGCGCCTCGCAGGCGCACGCGCGCATGCTGGCCCGCCAGGGCGTGCTGAGCCCGGAAGACGGCGAGACCCTGGTCCGGGGTCTGGACATGGTGGCCGAGGAAATCCGCCAGGGCCGCTTTGTCTGGAAGCCTGAACTGGAAGACGTGCACATGAACATCGAGGCCCGCCTCACCGAGCTGGTGGGCGAGGCCGGCAGGCGCCTGCACACGGGCCGCAGCCGCAACGATCAGGTGGGCCTGAGCTTCCGGCTCTTCGTGAGCGACTGTCTCCTGCGCTGGCAGACCCTCATCGCCCGCCTCATCCGGGGCCTCGTCACCCGGGCGGGAGAGCACACGGACGACATCCTGCCCGGCTGCACCCATCTGCAGCCGGCCCAGCCCGTGAGTCTGGCACACCATCTCCTGGCCTACGCCTGGATGCTCACCAGGGACTGGGACCGTCTGCAGGACACCCTGAAAAGGGTGCAGATATCTCCCCTGGGCGCCGCGGCTCTCGCCGGCACCACCTATCCTCTCGATCCCGAAAGCGTGGCCAGGGAAGTGGGCTTCCGCGGCGTCTACGCCAATTCCATGGACGCCGTCTCGGACCGGGACTTCGTCCTGGAAGCCCTCTTTGACGCCTCCCTCATCATGACCCATCTCTCCCGCTTCTGCGAGGAGCTCATTCTCTGGGCCAATCCCAATTTCGGCTTTCTCCGCCTCCCGGACGGCTATTCCACCGGCTCGTCCATCATGCCCCAGAAGAAGAACCCCGATGTCTGCGAGCTCATGCGCGGCCGCACGGGCCGCGTCAACGGCGCTCTGACGGGCCTGCTCACCGTGGTCAAGGGTCTGCCTCTGGCCTACAACCGGGATCTGCAGGAAGACAAGGAAGGCTTCATGGACGCCTCGCGCACGGTGATGACCTCCCTGGACGTCATGGCCGGCATGCTCTCGGAGCTTGTCTTCAACACGGACCGCATGGCCGAGGCCTGCCGCCGCGGTTTTCTCAACGCCACGGAAATGGCGGACTATCTCGTGGGCAAGGGCGTGCCCTTCCGGGAAGCCCACCACATCACCGGCCGCGCCGTGGCCCTGGCCGAGCGCCGCGGCCTCACCCTGGAGGATCTGCCCCTGGCGGATCTCCGGGAACTGGACGCCCGCATCGACGAGGACATCTACCCCGTGCTGGACTGCCGCGCCGCCGTCCGCCGCCGGGAAACCCCGGGCGGCACCGGCCCCCGCTCCGTCCGGCGTCAGCTGGACGATCTCGAAGTCTGGCTCGCCGGACGCCCCGCCTCCCAGGAAGACTGAATGGCTGACACCCGCTCCTCCCGCCGCGCCCGCCGCAGGATCGCCGCCCGAAGCGCGTCCGGAGGCGATCCCGGAAAGCTCTCCCCGCGCTCCGCCAAGGCCACGGGCTGGCGCGTGCCCCTGCTCTTCTGCGCCGGCATCATCGTCTTCGCAGCCCTTTTCTGGGGCTGGCGCAGGCTCTCCGCGCCCCCGCCCCTGCCCATTGAGGCGGAACTTCTGACCCTGGCCGGCCAGAGCCGCCTCAATCTGGACGCCGATCCCGAGGGCAGACGCTACAAGGACGCCCTCATCTCCGCGGGACGCGGCCTGGATCCGACCTACATCAAGGACGCCAAAGCCGCGGCCATCGCCGAAGAGGCCCTGGACGCCGGCCGCATCGACGCGGGCGTCACGGCCATCCAGGTCATCCGGGACGTCGACAGGCGCGACATGCTCCTCAGACGTCTGGCCGCCGAGGCCATGGCGGACTGCCGCACTCTGCCCTGGGCCGTCTTCGCGGCGCGCAATCTCATCCACGACTACCCCGTGGCCATGGGTCTGACCCGGAAGATCAATGAACGCTGGGAGGTCTGCCGCCGTCAGCATCCCGGGGGCCTGCCGGCCTACGATCCCGTGGCCCTGGCGGCCGAACGGGAAGAGGCCATGCGGGCGGAAGACGGCGACGCGCCCGAAGAGCCGGCCTCCGGACCTGCCCCCGGAGCCCCCGCGCCGGATCAGACCGGCCCGGCGCCCACCCCGGCCGGGAAATGATTCTCTCCAGCCCCACGAGCCCCACCGCAAGGGAGGAAGGCATGTCCGACACGACCCAGACGCCCTCAGGCGCCGACATGGACTGCGAAAGCACCCGCCGCTTCCGGCCACAGCCCGAATGGCCCGACTGGACGGACAGGCACCGCGTGGACGACGCCCTGAGCGCCGCGGCCTACGAGGCGGCCGGGCCGGCCGCCCGCGCCGCCATCAAGACGGCCATCGCCATGTATTTCCGCTATGACGAACCGGCCCGGGAAGTCATCCACGAAAACCGCAGCGATCACGTCTCCGGCTTCTGGCGCTCCCGCACCGTCTTTCCGGCGCCCTGGGCCATCGTCGCCATGACCCCGCGCTACACGGCCGCGGCCCGCCTTCTGGCGGCCCTCATGCCGGCCATCATTTCCGGCGTTTCCCGCATCGCCGCGGTCTGCGTGGGCGGTCAGCCCTCGGGGCCCTGCCTCACGACACTGGAGCTCGCCGGCGTGGACGATGTTTTCGTCCTCTCCCCGGCGGAGCTCTGCGCCCTGCTGGAAGAGACCCAGCCCGGACCCGGCCGTCTCGCCCTCCTCCACGAGGGCGGACTGGATCTGCCGGGGCTCCAGGCCCGGGCCCTGCACATCCCCTGCTTCGAGGAACGCCGGGCGCCCGTGCTCACCATCCCCCGGCCGGAACTCTTCGACCTGGAGGTGCTGCGCTTCGCCCAGGGCGACGAACCCGTGAACCTGGCGCTGCAGAGCCCGGCTCCGGCCATGCCGGACGTGCTCTACGCCTCTGCCGGGGCCGTCCGCACCCACTGTCTGGCGAGGACCCGCTCGCCCTTCTCCCTGGGCACGGCCCCTCTGGCCCTCGCCCCGGGCTGCGAGGGCTTCTGGCTCCACCACGGTCTGGGACGCAGCTTTTTCCTGGCCCACAGAGTGGGCTTCGGCACGGACGACGGCCAGACCGGCGACGACTAGCCCCGAAGGGCCCGCAGGGAGCAGGTCATGGATATCACAAGCCTCAGAAACATCGGCATCATCGCCCACATCGACGCCGGCAAGACCACCCTCACCGAGCGCATCCTCTTCTACACCCGGAAGATCCACCGCATGGGCGAGGTCCACGAGGGCACGGCCACCATGGACTTCCTGCCGGAAGAGCAGGAGCGCGGCATCACCATTTCCTCGGCCTGCACGAGCTGCCTCTGGCGGGACAGGCAGATAAACCTCATCGACACCCCGGGACATGTGGATTTCACCATCGAGGTGGAGCGCTGCCTGCGCGTCCTGGACGGCGCCGTGGGCGTCTTCTGCGCGGTCTCGGGCGTGGAGCCCCAGTCCGAGACGGTCTGGCGCCAGTCGGAACAGTTCCGGGTGCCCAAGATTGCCTTCGTCAACAAGATGGACCGGGCGGGAGCCGACTTTCAGGCCTGTCTGGAGGCCATGCGCCTGCGCCTGGGCGCCAATCCCGTGCCCCTGGTGCTCCCCTGGGGAGCCGGCGACGGCTTTTCCGGCGTCATCGACCTCGTGCGCCTGAAATATCTCACCTTTTCGGCGGCGGACGAGGGCCGGACCATCGAGGAGCACGATCTCTCCCCCGAGATGGAGGAAAAGGCCCTGGAGGCCAGGGACGCCATGCTCAACGCCGTGGCGGACCAGGACGAGGTCTTCCTGGAAGAGTATCTGGGCGGCGAGGTGACGGAGGAACAGATCCGCTCGGCCCTGCGCAGGGCCACTCTGGCGAGAAGCATCACCCCCGTGCTCGCGGGTTCGGCGCTGCGCAACACCGGCGTCCAGCCCCTCCTCGACGCCGTCTGCGATCTTCTCCCCTCGCCGGCGGACATGCCGCCCTGTCAGGCCCTCACGGCGGACGGAAGTCCCGCGGAGGTGCTGGCGGATCCCAAAGCGCCCTTTGTGGGGCTCGTCTTCAAGGTGCTCATGAACGACGGCCGCAAGACGGCCTTCGTGCGGGTGTACCAGGGCTCCTTCAGCGAGGGGGATGTGCTCACCAATGTGAACCGCGGCAAGGACGACCGCGTGGGCCGGGTCCTGCGCCTGCACGCCGATCACACGGAGCAGCTCAGGCGCGTGGAAGCCGGCGACATCGTGGCCGTGGTGGGGCTGCGCAGCGCCCACACGGGGGAAACCTACGCGAAAGGCGCGCGCCTCAGGCTGGAGGCCATCGAAAGCTACGCCCCGGTCATCACCCTGGCGCTGGAGCCCCGCAACGCCGACGAAGGGAAGATCCTCGACGAGGCTCTCGCCCGCTACTGCGAGGAGGATCCCACCCTCGTCAGCCGGCTGGACGAGGAGAGCGGCCTGCGCAACCTCTCCGGCATGGGCGAGCTCCATCTGGACGTGATCCTGGAGCGCATGCGCCGGGAATACGGCATCGCCCCCAGAGCGGGCGCGCCCCAGGTCATCCTCCGCGAGACCGTGACGAAAAAGGCCGAGTCCTCCTATGTCTTTGAGCGGGAGCTCGGCAAGGTGCCCCACTACGGCAATATTTCCCTGGAAGTCTCCCCCAGGCCCCGCAACGCCGGCAACCTCGTGGAAACGGGATCCTTCCTGCCCAGGGACAAGGCGGCCGCCATCAAGGTCATCCAGACGCAGTTTGTGGAGGCGGCTCTGGAAGGCGCCCGGGACTGCCTCCAGAGCGGCGATCTCACGGGCTACCCCGTGGTGGACACCCTCGTCACCATCACCGGCATAGAACGCCGGGACGGGGTGACCACGGTGCCCGGCTGCCACATGGCGGCCATCCAGGCCCTCAAGCAGGCCCTTGCCAAGGCCTCGCCCGTGGCCCTCGAGCCCATCATGCGGGTCAGCATCAGCCTGCCCGAAAGCGAGCTCGGCTCGGCCATCAGCCTCTTCGGCTCCCTGGGCGGCCGCATCGACCGCATGGAAGACCATTCCGGCCAGAAGCTCGTGGAAGGCACGGCCCCCCTGCGTCAGCTTTTCGGCTTTTCCACCCGCCTGCGCTCGGCCACCCAGGGCCGGGCCGGCATGGTCCTCACCTTCGACCGCTTTGACATCCCTTAAGAGTCCGCCGTGCGGGACGATCAGACCGGAAAACGCGCGCAGGCGGGCGTTCCGAAGGCCCGCCCGGAGAGCGGGCCGCCCCCCAGAAAGAGTCTGGGGCAGCACTTTCTGCGCCGGCCGGAGATCTGCCGGCGCATAGCGGACCTGGTGCGGCCTGCCGCGGGCGACAGCATCCTCGAGATAGGCCCCGGACCCGGGGCGCTGACCCTCGTCCTTGAGAGTCTCCCCCACGAAAAGCTCCTGCTGCTTGAAAAAGACCGCTACTGGGCGGAGTTCCATGCCGCGAGGGCGTTTCCCGGCACCGAGACGCGCTGCCTGGACGCTCTGGACTTTCCCTGGGAGGAGCTCCAGGGCGCATGGAAAATCGCGGGCAATCTCCCCTACAATGTGGCCTCGCCGCTCATCTGGGACATCGCCTCGCGCTGCCGGGCGCTGGTCCTCGCCGTCTTCATGGTCCAGAAGGAAGTGGGCCTGCGGCTGACGGCCGTCCCCGGCACCGGGGACTACGGCGCCCTTTCCGTCTGGGTGCAGGCGCATCTCACCCCCCGCCTGGTTTTTCCGGTGGGGCCTTCGGCCTTTTCCCCGCCGCCCAAGGTGGACTCGGCCGTGCTGGACATGCTCCCCCGGCCCCTGGAGGAGCGGCCAGGCAACCCCGCGGGCCTCGCCCGGCTGCTCAGGATCTGCTTTCAGAACAGGCGCAAGCAGCTGGGGGGCCTTTTCCGCCGACGCGGAGAAACGGCCCTTCTGGAGCGGCTGGAGGCCATGGGGATCCCCCTGACGGCGCGGCCCGAGGAACTGAGCCCGGCCCAGTTCCTGACACTGAGCGAAAAGGCCTGAGACAGGGCTGCACGGGAAGCGTCCGGGCTCCCCTTCTCCCGCCGGCTGCAGAGAGAAAAATCAGGCCGGCGCCCGGCGCGCCCGAAGGCAGTGCCCGCGGGACAGAATCCATCCGCTTTCAGCGGCGCGGCCGGAAAGAGCCGCCGTCCGTCAAGGATGCTGAGTCAGGCAAAGGGTCTTTCTCCCGGAAAGGCGCCGCCACCCGGCGATCCTCCCGCCGTCCCCGCGGAGCAGGGCTGTTTTTGCGGAGAACAGAAGCGGGTGAGCCTCCCCCGGCCCGCCTGCCCTTCCGGAAGGCGCAGCCGGAGGTTTTTCCCGGCCAGGGTCAGGGAAGTGCTCCGCATCCGGCCGCCTCCGGCGGAACCCAAAGCCCCGCGGGCGGGGAAAGGCGCGGAAAAACCTTGCCGTTTCCGGGCGGGGGAGAGGAAGGGCATGCGCATCCCGGCCCGGACGCGGCGGCCTGCGGATCTGAGAGAAAGACGGACGGAAGGTTCCGTCTCTCCCGGGAACGGCGGAAAAGAGCGCCGCTTCTTCAGGCCGTCATGCCGCGGCAGGCCCGTCAGGGGGCCGCCCGCGCGGCTTGACAGGGGGGACCCCCGCGGCTAGAAGCCCGCACAAGAAGAAGGGCAGTTTCAGAAAAACGAGGAGAAAGTCATGTTCTGTGAAAACTGCGGCGCTCAAATCAGCGATGACTCTGCAAAATTCTGTTCTGCCTGCGGACACGGGCTTCAGCCCGCCACTTCCGAAGGCGACGGGGCTTCCGAAGCCGCCGAGAAGAAGTTTCCTCTGTATGACGCGGCCGAATACGGCAGACTTGAGGACATGAAAAGCCTGATTGCCGGCGGCGCCGATGTCAATGAAAAGGATCAGCACGGGCGGACGGCTCTGCAGATCGCGGCCCTGGAGGGCCAGACGGAAGCGGTCAGGCTGCTGCTGGACAGCGGGGCGGACATTGATGCCCAGGACGACTCGGATTTCAACGCCCTGATGATGGCGGCCCGGGGCGGCAGCGGCGAAACCCTGCAGCTGCTCCTGGACAGAGGCGCGGACCTGCGCGCGACCTGCGGCGACGGCTGGACTGTCCTGATGTCCGCGGCGATGAACGGCGGCATCGAGAACATCCAGACGCTCATCGACAGCGGGGCGGACATTCACGCGCAGAACCAGGACGGGGCAACCTGTCTGACCTGCGCGGCGGTGGCCGGCAACACCGATGCCGTCCGGACGCTCATCGAGAACGGGGCGGAAATCGACGCCAATTCCGAAAAGGGCGGAACGCCCCTGCTGTACGCGGCCATCGCAGGGCACTGCGAGGTCATTCAGACGCTCATCGACAACGGAGCGGCCATTGAAACGCGGGACAGCGACGGCGCGACAGCCATGGTATGCGCCACCGTGAGGGGCCACAGCGAGGCCGTTCAGACGCTGCTGGCCAACGGGGCGAACCTCAACACGCGAACCAAGGATGGCTGCACAGCCCTCATGCACGCGGCCCGCAGCGGTCACACGGGAGTCATAGAGACCCTGCTGGCCAACGGAGCCAGCCTGAACGCGCGCAGCAACGACGGCAGCTCAGCCCTGCTCCACGCGGCCGCCAGGGGCCGCAGCGAGGCCATCCGGATTCTGCTCGAAAGAGGGGCGGACATTCACGCCTGCGACAGAAACGGCATGACCGCCCTGATGAAGGCGGCCGCCGATGGCCACGGCGAGGCAGTCCGGACGCTTCTCGACAAGGGCGCGGCCATTGAGGCGCGGAACAAGGACGGCGTGACGGCCCTGATGTACGCGGTCAACGCGGAGATCAGCGAGGCCGCCAAAGTCCTGTGCGACAGAGGAGCGGACACCGAAGCCCGGGACAAGGACGGCTGGAGAGCCCTGATGTACGCGGCGGCCGCCGGTCAGTGCGAGGCCATTGAGACGCTGCTCAAGGCGGGCGCCGACCTGGAGGCGCGGTGCAGAACCGGCAGGACGGCCCTGATGTCGGCGGCTGAAAAGGGGCGCAGCGAGGCCGTCGCCGCCCTGCTTGACGCGGGAGCGGACATCCGCGCCCGCGAGAGCCTCCATGCTCTGACAGCCCTCATGTACGCGGCGCTGCAGGGGCAGACCGAGACCGCGCAGCTGCTTCTGGCGCACGGGGCCGAGCTGGACGCGCGCAGCAACAACGGCGTGACGGCTCTGATGGCTGCCGCCCTGAACGGGCACGGCAAGACCGTTCAGACGCTGAACGAATGGGGGGCGAATCCCAACGCGATCTCCGTGGACGGCACAACCGCCCTGATGGTCGCGGCAGAGAACGGGTACAGGGAAACCGTTGAGATTCTGCTTGCCTGCGGGGCGCAGCTTCACCTGCGGGATTGCGACGGCATGACGGCTCTGATGCTGGCGGCCGAACGCGGCCGCAGCGAGGAGGTGCAGCTGCTTCTGGCGAGCGGCGCCGACCTGAACGACAGAAGCTCGGACGGCAGGACTGCCCTGCAGTACGCCGAAGAGAACGGCCACCGGGAAACGGCGGAGCTTCTGAAAAGCTGCGGCGCGCAGGAACAGTCCGCTTCCGTGAAAAAGCACTGAACGGGAAAGCGCCCCAAGGCGCTGAAACAAGGGGGAGGGAGCGCTCCTCCGCAAGGCGCGGCGCGCCTTTTGCTGACAGGAACAGTCTCCTTCCCCGGTCTCCCTTCCCTCAGCCGCCGATCCAGGCTGAGCCTCGGAGCTTCAGAAAGGGGTTCTCAGATCTCCGGATCCGGGCGCGGCCGAAAACCGGGGGAGAGGCCGCGGGCGCCGGAACGGAAAAAGGGACTCACTGCCTGACGTAGGTGCCCGTCATGCTCGCCCGGGCCCCGCACCACCCGCTGCTGTGCTCAATCACTTCCACCCTGTTCCGGTCGAGAATTTCCAGCACGAGATCGTACTTTTTTTCACGTGAAGAGGCTTCCGGATCATCCACTCCGGAATCGCAGATGAGAACCTTTTTTCCGTAGAGTCTGCACTCTCCGCCATACTCGCAGGTATGGACGCTGCCCGTGTCAAAACTGAAGAAGCCGGCTATCTCAATATGATAGTCGCCGACTTCCTTTCCGCGGGTCTTTCTGATGACGGCGGTGCTGTCGTATGAGGGGCTCTTTTCGGGGTTCGTCGTATACCTGCCCGGCAAAGGGTCATCCCCCTGAGCGATGCCCTCATAGAGCGCGATGGAGTTCTTCATCCAGTCACGCAGACATTCCCTGTTCCGGCAGAGTTCACGGATCTTCAGGTTCTCCCTGGCCATGCTCCTCGGCACCCTGGGATCCGGCGTCGCCTCCAGGGCTTTCCTGTACGCTTCCATCAGAAGCTCATCCATCCCGGAAAGCTCCTCGTCGCCGCAGATGGTCTTTTCCGCGTATGTTTTCGCTTTGGAGCAGTCAAAGCTGGCCGCTTGGGCAAAAGAGCCGCCGGCAAGCAGAATCAGGCAGACAAACAGCGACGCGAGGGAAAATTTCACGGCTCGGTTCCTCTGAGACTGTGCGTGAGAGAGCGCCCGCAGCCTGACCCGGGAGAAAAGACAGGCGCGGAAGGACTGCATTTTCTCCCTGCCGGGCTGCCGCTGTCAAGAAAGACCCCGTCAGGCCCCGGCCTGAGCCCGGCCGCACGCCCGCAGGAACCCTGCCGCCGCCGAAGAGGATCCCATCCCCCTGAGGGCGGCGCACAAGGCAGCCCCGGACGGGCGGGCTCAAGACCCTCAGGCGCCCTCCCGCCCGGCCCGGCTCCCCGGATCAGAAAGGGTCCGGAAAGACGGACTTTCCGGACCCCTTGATCTTTTTAGCTTTTCCTGCCGGTCTCAGCCGAGTTCCCGGCGGATCACATCCGTGAGCTCGTCGATGTAGAGCTCGACCTTGTCGGGATCTTCGGCTTCCACCATGATGCGGCAGAGGGCTTCGGTGCCCGAGTAGCGCAGCACCACCCGGCCGCGGCTGCCCAGTTCCCCTTCAATCTTGCGCACGGCTTCGCCGATGGCCGGCTTCTGGTCAAAGGGCACCTTCTTCTCCACCCGCACATTGCGCAGTTTCTGGGGGAAGGGCACGAGAAGACCGCTGATCTCGGAGAGGGGCTTTTCCTTCTTGCGCATGATGCGCAGGATCTGGAGGGCCGCCAGCAGTCCGTCGCCGGTGGTGCTGTAGCGCCGGAAGATGAGGTGGCCCGACTGCTCGCCGCCGAACATGACCCCTTCCTTGCGCATGAGCTCCATGACATAGCGGTCGCCCACCTGGCTGCGCAGAAGCTTTCCGCCGCGCTCCCGCATGAAGATCTCGAGGGCCAGATTGCTCATGGAGGTGGCCACGATGGCGTTGCCCGGGAGCAGATCCCGCTCCATGAGGTCCTGGGCGCACATGGCCATGAGCTGATCGCCGTCCAGGATGTTGCCGTGCTCGTCGGCCATGATGAGACGGTCGGCGTCGCCGTCCAGGGCGATGCCCACATCCGCCCGCACTTCCTTGACCTTGTCGGCCATGGTTTCCGGATGCAGGGCGCCCACGTGATCATTGATGTTGATGCCGTTGGGGGAGGTGCCCACCCCCACCACTTCGGCGCCGAGCTCCTCCAGGGCCAGGGGGGCCACCTTGTAGCTCGCGCCGTTGGCGCAGTCCACCACGATGCGCAGGCCCGTCAGGTTGCGGCCCGCCGGGAAGCAGCTCTTCGTGTAGACGATGTAGCGGCCGCCCGCGTCCTCGATCTTGGTGGCCCTGCCCACCTTGTCCGAATCCGGATAGGGCCAGCGGAAGCCCGGGTCCAGCACCATGGCCGCGATGGCGTCCTCCTTTTCGTCCGGGAGCTTGAAGCCCTCGGCATCGAAGAACTTGATGCCGTTGTCCGAATAGGGATTGTGGGAGGCCGAGATGACCACGCCGAAGTCCGCCCGCATGTTGCGGGTGAGGAAGGAGATGGCGGGCGTGGGCAGAGGACCGGTCATGATGACCTTCATGCCGGCGGCGCAGAGGCCCGCCGTGAGGGCGGACTCGAACATGTAGCCGGAAAGACGCGTGTCCTTGCCGATGACCACCTTGTTCTGGCAGTTTTTGCTGCGCTTGAAATAGGTGCCGGCCGCGAGGCCCAGACGCAGGGCCACGTCCACTGTCATGGGATAGGTGTTGGCCCGCCCGCGCAGGCCGTCCGTGCCGAAAAAGCGTTCCGACATAACCGTCTCCTCTCAGCAATAAGCGGGGGCCCCGCTCCGGCCTAGGCCCTGCCGCCGGACTTTTCCACGGCCGCCCGGATGAATTCCCGGAAAAGCGGGTGCGGCTGCATGGGTCTGGACTTGAATTCGGGATGGAACTGACAGCCCAGGAACCAGGGATGATCCCTGAGCTCGACGATTTCCACCAGGGAGTCGTCGGGAGAAACGCCGCTGTAGACAAAGCCCTTTTCGCCCAGCAGGCTCTTGAAGGCGTTGTTGAATTCGTAGCGGTGGCGGTGACGTTCGTGCACCAGGCTCTCGCCGTAGGCTTCGGAAGCCCGGGTGCCGGGCAGAAGCTTGCAGGGATAGGCGCCCAGGCGCATGGTGCCGCCCTTGTCGCTCGCCTCGTCGCGGCGCTCGACGTTCTTTGTGTGAACGTCGTACCACTCCTTCATGAGATAGATGACCTTGTCCGGGGTGTTTCTGTCAAACTCCTCGGAATTGGCGTCGGCGAGTCCGGCCACGTGGCGCGCGAACTCGATGACCGCGCACTGCATGCCGAGACAGATGCCGAAGAAGGGAATCCTGTTTTCCCGGGCGTAGCGGATGGCGCTGACCTTGCCTTCCACGCCCCGGTAGCCGAAGCCGCCGGGCACCAGGATGCCGTCCACGCCCCGGAAGGTCTCCTCGGCGCAGGCGTCGTCCACCTTTTCGCTGTTGACATAGCGCAGACTGACGGAAACCCTGTTGGCCACGCCGCCGTGCATGAGGGCCTCGTGGAGGCTCTTGTAGGCCTCCTTGAGCTCCACATACTTGCCCACCACGGCGATGGTCACCTGACCCTGGGGATGGGCGAAGTTGTAGACCATCTCCCGCCAGAGCTCGAGATGGGCGTTGCGGGCGGGCAGACGCATCATGATGGCCACTTTCTGGTCGAAGCCTTCCTCAAAGAAAAAGAGGGGAAGCTCGTAGATGTTGCCCACATCCACGGAACAGAAGACGGCGTCCCGGTCAACATTGCAGAAAAGGGCAATCTTTCTGCGCAGATCATCCGGGACCACCTCTTCGCAGCGGCAGAGGATGATGTCGGGCTGGATGCCGATGGAAAGAAGTTCCTTGACGCTGTGCTGGGTGGGTTTGGTCTTGAATTCGCCGGCGGCCCGCAGGTGGGGCACCAGGGTCAGATGGATGTTGAGGCAGTTGTCCCTGCCCAGATCCGAGCGGAGCTGGCGGATGGCCTCCAGGAAGGGCAGGCCCTCGATGTCGCCCACGGTGCCGCCGATCTCGATGATGGCCACGTCCGGAGCGTCGTCGCCCTCGCCCAGGGAGAGGACAAAGCGCTTGATTTCGTCGGTGATGTGGGGAATCACCTGCACCGTCGCGCCCAGATAGTCGCCGCGGCGCTCCTTGGCGATGACATTGTTGTAAATGGCGCCGGAGGTCGTGTTGTTCTTGTGGGAAAGGGAGATGTTGAGGTAGCGTTCGTAATGCCCGAGGTCCAGATCCGTCTCCGCCCCGTCGTCCGTGACGAAGACCTCGCCGTGCTGGAAGGGGTTCATGGTGCCGGGATCCACATTGATGTAGGGATCCAGCTTCTGAATGGTCACGGAAATGTTGCGCGCCTTGAGCAGCGCCCCCAGACTCGCCGCGGCGAGCCCCTTGCCCAGTGAGGAAAGAACGCCGCCGGTCACAAAGATGAATTTCGTCTTCAAGCCATCGCCTCCGCGCGCTGGGTGGCCAGGATGTCGTCAGAGAGGGGGGACGGCCACATGTCCCAGCCCCCCGGCGTCCACTCTATACGCCAAGTCCCGACGTTTTGCCACATTGACGGGCGTCCGGTCCGTGTGTAGTTTATATGCCCATTTCAGCGAAGGAGCGGCACGCCATGGGCAGAGTCAACACCCTCGTCATCATCGGCTACGGCACCAACTCCCATGTGGAGACGGCCTACGCGGCCCGTCAGGCCGGCGCCGACAAGGCGGACATGATCTTCTTTTCCGACATCGCCGCCGGACGGGTCTCCCTGGATGACTACGACTTTCTCATCTTCCCGGGCGGCTTTCTGGACGGCGACGATCTGGGCGCGGCCCAGGCGGCCAGCATGCGCTGGCGCCACCTCACCGACCCCCAAGGCGTACGGCTCTACGATCATCTCACGGCCTTCTGCCGCAGCGGCCGGCTCATCCTGGGCATCTGCAACGGCTTTCAGCTTCTCGTGAAGCTCGGCATCCTGCCGGGCTTCGACGGCTCCTTCCGGCGCCGCGTCTCCCTGGGCCACAACGAATCCATGCGCTTTGAAGACCGCTGGGTGCGGCTCGCGCCCGACCCGCAGAGCCCCTGCGTCTTCACGAAGAACATGCCCCTCGCGAGCATGCCCGTGCGCCACGGCGAGGGCAGGCTCGTGACGGCCTCGGACGAGGTTCTGGCCAGGCTCGAAAGCGAGCACCTCATCGCCCTGCGCTACGCGGATCCCGTCACCGGCGAGCCCACGGCCGAATACCCCTGGAACCCCAACGGGTCCGCCGGCAACGCCGCCGGCCTCACCGATCCCTCCGGCTGCGTGCTGGGCCTCATGCCCCATCCGGAAGCCTTCAACCATGTGACCAACCACCCCGGCTGGACACGCGGCGAGACGGACGCGCCGGGAACCATGCTCTTTCTCAACGCCGTGCAGCATCTGCGCGCGCTCTAAGCCTTTCAGCCCCGAGGACATGTATGCAGATTTCCCGCCTCATTGACGCCATCGAGGAGCGCGCGCCCCTCTCCTGCGCCGCCTCCTGGGACAGGTCCGGCCTGCAGGTCGCGACCCCAAGGGACGAAATCAGCCGCCTGGCCGTGACCCTGGACCCCACGCCCGCCGCCGTCCGCGCCGCCCTCGACAAGGGCGCCGATTTCATCCTGACGCACCACCCCCTTTCCCTGTCTCCGGATCTGCCCGGCCGCCTCGACGCCTACCACGAGGTGCTCTCCCTGCTCTTCAAGGCTGACGCCGGGCTCTACGCCGCCCACACCTCCCTGGACGTGCAGCCCGACGGCCCGGCCGGCTGGCTGGCCCGCCATCTCTGCATGCGCGGCCAGGACTTTCTGGAGAAAACCGGCGAGGCCTGCGGCTTCGGGCTGTGGGGAGATCTCCCGAACCCCCTGAGCCTGGCCGAAATCCTCGCCCTGCTCGCCGAGCGCATCGACCTGAGCGACGCCGTGGCGGCCGGGCCCGAGCCCGGACGCATCAGCCGCGTGGCCTACTGCACGGGCTCAGGCGCTTCTCTCCTGCACGAGGCCGAGGCCACGGGAGCCGATCTCTACATCACCGGCGACATCAAATATCATACCGCCCTGGAAACCCGTCTCTGCCTGCTCGATGTGGGCCACCACAGCCTGGAGGAGGAAATGATGCGGGAAATGGCCGCTCTGCTCACCAGGAGCCTGGACCTGGAAGTCTTCTTCCTGCCCTCCGGTTCCCCCTTCCGCAGAGTCAAGGCCGACTGATTTGAGGAGAAGTCATGCCCCAGACCACTGACAACCATGCTTTTTACCAGTCCCAGATCCACCAGCTGAAGCAGCTGCAGAACATAGACGACAAGATCTTTGAGCTCAGGAGCGACCTGGAAAAGGCGCCCAGGGAACTCAAGAGTCTTCAGGACAGGTTCGCCAAGGCCGACACGCATCGGGCCAGGATTCTGGACCAGATCGCCCACCTGCGCGAGCAGGAGCAGCGCCTGGTCAGGGAAATGGACGACGAGCGCGACCGCCTGAGAAAAAGCAAGGACAAGCTCATGGCCACGGGCAACGAGCGCGAATACACGGCCGTCACGCGGGAGATCGACACCATCGAAAAAATGAGCCAGCCCAGAGAGGACGATCGCATCCGTCTGCTGGACGAGCTCAAGACCCAGAACGGCCTGCTGGCGACCGCGGACGAGGAATACCGCACTCTCAAGGCTCAGCTGGATGCCCGCCAGAGCAGCATCGACAAGGAGATGCAGGCAAACAAGGCCAAACTCGACGATCTCCTGCGCCAGCGCGAGGAATGCAGCCGCGACATCCCCAGGCCCATCTTCCACCGCTACGAGTTCATCCGCGAGCGCCTGGAGCACCCCGTCATCGTGGCCCTCAAGGACGTCATCTGCCCCAGCTGCCACATCGCCGTGCCGCCGCAGACCTTCAACGATCTGCTGCGCGGCGGGCACATCCTGAGCTGCCCCAACTGCCAGCGCCTCATCGTCAGCGAAGACGACTACTTCGCCGACGATCCAGAAGCGCAGGCCCGCAAGGCGGCCGAACGCGCCCTGGAACCCGCCCAGCAGTCTCACCGCCGCGCCAGCCCCGGCCGCTCCGCGGCCCTGGACAAGGACTTCAGGGAGGAAAAGGACGAGGTGGACTTCGGGCAGGTGAGCGACGACCAGGACGAAGCCGTGAACATGGAGACTTTTGATACGGATATCAACAACATGAGCCGCACGGCCGATGTTTCGGATCTGGCGGACATGTCTGAAATGCCGGGTCTGGGCGAAATCGTCGACGACGGCGACGACGCCGAGCGCGACAAGCACTAGACCCAGATTGAACAGGGAGCCGGGCAGACCGCCGCCGTGACCATGCGTCATGGAGGAAAGTCCGGGCTCCGCAGGGCAGGACGCCGGGCAATACCCGGGAGGGGCGACCCTCTGACAGCGCCACAGAAAGCAGACCGCCTCTTCGGAGGCAAGGGTGAAACGGTGGTGCAAGAGACCACCAGACGCGGCAGCAATGCCGCGTGCTCGGCATACCACGTCCGGAGCAAGACCAAGTAGGGAAGGCGGCCTGCCCGGCCGCATGCCTTCCGGGTCGGTCGCTGGAGGGCGCGGGCAACCGCGCTCCAAGATGAATGGCGGTCACGGACGGGCCTGACCCGTCCGCACAGAACCCGGCTTATCGCCCGACTCCCTGTTTCCCTGTTTTTCGCCTGCACAGCGTACGGAGCGCACGCCATGGCTGAGATCCCTCTCCTCCGGCCCGCGCCCTGGTGCGTGCTTCTGGCCGCCGGCCGGGGCGAGCGCCTGGCCGCGGCCGCCGGCTGTCCCAAGCAGTTTCTGGACGCGGGGGGCGTGCCGCTCTTCTGGCTGAGCGTGCGCGCCCTGCGGCGCGTCCCGGAACTCGGGGGCATCGTCTTTGTCTTCCCGGAAGACAGCCTGAAGGAAAACGAGGCCCTCGTCCTGCGTCTGGCGGCCGGGGAGGGGATGGAACTGCCCCTGGCCTTTGCCCCGGGCGGCCCGAGACGTCAGGACAGCGTGCTCCGGGGGCTGCTGGCCCTGCCGGAGCAGGTCCGCTGGGTGCTCGTCCACGACTCGGCACGGCCCTTTTTCAGTCCGGAGCTGGTCCGGCGGGTGCTGCTGGGACTTGCCCGGGGCAGCGCCGCCGTCATCCCGGGCCTCAGCGTCACGGACACCGTCAAGGTTGTCTCGGGGGAAGGCTTTGTGGAGCAGACCCTGGACCGCGGAGCCCTCAAGGCCGTGCAGACGCCTCAGGGCTTTGAGCTGAAAGCCCTGCTCGCGGCCCACCGGGCCCTCAACACCCCGGAAAACACGGTCACGGACGACGCGAGTCTCATGGAAGCGGCCGGACACAGGGTGCTCGTGGTGGAGGGAGAGGCCCGGAACATGAAAATCACCCGTCCCGAAGATCTTGCGGCTCTGGACACGCGCCCCTCGGAAACTCCTGTCTTCTGCACGGGCTTCGGCTACGATGTGCACCGCTACGGCGGAACGAGACCCATGGTGCTGGGGGGCGTGCCCATCGCCACGGACCTGAAGGTGGCCGCCCATTCGGACGGCGACGTGCTGCTCCACGCCCTCATGGACGCGCTTCTGGGCCTCGCGGGGCTGGGCGACATAGGCAGACTTTTTCCGGACACCGACCCGGCCTATGAAGGAGCTGATTCCGCCCGTCTGCTCACGGAAGTCCTGAAGCGTGTCAGAGCGGCCGGCGTGCGCCTGCAGCACGCGGATCTCACGGTCATCTGCCAGAAACCGAAGCTCGCGCCGTACAGGGAAGCCATAGCCGGACGGGTGGCCGGACTCCTGGGCCTTGAGAGAACCCATGTCAATGTGAAGGCCACCACGGAAGAGGGCCTGGGCTTTACGGGCGAGATGCTGGGCATCAAGGCCTGCGCCGCCGTGAGCGGCCTG
>CAZFTQ010000041.1:12832-21122 GCA_964522365.1 uncultured Desulfovibrio sp. | reverse complement strand
GGCTCACGCGGAAAAAGTCCGCTTCCCGGGCAGGCCGTCTTCCGACGGAAGACAGGCGGATGACCTCCGGACGGACCCGGGCGCTTTCTCTCCCCGCGCCCGGCGCCCCTCCCCTGAGCGGGACTTCTCTCCCGCTCAGGGCCTTTTTCTTCCTTTCCCGGGGCGAAGGACCGTCTTCCCCTCCCCGGGCAGACACGTGCGCCGTGAGCATTGTTTCACATGAAACATTCCTTTCTCCCCGCCCAGGCTCCCGGCGGAAGGCCGCGGGGTCCGGGACTGTTTCACATGAAACATTTCGCCGGCCGGAGCGGACGGCTCCTGCATTCCCGCCCTGACGCCGGCGCAGAAATTTCTTTGCACTCGGCAAAAGAGACTGTATGCTGGTTCCGCGCCGGGCTCCGGCTCAAAACAGGCTTTTTTTTCGCCCGAAACCCGCCTCCGGCGGTTTCGGAAGGCTTTTTTCGGGTCCGACCCCTCGTTCATGGCCATGCACGACCCCTCCACCACCGCTCTTCCGGCGTCCCCCAGGCGCATGGCGGCCGCCCTGGCGGTCTTTCTCGGGCTCGGTCTGGTCATCATCGACGGCACCATCGTCAATGTGGGACTGCCGGTCATCGCCCGTTCCCTGGAGACGGACAACGCCGCTGCCATCTGGGTGGTCAATGTCTACCAGATGGTGCTTCTGGCCTTTCTCTTTCCGGCCATGGCCGCGGCCGGCCACAGGGGAAGCCGGGAGCTCTTTCTGGGCGGCGTCGCCTTCTTCACCCTGGCGTCCCTGGGCTGCGCGCTGGCTCCGTCCTTTCCCGCCCTGGTGCTCGCCCGCGCCCTGCAGGCCCTGGGCGGCGCGGCCGTGCTCAGCGTCAACTTAAGCCTCGTGCAGCGCCTCTTTCCCGCGAAGCGCCTGGGCAGGGGCATGGCCCTCAACACGGCCACCATCTCCCTGGCCGTCATTCTGGGTCCTGCCGTGGCGGGCTTCATTCTCCTGCGCGCCTCCTGGCCCTGGCTCTTCGCCGTCAACCTGCCCCTGGGCGCCCTGGCCCTCGGCCTGGGCTTCTTCTTCCTGCCCCGGGAGGCGGCCGTGCGGCGCAGAAGCATGCGGCGCCTGCCCCCGCTCCCGGGCCTCTCGCTGCTCTTCTCCTTTCTCTTCTTTTCGGCCTTCTTCGCGCTGACAGCCGTCCCGGCCTACGGCCTCGCGGGCTGGACGGCTCCGTTCTCGGCCCTCGTCCTCGCCGCGAGCTTCGTCTTCCTGCGCCGGGCCGAAGCGCGGGCGGCGGAGCCCGTCTACCCCGCCGAGCTGCTGCGGCTGCCGGGTCTCAGGGTCTCCGCCCTCTGTCTCCTCTTCGCCTTCATGGCCCAGTCCGGCACGGTGCTCGCCCTGCCCTTCTTCCTGCTGGAGCATCTGCGCTTCAGCATCGCCGAAACCAGCCTCCTGCTCGTCTGCTGGCCCCTGGCCCACATCGCGGCCTCTCTGGCTTCGGCCCTTCTCGCCGAGCGGATGTCCCCCGGCCGCGTCTGCGCCCTGGGGCTTCTCGTCACGGCGGCGGGCATGCTCTCCCTCTGCCTGGCGGACGGACGGCCGGACTTCCCGGACATGGCCCTGCGCATCGGCCTCTGCGGCCTCGGCTTCGGCGCCTTCCAGGCGCCCAACGACACGGCCTCCCTGCTTCGGGCTCCCGAGCCCCTGCGGCACAGGGCCGGCGCCATGCTCTCCTTCATGCGCACCCTGGGGCAGACCCTGGGCGCCCTGGTGACGGCCGCGGCCTTCCTCCGTCTGCCCGATCAGGCGACGCTGCCCTATCTTCTGACCTTCCTCCTGGCCGCGGCGGGCCTCGCGGCCGCCCTCGTCCGGGAGCGCCTGCCCGGAACCGACGAAGAGCCCGGGCGGGACTGACCCCGCGCCTTCCACTGTTTCATGTGAAACATTTTCCCCCGCAAGGAGCAATGACTGCATGAGCCGCGTGATCTGCGTAGCCAACCAGAAAGGCGGTGTGGGCAAGACCACCACCGCCATCAATCTCGCCGCTTCCCTGGCCGTCATGGAGCACAGGACCCTTCTGGTGGACTGCGACCCGCAGGCCAACGCCACCAGCGGACTCGGCATCTGCGGCGACAGGCTGACGCACACGCTCTACAGCGTGTTCTACAATCCGGACGCGGAATCCGTCCGCCGCGCCGTCCAGGAAGTCAGGCCCTATCTGAGCCTGCTGCCGGGCTCCATCAGCCTGGTGGGCGTGGAGGTGGAGCTGGTCTCGGAAATCGCCAGGGAATTCTTTCTCAGGGATCTTCTGGCCCATGTGCTCGGCGACTACGAGTTCATCCTCATCGACTGCCCGCCCTCGCTGAGCTTTCTCACCCTCAACGCGCTCTGCGCGGCCTCCGAGCTGCTCATCCCCCTCCAGTGCGAATATTTCGCCCTGGAAGGCATCTCCAAGCTCATTTCCACCTACCGCAGGGTGCGCGGCAAGCTCAATCCCGGGCTCGGCATCCTGGGGGTGCTGCTCACCATGTACGACGGCCGCAACCGTCTCACCCGGGACGTGCAGGACGATGTGCTCAGGCACATGCCCAGATACCTGCTCAGGACCGTCATTCCCCGCAACGTGCGGCTCTCCGAGGCCCCGAGCCACGGCAAGTCCATCATCCACTACGAGATCAAGTCCAAGGGCGCCGCGGCCTATCTCAGTCTCGCCCGGGAGATCCTGAGCCGCCGTCCCCTGCCCTAGGCCCCGGGCCGGTACGGAAGGGTGTGCTCCACCACCACCTCGTCCTCGAAATGCTTCTGCCGTATGGTGGCGCCGCAGCCGCGGCACTGGAAGACCAGCAGCCCCCCGGCGTTGGCGTTGCTCAGGACGAAGGAGTGCTCCGGATCCGTCCGCCAGTCCCCGGTGGCCCGGCCGCAGGCCGGGCAGGTCACCGCCCCGGAATACTCGTACTCCGCCTCCCAGTTCTCCAGGAAGCTGCGGAACTCCCTGAGCGACTCCTGGGCGACCCCGCCGTGGCGGTAGAAGAGTTCCTTCTCGGCGGCCTTGAGCTCGAAACGGGTGCTCTCCCAGAGCTCGCGGCTGATGAGATAGGCGAAGGCCTTCCCGTCGGGACCGGCGCAGCTGCAGATGTGGGCGGGCAGTTCCTGCGGCTGATCCAGCAGGGGCAGCGCCCCCTGCAGGGCGTCCGCGCAGCGGCGCCCGAGCTCCGCCGAAAGGAAGAAGCATTCCCTCTCCCCGCCGGTGTCCCGCATATGGACGATATGGGTTTCCAGATCAAACATGCGATTCTCCAGGAAAAGTCATCACACGGCCGCGCAGCGTCCGTGCAGCGCGGGGAACGGCTGATCCGTTCCTCAAGGAGTCAGCTTTGTCTCTGAAAGGACTTGGCCGGGGCCTGGACGCCCTGCTGCAGGCCGACGCTCAGGCCGAAGACATGGACATCCGGACCAGCCAGATTCTCAGTCTGCCCGTGGACGCCCTCGTCCCCAACCCCTGGCAGCCCAGAAAGACCATGAGCCCCGAGAGTCTGGAGGAGCTGGCCAGATCCATCGCGCTCCAGGGCGTCGTGCAGCCTCTCCTGGTCCGCCGGACCGGCGAGGCGGGCAGGTACCAGATCGTGGCCGGCGAGCGGCGCTGGCGGGCGGCGAAGCTTGCCCGCCTGCGGGAAGTGCCCGTCTACCTGAAGGAGCTCACGGACAGCGAAGTCATGGTGCTGGCCCTTATTGAAAACCTTCAGCGCGAAGATCTCAACCCCGTCGAGGAGGCCCGGGCGCTTCAGGCTCTCAGGGACCGTCTCAGCCTCACCCAGGAGGAGCTGGCGGCGAAGCTCTGCGCGAGCCGCTCCCAGGTGGCCAACTCCCTGCGCCTGCTCCAGCTGCCCGAAAAGGCCCTGGAGCGCCTGGCCGACGGCAGCCTGAGCCCGGGCCAGGCCCGGGCGCTGCTCGCCCTGTCGGCCGTGCCGGCGGATCAGGAGGCCTTTCTCGCCCACATCCTCAGCGTCAGACCCTCCGTGCGCGAGTGCGAGCAGATCGCGGCCGACTGGAAGCAGGGCCGTCCCCTGCCCTGGCAGACGGCGCCGAAGGATCCCGTGCCCGGCCGGCCCCGCCGCCGCAAGGACCCGGCCTTCCGGCGCATGGAAAAGGACCTCTCGGGTCTCCTCCACTGCCGGGCGAGGTTCTCGGGCAGTCTCGACGCCGGCAGGGTGAGCTTCCTCTACAGAAACAGAGAGGAACTCGGGGCGCTCATGGAGCGCCTGGGCGTGGAGGCGTCCTCCCTTCGCGAAGGCCGGCCGGAGAATCCGGAAGAGAAAGCCTGATCAGACCCGCAGGAGGGCCGTGTACATGCCCTCGAAAGGACTTTCCTCAGGCGTTTCCCACTCCCGGACGATCACGGCGTCCGTGCCCTCGAGGGCTTTGCGGACAAGCCCGCCGTTTTCCGTCTCCGTGACGGTGCAGGTGAGGTAGGCGGCGAGCCGCCCCTTTTCAGGAAGCGAGAGCGCCCTGCGCAGGATGGCGAGCTGCGTCCGGGCCTGGGCCGCGGGGTCCGCCCGGCGCAGCTTGATGTCGGGCCTGCGGGCGAGCACCCCCAGACCGCTGCAGGGCACATCCAGCAGAACGCTGCCCCGCCAGCGCGCCAGCGGGGGCCGCGCCGCGTCCCCCAGAAAAAGCCCCGGGCAGGGAAGACCCAGCCGGGCGCATTCGCCCGGAAGGGCCGACAGGCGCCGGGAGGAGAGATCCGAGGCGAGAGAAACCCTGTACCCGCTCTCCAGAAGCGCCGTGGTCTTGCCCCCGAAGCCCGCGCAGGCGTCCCAGACGGGCTCGTCCGGGGGAAGCTCCAGCTCCGCCAGGGCGAGCTGGGATCCCGCCGACTGAAAGGAAAGGCGGCCTTCCGCCGCCAGGGTCCGGAGATCCGGCTCCCCGGGCGTCCCCGCGGGAAAGACGAGGCCCGTCCGTCCGGCGGGTCCCGGAAGCGCTTCCGCGCCCCGGCGCAGCAGTTCCTCCCGGAGTTCCTCCAGGCCGGGCCGGAGGGGATTGAGGCGGACGGCGGGCAGGGGCCGCGCGGCGCTTTTCCGCAGAAGGTTTTCCGCCCGGTCCGCGCCGCGCTCTTTGAGGATCAGGCGCCCCAGCTCCTCCGGACAGCCGAAAAAGCGGAAGCGGGCGGACCACCCGTCTCTGTCGCCCTCAAGCGCGTACCACTGCGGATCCTTCGGGGCGTCTCCCAGGCGCAGAAAATTCCTGAGACCCGCGTTGGCGGCGCCGGCGGGACCCTTTCCGGCCAGCTGACGGATGTCCGACACGGTCTCGCTGACCACGGCGTAGACAGGCGCCTGTTCCTGATAGATCAGGGAGGCCAGGGCCCCCAGCAGCAGACGTCTGACGGGCCGGGAAAAGCCTTCGGGCCGCGCGTAGATCCGGGAGAGCGCGAAGCGGCAGCGCTCGAGGCCCCGCAGGGTCCAGTAGACGAGATCCGTCGCCTGACGCCGCACCCCGGGAGCGGGAGAAGCGTTTTCGAGGGCCCGGGAAAGGGCCGCCTGCAGGGGCTCCCCCCGGTCGAGGCCGGCCCAGGTCTCAAGGAGGATCCGGCGGGCCGTGGGCCGCAGCCGCTTCATGACCCGCCCGTCACCGGCGCTTCGAGAACCCTTCCCGCGACGGCGGGCTCTCCTCCCGCCAGGCGCCGGCCGTTGAGAAAGCTCGCCGCGTCCATGGACTTCCGGCCCTGAGGCCGCAGACGGAGCACCTTCAGGGCCCCGTCCTCGCAGCTGAGATAGAGCCCCTTCCTTCCGGCGATGACCTGTCCCGCCCCGCAGGGAACGGGAGACGCCCCGGGCAGGACTTCTTCCAGAACCACCGGGATCTCCTCCCCCGCGATGGAGAGCGTCACATGGGCTCCCGGCGCGGGCGTGAGGCCGCGCACCAGACAGTCCGCCCGCCGCACGGGCACGCGCAGACTGATGAGTCCTTCTTCCTTCCGGATCTTCGGTGCGTAGCTCGCCTCGCCCTCCTGGGGACGGGGCGTGAGACGGCCGGCTGTGACATCCCTGAGAACCCCGAGGAGAAGTTCAGCCCCCGCCACGGCCATCTTTTCCAGGAGCGATCCCGCCGTCTCCCCGGCCGTGGGAAGCCTTTTCCGCGCGTAGACGGGACCCGTGTCGAGGCCCGCCTCCATGCGCATGACGCTCACCCCGGTCTCGGCGTCCCCGGCCATGAGGGCGCGCTGCACCGGGGCCGCTCCCCGCCAGGCCGGCAGAAGGGAGGTGTGGACATTGATCGGGGCGAACTTCGGGATATCCAGCACGGCCTGAGGCAGGAGGAGCCCGTAGGCCGCCACCACGAGAAAGTCCGGCGCAAGCGCCGCCAGATCCTCCCGCTCCGCGGGATCCCTGAAGTTCAGGGGCTGGCGCACGGGAATGCCCCGCTCCCCGGCGAGGACCTTGACCGGAGGCGGCAGGACCTTTTTCCCCCGCCCGGCCGGCCGGTCGGGCTGGGTGTAGACGCGCAGGACCTCGCAGGCCGGATCTTCGAGAAGTCCCGAGAGGATGCCCGCCGCAAAACCGGGCGTGCCCAGAAAGACCAGCTTCACTTCTGCTCTTCCCCGGCCTTCTCTTCCTTGCGTCTGAGCCACTTGCGGACCTTGCCGTCAAAGAGCGTCCGGCGCAGGCGGCCTATTCTGTCGATGAAGAGCACGCCCTTGAGATGGTCCGTTTCGTGCTGGACGATGATGGCCTCAAAGCCCTCGATGTCGCGCTCATGGACCCTGCCCTCCAGGTCCATGGCCTTGAGATGGATGCGGTCCGAGCGCTCCACGTCGGCTCTGTAGCCCATGGGCACCGAGAGACAGCCCTCCTGCCTGCTCACCACCTTTTCTCCCGTCAGGGTCACTTCGGGATTGATGAGGACCACGGGCTTTCTCACCCCTTCTTCCTGCGAAGGGTCGTAGACCACCATCTGGAGATGCACGCCCACCTGCGGGGCCGCGAGGCCCAGGCCCGGCGCCGCGTACATGGTCTCCAGCAGATCGTCCGCCAGCCTGCGCACGCTCTCGTCCACAGCCGCCACGGGCTGCGAGACCCTGGCCAGTTCGGGATTGGGATAGAGGAGGATCTCCCGTTTCGCCATTGATTCTTTCTCCCCGGCGGAAAAAGAGCCCCCGGGGCCTTTTTCCGCGCAGAAAGGAAGGCCGGAAAAGACATGGTCTTTCCCGGTCTTCCGCGATGTTCCGGCCGGTGCTAGCCTTCCCCGCCCGGGCCCGGGCTCTGGACCTTCTCGCGCAGCCGGATGCCGAGCTCGCGCAGCTGGGTCGAGGAGACCTGGGAGGGCGCATCTGTCATGAGGCAGGTGGCCTTCTGGGTCTTGGGGAAGGCGATGACCTCGCGGATGCTCTGGGAGCCCGAGAGGAGCATGATCAGACGGTCCAGGCCGAAGGCGATGCCGCCGTGGGGCGGAGCGCCGTACTCCAGGGCGTGGAAGAGGAAGCCGAACTGCTCTTCGGCCTTCTCGTCCGTGAAGCCCAGGGCCTCGAACATCTTCATCTGGGTCTGGGCCGAATGGATGCGGATGGAGCCGCCGCCCACCTCGTTGCCGTTGAGCACCATGTCGTAGGCCCGGGCCTTGGCGCGGGCCGGATCCGAAGTCATGAGCTCCAGGTGACCCGGCATGGGCGAGGTGAAGGGATGGTGGCAGGCCACATAGCGGTGCTCGTCCTTGTCGTACTCAAAGAGCGGGAACTCGGTCACCCAGAGGAAGCTGAAGCTGTCCTTCGGGATGAGATCGAGCTTCTGGGCGATGTGCACGCGCAGATTGCCCAGGGCGGCGTTGACCATCTCGGGCTCGCCCGCCTGGAAGAAGAGGATGTCCCCCACCCTGGCGTCCAGACGCTCGCGTATGGCCGCGCGCTCGGCCTCGGAGAGGAACTTGGCGATGGGCGACTGCCACTCGGTCTCGGACTTGATCTTGATCCAGGCGAGGCCCTGGGCGCCGTAGATGCGCACGAAGTCCGTGTAGGCGTCGATTTCCCTGCGGGTGAGCTTCTCGCCGCCGTCCACCTTGAGGGCCTTGACCATGGGGGCGGACGCGAAGAGCTTGAAGCCGGAACCGCGCACGGCGTCGGTGAGCTCCACGAGCTTCATGCCGAAGCGGGTGTCGGGCTTGTCCACGCCGTAGTCGCGCATGGCCTCGTCCCAGGTGAGCCTGGGGAAGGGCAGCGCGAGATCCCGGCCCAGCACCTCCCGGAAGAGGCGCTGCATGAGCCGCTCCGCCACATCCATCACGTCGCTTTCCCGGACAAAGCTCAGCTCCATGTCCACCTGG
>CAZFTQ010000041.1:2768-12822 GCA_964522365.1 uncultured Desulfovibrio sp. | reverse complement strand
CAAAGCCCGAGACCATGAGCAGCTGCTTGAAAAGCTGCGGGGACTGGGGAAGCGCGTAGAAGGAGCCCTGGCTCAGGCGGCTCGGCACGAGGAAGTCCCTGGCGCCCTCGGGGGTGGATTTGGTGAGGAAGGGCGTCTCGATTTCCAGAAAGCCCTCTTCGTCCAGGAAGCGGCGGACCGACTGGACGGCGCGGTGGCGCAGCACGAGGTTCTTCTGCATGCAGGGACGGCGCAGATCCAGGAAGCGCCAGAGAAGCCGCAGGTTTTCGCCTGCGTCGCAGCGGTCCTCGATGGCGAAGGGAGGGGTCCTGGAGGTGTTGAGGAGCTTCCAGTCGTGGACCACCACCTCGATTTCGCCGGTCTTCAGATTGGGATTGGTCATGCCCTCGGGGCGGTGACGCACCCTGCCCCTGACGGCGAGGACATATTCCAGCCGGAGGATGCCGGCCCTTTCGTGGGCCTCGGGGGCGATGTCCGGGGAAAAGACCACCTGGGTCAGACCTTCGCGGTCGCGCAGGTCCACAAAGATGAGCCCGCCGTGGTCGCGGCGGAACTGCACCCAGCCCATGAGGCAGACCTCGCGGCCCACATCCGCGGCCGTGAGGGCGCAGCAGCTTGAGGTCCGCTGCCAGTCCCCAATCTCAGCAATGAATCTGGCGTGTTCCTGCTGGAGATCCTGAATCTGTTCGGTCATAGCGCTAATCCTTGTGCATGAGGCAGGCGGCGAGCCGGTCCAGGGAGACATCCTGCTGCGTGCCCCTGTCCATGTCCTTGACGGCCGCCGTCCGGCGGGCCATCTCGTTGCTGCCGAGAAGAAGAGTGTATCTGGCGCCGGATTTTCCGGCCTGACGCATGGAACTTCTGATGCCGGCCGCGGCGTAGTTCATTTCCCCGGAAAGACCGGCCCGGCGGAGATCCCGGGTGATCCGGAAGGCCGTGTCAAGGCACTCCGCGTCCAGGCTCACCACATAGAAGTCCAGCCTGGCTGCTTCCCGGCTTCCCAGAAGGAGCGCCAGGCGCTCCATGCCGCAGGCAAAGCCGATGCCGGGCACGTCGGGGCCGCCCAGATTGCGGATGAGCCCGTCGTAGCGCCCGCCGCCGGCCACGGCGGACTGGGCGCCGATGTCCGGACTCTGCAGCTCAAAGGTGGTGCGGCAGTAATAGTCGAGGCCGCGCACGAGACGGTGATCCTGGACGAATTCCACGCCGCTGCCGGAAAGAAGCCCCGTCACCGCGGCGTAGTGCTCCCGGCAGTCCGGGCAGATGTGGTCCAGAAAGACCGGGGCGTCCTTCAGACAGTCCAGATCATGGCAGCGCTTGCAGTCGAGCACCCGCAGGGGGTTCGTGTGCAGGCGGCGCTGACAGTCCTCGCAGAGCTCGGCCGCGTGGGCCCTGAGATGGTCCACGAGCCTTTCCCGGTAGGCGGGCCGGCAGGCGGAACAGCCGAGACTGTTCAGGTGCAGGCGGAGATTTCCGATCCCCAGGGCCTCCATGTAGTCCAGGAGAAGGCAGATGACCTCCGCGTCCGCGGTCGGGGCCTGCGTGCCCAGAAGCTCGCAGTCCACCTGATGGAACTGGCGCATGCGGCCCTTCTGGGGCCGCTCGCAGCGGAACATGGGGCCGTAGGTGTAGAGCCTCGAGACCGTTTCCCTGGCGTGGAGGCTCGCCGCGATGTAGGCCCGCATGACGCCGGCCGTGGCCTCGGGGCGCAGGGACTGAAGGGTGCCGGAACTGTCCGGGAAGGTGTACATCTCCTTCTGGACCACGTCCGTTTCCGTGCCGATGGAACGGGAGAAGAGCTGGGTCTGCTCCATGACCGGCACCCGGACCTCATGGAAGCCGTAGCGGGAAAAGACCCGGCGGCAGGTCTCCTCCAGGAAGGAGAAGACAAGGCTTTCCGGCTCGAAGAGATCGGCGAAGCCGTTGATGCGTCTGATGGTGCTCATGTATGTTCTTTGCCTTCTTCCGCCGGCGCCGCCGGCGGAAAAGCTAGTTTTCCAGTTCGAATTTGCCGTATCTGTCCGAGGGGAGGACCGGATAGTCGCCGTCGAAGCAGGCCGTGCAGTAGTGGTCGGAATGCATGACCGACCTGAGCAGGCCCTCCTTGCTTAAGTAGGTGAGCGAATCCACATCCAGCTTCTTCCGGATTTCCTGCAGGGTGTTGTTGGCGGCGATAAGCTCCTTGGGAGAGGCGAAATCAATGCCGTAGTAGCAGGGAAAGCGGACGGGAGGACAGGAAATGCGGATGTGGACTTCCTTCGCGCCGAGTTCCCGGAGCTTTCTCACGCGGGTGATCATGGTGGTGCCGCGGACGATGGAGTCGTCCACGATGCAGATGCGCTTGCCCTCGATCATCACCCGCACGGGATTGATCTTCACCCGCACCCCGAAGCTGCGCATGCTCTGGCTGGGCTGAATGAAGGTCCTGCCCACATAGTGGTTCCTGATCATGGCGTGCTCGTAGGGAAGCTCGGCGCTCTGGGCGAAGCCCACGGCCGGGTAGACCCCCGAGTCCGGGAAGGGCATGATGAAGTCCACGTCCGGGGTGGATTCGTGGGCCAGCTGCCAGCCCATCTGCTTGCGGCACTGGTAGACCTGCTCGCCGAAGACATAGGAGTCGGGCCGCGCGAAGTAGACAAGCTCGAAGATGCACTGGCGGGGCCGGTCCGGAAGCCGGTCCGTGAGGCTCAGGCTTATCTCCCCGTCCGGCGACATGACATACATTTCGCCGGGCCGGATGGAGTGCTCGTATTCCGCCTCCATGAGATCGAAGGCGCAGGTCTCCGAGGCGACGACCGGCGCCCCGTCCAGACGTCCCAGGGAGAGGGGATGAAAGCCGTAGGGGTCGCGCACGGCCACCATGGTGTCGTTCACCAGGAAGAGAAGACAGTAGGCCCCCTTCAGGCGGTTGCAGGTGGCCCGGATGGCCTCGATGGTGTCGTGCTTCGAAAGCTCCCGCACGAAGACATGCATGATGACTTCGGTGTCGCTGGTGGCCATGAAGATGGCCCCGTCCTCCTCCATCTCCCGGCGCAGGTCCACGGCGTTCACCAGATTGCCGTTGTGGGCGATGGCGATGAACTTGTCCTTGTAGTGGACGAGCAGGGGCTGGGCGTTGACGATGGAGGGTTTGCCGGTGGTGGAGTAGCGCACATGGCCTATGGCGATGGGCCCCTCCAGTTTCCGCAGATGCTCTTCCTCGAAGACGTCCGGCACCAGGCCCATTCCCTTGTACTGCATGAAGTGGCCGTTCTCGTCGCGGCTCACGATGCCCGCGCTCTCCTGGCCTCTGTGCTGCTGGGCATAGAGGCCGAAATAGGTGAGACGGGAGGCGTCCACATGTCCGTAGATGCCGAATAATCCGCAGCTGTGATGGATCATGGAAAAAGTTCCTTCAAAGTGCAGAGTCCGGGGGGAGAGCTCTGCAGGCCGCGATCAGTCTTCCTGATCGTCGGCGCTGCTGACGGCGCCGTCGTCGATGCGGTCGCAGGCGACCACGCGCCCGCCGGCGTCAAGGTTGACGATTTTCACGCCCGAGGTCGCCCGCCCGCGGGCGGTCACATCGCCCACGCCGATGCGGATGATCTTGTTGGCGGAGGTCATGAGCACAAGTCCGTCGGTGTCCCGGACGGGCATGGCCGACACCACGCTGCCCGTCTTGTTGGTCACCTTGAAATTGATGATGCCGCAGCCGCCGCGCGACTGGAGCCGGTAGAGATCGGCGCTCGAACGCTTGCCGAAGCCCTGCTCGGAGACGGACATGATGGTGCTCGTCATGTCCGATCCCTTGAGAATGACCGCGGCCACCACGGCGTCATGCTGCTTGAGGGAGATGCCCTTGACGCCCACGGCCTGACGGCCCATGGGCCGCACGTCGCTGCAGGCGAAGCGGATGGCGTAGCCGAGCCTCGTGATGAGCACCGTGTGGTCGCCCTCCCGGAGGGGCCGCACGAGCACCAGGGAATCGTTTTCCTTCATGGAAAGCGCGATGATGCCGCTCTTGGTGCCGCGGGCGTAGAGGGAGGCCTGGGAGCGCTTCACCATGCCGGAGCTCGTCACGAAGAAGAGGAACTTGTCTTCGGCGAAATGCCGGAGGGCCAGGACATTGGTGACCCATTCCTCCTCGCCCAGGGGGATGAGATTCTTGATGTGGAGGCCCTTGGCGGTGCGGCTTCCCTCCGGCACCTGATGCACCTTGATGCGGTACATGCGGCCCCTGTTGGTGAAGAGGCAGAGATGCTGGTGGTTCGTGGTGGTCAGGAAGTCCTGGACATAGTCGTCCTCCGCCGTGAAAAGACCGGAGACGCCCTTGCCGCCGCGGTGCTGCTGCTGGTAGTTCTCGAGACTTGTCCGCTTGATGTAGCCCCGGCGGGACAGGGTGATGACCACCTCGTCGTCGGCGATGAGGTCCTCCACATCGATTTCCGAGGCCTCCTCCTCCACGATGACGCTGAGCCTGGGGGTGGCGTAGGTCGATCTGACGGCCTTCAGCTCGTCGCGGATGACCCCGCGCAGGATCTCGGGGTCTGAGAGGATGGAGCGGAAGTACTCGATGTTCTTGAGCAGTTCCGCGTACTCCTTCTCGATTTCCTCGCGCTGGAGCCCGGTGAGGCGCTGCAGGCGCATGTCCAGAATGGCCCGGGCCTGCACCTCGTCCAGACCGAAGCGGGTCATGAGGCCCTGACGGGCCTCGTCGGGACCGGCGGAAGCCCGGATGAGACGCACCACCTCGTCGATGTTGTCGATGGCGATGCGCAGGCCCTCGAGAATATGGGCCCGGGCCTCGGATTTCGCGAGATCGAAGCGGGTGCGGCGGATGACCACTTCCCGGCGGAAATCCAGGAAGGTGGTGAGGGCCGTCCTGAGGTTGAGCAGGACGGGCCTGTTGTCCACCACGGCCAGCATGTTGATGCCGAAGCTCGTCTCGAGGGCCGTGTACTTGTAGAGGGAGTTGGTGATGATTTCCGGGATGACGCCGCGGCGCAGATCCAGCACGATGCGGATGCCCTTGCGGTCGGACTCGTCCCGCAGGTCGGTCACCCCGTCGATGGTCCGGTCGTTGACGAGTTTGGAAATGGCCTTCACCAGATCGGACTTGTTGACCCCGTAGGGAATTTCCCGGATGACGATGGCCTTGGCGTTGCGGGCCCGGTTTTCAATCTCCACCCTGCCCCGGACCTTCACCGTGCCCCGGCCCGTGCGGTAGGCGCTGGCGAGGCCCCGGCCCTTGAAGACAAAACCCTTTGTGGGAAAATCCGGGCCCTTGACCTTCTCCATGAGCTCGTCCACCGTCGCCTCGGGCTTGCGCAGGAGCAGCTGGAGAGCGTCGCAGAGCTCGCCCAGGTTGTGGGTGGGAATGTTGGTGGCCATGCCCACGGCGATGCCTTTGGAGCCGTTGAGCAGGAGGTTGGGGACGCCCGCCGGAAGAATGGCGGGCTCCTCCAGGGAGCCGTCGTAGTTGGGACGGAAGTCGACGGTGTTCTTCTCGATGTCCGAGAGAAATTCGCCGGCCAGGCGGGACATGCGCACTTCGGTGTAGCGCATGGCCGCGGGGGAGTCGCCGTCGATGGAGCCGAAGTTGCCCTGGCCGTCCACCAGGGTGTCGCGCATGCTGAAGTCCTGGGCCATGCGCACCAGGGCCTCGTAGACCGACGTGTCGCCGTGGGGGTGGTATTTGCCGATGACGTCGCCCACCACGCGGGCGGACTTCTTGTGAGCCCGGTTGTAGACGTTGCCGAGCTCCGACATGGCGTAGAGGATGCGCCGGTGCACCGGCTTGAGACCGTCTCTGGCGTCGGGAATGGCCCGGCCGATGATGACGGAGAGCGAGTATTCCAGATAGGAGCGGCGGAGTTCCTTCTCGATGTTGACCTGTCTGTCGCTGAGAGTGCTGTTCACTGTCTTTTCTGTTCCTTGATCTTCTGTGCGCCTGCGGATGGCCTGTCGCTTTTCTGTCCTTCCCTAGATGTCCAGATCCTGGACCTTGAGGGCGTTGCGTTCGATGAATTCGCGCCTGGGCTCCACTCTGTCGCCCATGAGCTTCTGAAAGGCCTCGTCGGCCGATTCGGCGTCCTCCACCTGAACCTGCAGCAGCACCCGGTTTTCGGGATTCATGGTGGTGACCCAGAGCTGCTCGGGGTTCATCTCGCCGAGGCCCTTGTAGCGCTGGATGGAATAGCCCCTGCGGGCCTCCTCGAGCACGGTCTGCAGAAGAGCGAAGCTGTCGGCGGCGGGCACGTCGCCTCCCTCCTTCCTGAGCACGAAGGAGGATCCGCCGTATCTGGTCCTCAGACTGTCAAAGAACTGCCAGCCGTGGCTGTAGCTGCGGGAGCTGAAGAATTCCATGCCGCGCCTGGTCTGGTGGCTCTGCTCGTTCTGGAAGACGGCGAAGACCCGCTCCTCGCCTTCCTCGTCGCTCACCGTCTCCAGGCGGCAGACATAGCCGTGGTCCCTGAGCCAGCGGACGGCCGCGCCCTCGGTGAGCTTGCCGGCTTCATCGATCTTCTCGGGGCAGGTGACGAGGGCGAGGTAGAGGGGTCTCGGCAGGCCCGTGAGCTCGGCGTTGTCCACGGCGATCTGCATCTGCTCGATTTCCTGGAGGAAGGAGACGAGGGCCTTGCCCTTGAGGAGGGTTTCGTTGCAGGTGGCGATGACCACATTCTCGCTCACGCGCTTCAGCAGGAAGGCGTTGAGCTCATCGTCATCCTTGATGAATTTTTCAAACTTGGCGTTGTGGACCCGGTAGAGGGGCGGCTGGGCGATGTAGACGTGGCCCTTCTCCACCATTTCCGGGTACTGGCGGAAGAAGAAGGTGAGCAGAAGGGTCCTGATGTGGGCGCCGTCCACGTCCGCGTCGGTCATGATGATGATTTTGTCGTAGCGGAGCCTGGAGAGATCGATGTCGTCGGCGCCGGCCCCCACGCCCACGCCCATGGCCGTGATGAGGGACTTGACCTCCTCGTTGGCCAGCATCTTGTCCAGGCGGGTGCGCTCGGTGTTGAGGATCTTGCCCCGGAGCGGCAGAATGGCCTGGTGCCGGGGATCCCGGCCCTGCTTGGCGGAGCCGCCTGCGGAGTCGCCCTCCACCAGGAAGAGCTCGGAATCGGAAGGATCCTTGCTCTGGCAGTCGGCGAGCTTGCCGGGCAGGGCGTTGTCGGAGAGCGCCCCCTTGCGGCGGACGATTTCCTTGGCCCTGCGGGCGGCCTCGCGGGCCCTGGCCGCTTCCAGGGCCTTGTCCACGATCTGGCGGATGTCCTGGGGATTTTCCTCGAAATGACGGGAGAGGGCATCGTAGACGGCGCCCGAGACGATGCCGCTGATGTCGGAGTTGCCGAGCTTGGTCTTGGTCTGGCCTTCGAACTGGGGATTGGGGAGCTTCACCGAAATGACGGCGATGAGACCTTCGCGGGCGTCGTCGCCGGAGAGCTGCGTCCCCTTGATTTTCTTGAGAAGATCCGGCTGGCCCTTGATGTAGTTGTTGACGGCCCTGGTGAGGCCGATGCGGAAGCCCATGAGGTGGGTGCCGCCCTCGACGGTGCGGATGTTGTTGGCGAAGGACCAGACGTTTTCCTTGTAGCCCGTGGTGTACTGGAGGGCGAAGTCCACGATGACATCGCCCGCCACGCTTTCGTGCATGATGACGGGGTGCAGGGCGTTGTCGCCGGCGGCCGCCCTGGCCGCCGAGACAAACTGCCTGAGACCGCCCTCGGCGTGGAAGACATGCTTTTCGCCGGTGCGCTCGTCCTCGCATTCGATGGTGAGGCCCTTGTTGAGATAGGCCAGCTCCTCGAAGCGGCGGCGGAGAATGTCGTAGGAAAACTCCGTGGTCTCGAAAATCTCCTCGTCGGGCTTGAAGCGCACGGTGGTGCCGTGGCCCTTGGTCTTTTCATCCAGAAGCTGCAGCTCTTCCTGGGGAATGCCGCGGGCGTAGCGCTGGCGCCAGGTGCAGCCGTCCCGGCGCACCCGCACCTCCAGCCACTCGGAAAGGGCGTTGACGCAGGAGACGCCCACGCCGTGGAGACCGCCGGAGACCTTGTAGCTCGTGTTGTCGAACTTGCCGCCGGCGTGCAGCTTGGTCATGACCACCTGCACGGCCGGGACATGTTCCTTGGGATGCTCGTCGACCGGGATGCCCCGGCCGTTGTCACGGACCGTCACGCTGTTGTCCGTATGCAGGACGACCCGTATCTGATCGCAGAAGCCGGCCATGGCTTCGTCAATGGAATTGTCGACGACCTCGTAGACCAGATGATGCAGGCCCCGCGCGTCCACAGAACCAATGTACATGGCCGGCCGCGTGCGGACCGGGTTGAGTCCTTCGAGAACGGTGATGGATGAAGCGTTGTAATCCGTGATCTTGTCTGCCATTAAAGCTCTTCCTCGTTGTAATAGGTTTTGCTGACCACCTGCATGGGCATGGCGACGATGCTGTAGCCCGCGTCGCTGGCCGACTGGAAGGAGCAGGGGCCGGTCTGCTCGGAAATGCGGACATTGACGTCGTCGCCCGGCAGATGCTGCAGGATGTCGATGAGACTCTTGGTGACGAAGGCCACTTCGGGCACGTCGCCCTTGCAGACGGCGTCGATGGTCTCGGTGGCCGAGCCCGTGGACTTGTCGCTGGACGAAACGGTGATGCTGTCCCAGCTCAGGGCGATGTTCACGCTGATCTCTTCCTTGGTGTTGAAAATCTGGACACGGGAAAGAGCCTTGACCAGGTCGTCCTTCTTCACCGCGACGCCGGTGCCGCCTTCCCTGTTGGCCTTGTCCATGAAGACGCGGTAGTCGACGAAGCTCATGGTGGACAGCGGAACGCTGATTGTCTCCCTGCCGTCCTTGTCCCGGATGAAGAAGCGCTTCTCGCCGATGAGGATTTCAATGTCTTCCTCAGGGAGGAGCTTCTTCACGTCCGCGATGTACTTCTTCTGAATCTTGATGCCGTCTTCGGGCAGTCTCCTGAGAATTTCATCGTTGACGATGGTGCAGATGGCGAACTTGTTGCCGTCCAGACCGCAGAAGTCGATGCCGCCCTGGCCGTTGGGCTTGACGCAGAGGCATCCGAAGCAGCTGCCCTCCTCGTCGGAGATGCAGAAGAGAATGCGCTCGATGATTTCGGCGAAGCTCTCGCCGTTCCAGACCACGGGATCGCCGTCCGGGTACTGGGTGAATTCCTGGAACCAGCTGGAGGAGCTGGAGGTCAGCTTGTAGAGACGCTTGCCCTGGCGGATGACCAGGGTGCTGGAATCCTCCTCCGTCTCCATGCTGATGACCCCGGGGGGCAGGGAGCGGATGAGGTCCGTCATGGCCCTGGACTGCACGCCCACCAGCCCGTCTTCCACCACTTCGGCCTGGCAGGTGCCGATGAACTCCGTGCTCGCGTCCGTGGTCATGAAGGAGAGAGTGCCCTTTTTCCTGTCGGCGCGCAGCCACATGGTCTTGAGATAGGCGCTGCCGGCCTTGGAGGGAGTGATGTTGCAGGCTTTCTGGATGCTGCTGGCACAGTGTTCCGTGTTGACTGTTATTTTCATATGCTGTTTCCGCCTCTGTCCCCTCGGGAGCAGGGGCAGCCTCCTCTTGGCGTGCGGTCGTTTGAAAGGGGTTGCTGCCAGGGGCTTTCCGGCCGGTTGCCCGGCGGGCGGTCAGAGGGCAGCGCTGGGGGGACAAAATGGACCGGCCGGCGGAAAGGAAGGGAACTCGGATCCCCGGAGACCAGGCCGGCCGAAAAGGGCAGGAAAGAAGAAGGAAGACTTTGAAAGCATTGAGAAAAATGTGCGCCGGCAAAGCAGGACACAGGAAGTCAATACATAGCGCAGATCGGCGCAGAAATCAACAGTTCAACCGCTTGTAATTCTGTATTTTTTTTAGAAAAATCAGGCTTTCCCGGAAGCCCCGTCCAGGCGCCTTCCGGCCCGCCCGCGCAGGCTGGAAAAAGGAGCCCTTCCGGTCTTTCTGAAAGATGCCCCGTGACCCCCGGGGTCCCGCGGCAAAAGGGGATGCCGCCGCTTCGTTTTCCCAGGAGAGAAGACGGAGGGCCTTCGCTCCTGCGCGAAGCCCGCGC
>CAZFTQ010000041.1:0-2668 GCA_964522365.1 uncultured Desulfovibrio sp. | reverse complement strand
TTTTTACAGAAGAAAGAAAGGAAGAAAGAAAAGAAGGGTGTGTGCGTTTGTCGATAACGGTTCCATCAGCCCGGGAAGACTGATTTTCCCATGTCACCAACCGGCCTCCGTCCGGAACATTCAGGAACATCCGGGAACATTGTCCGGGAGGAACCGGGGCCCGGAGCCGGGGAAATGTTCCTGAATGTTCCCAATTCCCGAAAATGTTCCCCGGGTGTGCGAAACCGGGCCAGCGCCTTGAGAGAAAGAGCTTTTTTCGGGGAAAGATCCCCCCGGCGGGCCATCCCTCTCAGGGCTTCTCCGCCTGTACGCGGCTTTTCCCGGGCGGAAAGCGTCCGGGGGAACGGAGAGCTTCAGCGCTCCTGCGTTTCCGCCGGATGGCGACGCGGAAGTGAGCGGATTTTTCCGGATCGCAGGATGTTGCGCATTTTCCGAACAGTGTGCGCAGCCGTGGGAACATCCCGCGATGCCTGGAAGAACCTGAGCAGCAGGAACATGTTCTGTCGGAAAAGGACGCAGGTCCCCGGTTTCCTGCCATGCTGAGGGCGGGCGCGGGGCGGTGAGGCCGTTCGGGGCTTCAGACCGTGCTCCGAGGAGGGCGCCCGGAGCGGGGAGACAGGCTGCGGCAGTCTCCGGGCAAGGGTAGAAAAGCGAGCCGGGTCCTGAAAGGAACATTGTTCATATCATGCTTAACTCTCCGCGCTTTCATCAGAAAAAAGGAACATCCTCTTTTCCCCGGGCCATGTTCTGGCCCCTGGCCCCGGCTGTGGGCCATTGAGAGGAAGCTTTGACGCGTCCGGAGAGGCCTCCCGCTCAGTTTCCCGACGGCTCGCAAAAGCCCCCTTTTTATTCGGAACAATGTCGAAAACAATGACAAGTTCCTGAAAATCTGGCTGAAAAAGCGAACAATTCCTGTTTTCTCCAGGGGATTGCCTGGCCTGCGCAGCTCCTGAAAGGGGCCTTCAGACTGACAGCTTTCCCTTGGAGGAAACAATGTCGTAAAACTCGGCAACTCATCGGGAAAACAGAGAAAAAAAGCGAACAGCCTGAATGCCTTTCTGTTCCTTTCCGAGATAAGAGACGGAAATGGCAGTTCTTTTTATGCCGGGACGCACGGGTCTGGCTCTTTTTTTCCGCCATTTTTCCCCGGACTGTTCTTTTCCTGTCCAAGGCTTTGCCATAAGCTGATATTTTTTCCCAAGGCTGTCACGAAGCGGGGCAACCTGCTGCAGAAACGTCTTTTTTCTGCCGGTCAGAACCCTTCGGACGAAAAAGCGGAAATGTTCGCAACGCATCCAACTATCTGGAATACATCGTTTTTCAGGACAGTCAACAGGTGCCGTCCGTCGCTTTCAGGCCCAGTTTTCCGTTTTTTCGGACATTTTCCATCATTTTTCTGTCACTGTCTTTTAGAACATGCCGGAATTTCAGCAGTTTTTTTTTCTGATTTTGCGCCTGAAGAAAAGCGGCGGACAGGCTGTCTTCTTTTCCGGCACATTGTTCCTGGCACTGCTTTTTCTGCGGAATTCCGGGAAAAATAAGGAACAGGGAGGCCTGCCGGATGTTCCTTTCCCTGTCAGATGCCCGAAGGATCGGATGTTTTTTCCGTCCGGAGGGGCCGGGAGAATCCCGGGGTGATTCCCCGCGGGCCGTCGTACCGCAGTGCCTGCCCTCGTGCCGGATCTCCCCTGTCTTTTCGGGAAGTTTTTCCGATGGGCCTTTTTTCCGGGAGGCAGACCCGGAATTGCCGGATGAATGGAGGGAACAGGCGACCGCCCTGATGCCGCCGTCCGGAAGGATCAGACCGGCCTGGCAGAACGTGTCAGCGTCAGACAGAGCACATGCGGGGAGAAAGTTCTGCAGCGGCAGGGAGGTCAGCCGCCGGGCGCCCGCGCTGTCCGGACGTGCAGATTTTCCTCTTTGATTCTGCCGCATACCCCTGGCCGGTTCTGACGTACTGCTGCGTTCGCTTGCTGATACGTCTGCACAATGAAGTGGCTTTCTTTCCGTCAGTCTCTTCCGTTGCGGCATGGGGCAGTAAAAAAGGCAGTCTTCCGACTGCCTTGGAGAGATGAGGACTGGGTATGACCCTGCGCGTGAAATGCCTGCCCGCAATATGCGTTTGTCCTCTGTTCCAGCTTTGCAGGTTGCGTGGCTGTGCTTCAGAGAGTGTCAGACTGCCTGTCAGACGCAGACGGCATGCCGTCTGCAAGAAAATCCGTGCAGTACGACAGAGGCTTTGCGGGATCAATGGACCTGATGACACGGTACAGGGCTTCAGACTCAGCCTGACTGATCTGTGTGAGGACGTCCTGCGGGAGCGTGCCGTAAAATCTTGCCAGAATCTCCCGAGCAACCTTGCGCAGAGTCTCGCTTTCGCCCTCTATCTTACCTTCTATCCTGCCTTCTGTCCTGCCGCTGTTGCGCAGTTCTTCCTCCCAGAGTTCGACGTTTTCTTTCAGCATGGTCTTCTCCTGTCGGTGCGAGGGCCTGTCAGTTTCTCTCTTCAGAGCGTGTCTGGCCGGCTGTCAGACGCAGGCGGCATGCCGTCCGCAGGGAAATCCCTGCAGTACGGCGGAGGCTTTGCGGGATCCATGACCCCGATGACGCGGCGCAGAGTTTCAGGCTCAGCCTGGCTGATCAGTGCGGGGACGTCCGGAGGAAGCGT
>CAZFTQ010000040.1:0-21217 GCA_964522365.1 uncultured Desulfovibrio sp. | reverse complement strand
CAATTTTTCTGACTGCTTCGCATTCTCAGGAGAGATCCGCCCTGTCGGAGGGTTATGCCCTCATGAAAGCGCGTCCCGGCCGTGAGGAGAGACCTCTCAGGGGCCGGCGGGCCGCGGGAAAAGGGCTGTTCAGCGCGCTGTGAGGTCCCCTTGGAGAGCGGGCCGGCTCTGCCGCCTGCGGGAAGGAGAGATACCCGGGGCGCGCCGAGCGAGGTTCCTGCCCGGCGGGCTCTCCCCCCTTTTCACCGGCACATGGACGCCCGGGGGCTTTTTTCAGAAGCCGCATTCCTTGAAAACTTCATGCGGCTGCCCTGGAGAAAGACTTTTTCCTTCTTGAGTTTTCCGGACTTGGCGGATACACTTGCACTTTCTCTTTCCTCCCCTTCTCAGAGAGTCAAGGAACACGCAATGCTTGACATCATCCGTTCCAATTCGCAGAACTTCGGCGTCAAGGTCGCCTTCGGCGTCATCATCCTCGTCTTTGTCTTCTGGGGCATCGGCAGCTTCACCGATACCGGCAGCGTCAATGTGGTAGGCACGGTGAACGACGAGCCCATCACCTTCCAGCAGTTTGAGACGGCCTACCGCAGCGCGGAGGAAGGCGCCGCCCAGAACAGTCCCGGCAGGAAGTGGACGGCGGAGGAAAAGCAGAATCTCGGCCGCCAGGTCTTCCAGAACCTGGTCTCCGAGACCCTCATCCGGCAGGAAGCCGAACGCGGCAGGATCGGCATCACGCCCCTGGAACTGCACAGGTATGTGAGCGACCTCAAGGTTTTCCAGGACGAGAAGGGCCGCTTCGATCCCGAGCGCTACAAGAACATCCTGGCCGGCCGCCGTCAGACCCCGGCCGCCTTTGAGACCGACATCTCCCGCCGTCTTCTGCAGGACAGGATCGTGAACTTCGTGGGCGGAGGCGTCTGGACCGACGCTCTGGAAGCCCGCGCCCGCTTCAATTTCATCCGTCAGCAGCGCGTGCTGGACTACTTCTTCCTTCCCGCCTCCGCCGCCGGCGGCACGGCGGAAATAAAGGACGATCAGATCGCCGCCTTCTACGAAGCGCACAGACAGGACTACGGCATTCCCCAGAAGGCGGACGTCCAGTACATCGTGGTGGACCCGCTGAAGATAGTGAAGCCCGAGAGCGTCAGCCCCGAGGCCGCCAAAGCCTGGTACGACAAGAATATCAGTTATTTCACCGAACCGGAGAGCGTCGAGGTCTCCCACATCCTCGTCTCCGTTTCCTCCTCCGCCCCGCAGGAGGAAGCCGCCCAGGCCGAGCGCAAGGCCCTCGAACTGAAGAAGCAGATCGACGGGGGCGCCGACTTCGCCAGGGTGGCCGACGCGAACAATCCTCCCAACGCCGCCGACAAGGGCGGCTATGTGGGCTGGATCACCGCCGGCAAGACCGTGCCCGAGTTTGAGAAGGCGGCCTTCGCCGCCGAAAAGGGAAAGGTGACGGAGCCCGTGCGCAGCCAGTTCGGCTGGCACCTCATCCTCGTGAAGGACAGAAAGGCCGCCAGGGTCAAGGCCTTTCCCGACGCCGAGCAGGAAGTCCGCCAGACTCTGGCCTCCGAGGAGGGAAAGCGCCGCCTGGCCGATGTGCTCGACACCCTCACGGAGGAAAACATTCTCGGCAAGCCCCTGGCGGACTCGGCCAGGGCCCAGGGCCTCACGGCTGAAAGCTCGGGCCTCTGCACCAGGGAAGCCCTCCAGGAAAAGCTCCATGTGAAGCCCGAGGGCGCGGGAGCCATCATGGCCGCCGCGGCCGGGCAGCCCGTGGACGTGCCCCTGGAAGCCGGCGACAGCTACGTCATCGTGCGCGTGACCGCCGTCGAGCCCGCCTCCTTCAGGCCTCTGGCCGAAGTGAAGGAGGATGTCGCCGCCCGCATCCGCGCGGAGCGGGGTCTGGATCTGGCCAGGGAAAAGCTCGCGGCCATGCTGAAGAGCGCTCAGGAAGGAAAGCTTTCCGACGCCGACAGAAAGGGCTTCAAAACGTCCGGCCCCGTCCAGCGCGATGCCGTGCCGGCGGGCTTCCTCCCCCAGGACGATCTTTCCAGAGCCATCTTCGCCGCCGTGCCCGGCGACTGGCTCCCGGGCGTCTACTCCGTGGCCACGGAAAAGGAGCAGGGCGCCCTCATCTGCCGGGTGGTCCGGGTGCAGGATCCCACCGACAAGGAATGGCAGCAGTTTGAGAGCATCATGACCGGTCTCGTCCAGCGCGAGCGTCTGGACGGCCTCATGCAGGTGTTCCTGGAAAATCTGGCCTCCCGCAGCAAGGTTCTCATCCGCAACGCGGACATCATCGATCGCAAGAACATGTGAGCCAGTGCAGGGCTCTGCCTGCGCGTCCGGCAGACCCGCCGATCCCTGCCCGGATTCAGGACTTCGGGCAGGGATTTTTGCGGGCCGCCGCCCGGGAGGAGCGCTGACTGGACACGGACAGAATCAGGCCTGTCCTGGAGGGACAACGAGACATGTGCGGCATCGTCGGCTACGCGGGACACCGTCCCGCCATTCCCCTTGTGGTGGAGGAGCTTCACCGTCTGGAATACCGCGGCTACGACTCGGCCGGCGTGGCCTGCGTGCAGCAGGGCAGCCTCCATGTGGTGCGCGCCCAGGGCAAGCTGAGCGCCCTGGAAACGCTCCTGGCCAGGGAGCGGCCCAGCATGGCCACCACGGGCATGGGCCACACCCGCTGGGCCACCCACGGCGAGCCCGCCGTGCGCAACGCCCATCCGCACAGAAGCAATGACGGGCGCCTGGCCCTGGTCCACAACGGCATCATCGAGAATTTCCTGGAGATCAGAAACGCCCTGCTCGCCAAGGGCTATGTCTTCCACTCCGAAACCGACACGGAAGTCCTGGTCAATCTCATCGAGGACTGCCGCCGGGAGGAGCCGGACATCGCCAGAGCCTTCGCCATGGCCCTCTCCATGGCCCGCGGCGCCTACGCCGTCTGCCTCATGCATGTGGAGGAGCCGGACGTCTTCTACGCGGCCCGCATGTCCGCCCCCCTCATCCTGGGCGTCGGCACGGGGGAAAACTTCGTGGCCTCGGACATCCCGGCCTTTCTGCCCTACACCCGCCGGGTCGTCTTCCTGGAAGACGGCGAGATGGCGCGGGTGACGAGCTCCTCCTTCGAGGTCCGGCGCATCACGGATCTCTCCCTGGTGGAGCACAGGACAGAGACCATCGAGTGGGACGTGCAGTCCGCCCAGAAGGGCGGCTACCGCCACTTCATGCTCAAGGAAATCTTCGAGCAGCCCAGGGTCATCCGGGACGGCCTCACGGGCCGCATCGCCGAGGACGGAAAGAGCGTGCGCCTGCCGGAGCTGGACAGCCTGCCCGTGCCGGGCCACCTCACCATCGTCGCCTGCGGCACGAGCTCCCACGCCGGCCTCTGGGGCCGGCATCTCATCGAGACCCTGGCCGAGGTGCCCGTGCAGGTGGAGATAGCCTCGGAATACCGCTACAGAACCAAGCTGCTCTTCCAGCCGGGCGAAGCCGTGCTCGTCATCAGCCAGAGCGGCGAGACGGCGGACACCCTGGCCGCCCTGCGCAGGGCCCGTGAGGCCGGAGCCGCCGTCATCGGCCTCTGCAATGTGGTGGGCTCCTCCATCGCCCGGGAAGCCGACGCCGTGCTCTACACCCAGGCCGGTCCCGAAATCAGCGTGGCCTCCACCAAGGCCATGTGCAGCCAGATGCTCGTCCTCGCCCTCATGGCCCTCTCCTGGGGCCTGCGCAAGGGCACGCTGAGCCCCGGGGACTGCCGCCGCTGGACGGAGGATCTCCAGTCTCTGCCGGCCGTTCTGGAGCGGGAACTCCCGGACATGCACCAGAGAGCCAAGGTTCTCGCCAGAAAGTACGCCCAGGCCGAGAACTTCTTCTATCTGGGCCGCGGCCACTGCTTCGCCCTGGCCCTGGAAGGCGCCCTCAAGCTCAAGGAGCTCTCCTACATCCACGCCGAGGGCTACGCCTCGGGCGAGATGAAGCACGGGCCCATCGCCCTCATCGACCGCAGCTTCCCCACCTTCGCCCTCTGCCTGGACGACGATCTCCTCCCCAAGGTGAAGTCCAACATGGTGGAAGTGCAGGCCCGTCAGGGCCGGGTCATCGCCGTGACCAACGAAGGCGTGGATCTGCCGGCGGACGACCTCTGGCTTGTGCCCGCCCTTCCCTCCTATCTCTCGGGCTTCGCGGTGCTCCCGGCCGTGCAGCTCTTCAGCTACGAGATGGCGGACTTCCTGGGCAAGGATGTGGACCAGCCCCGCAATCTCGCGAAGAGCGTCACCGTGGAGTGATCCGCTGCGGGCCTCAGGCCAGGCGGAATTTCTGAAGAAAGCGGAAAGAGGCGGCTCTCTGAGCCGCCTCTTTCAGTCCTTGCAGGGGAAATCCCCTGAGCGCGGTTTTCTCCGGCCGGGCTTCTCAGAGATAGGGCGAGAAGAGCCAGCAGCCGGCGCTCAGCAGCTTTTTGGGCAGAGGGAGGCGCTCCAGCAGGTCGAAGCTCTCTTCCCGGCTCTTCTCCATGGTCTTTTCCATGAACTCCCGCATGGTCCGGCTGAAGTCCCTGCCGTAGACCTCGGTGTTGAGCTCGAAGTTCAGGCGCAGGCTGCGGGAGTCCATGTTGGCGGAGCCTATCTGGCAGTAGTAGTCGTCCAGACAGAGGAGCTTGGTGTGGGCGAAGGGCGCGGGCTGGAAGAAGACCCGGACGCCCGCCCGCAGGAGCGTGGGGAGCACCCGCATCTGGGCCCAGTGGACATAGAAGAGGTTGTTCTTCTGCGGCAGAACGACGCGCACGTCCACGCCCTTCTGGGCGGCCGAGCGCAGGGCGCCCATGATCTCCCTCGTGGGCAGAAAATAGGGCGTCATGATCCAGACGCGCCGGGTGGCCGTGCTGATGCTGCCGCAGAGGAGATCGCTCAGGATGTAGGTGCCGGAGCCGGGACCGTCCGGGATGCTGCGGCAGAAGCAGGGGCCTTCCTCCCGGTCCTCCGGGATCTCCGGCAGGGGGGAACTGTCCTCCCCGGCCGCGAAGCGCCAGTCGGCCAGGAAGTTGCGCCGCAGTTCCGCCACGATGGGGCCGCGGCAGCGGAAATGCACGTCCTGGGCCGTCTTGTCGGGGCTCACCAGGCCGATCACATGGTAGTCGGCGATGTTCATGCCGCCCGTGAAGGCCGTGTCGTCGCAGACGAGAATCTTGCGGTGATTGCGGAGATTGATGCTCAGGCTGGGCGGAAAGAGTCTGGGGGGCAGAAAGAGCGCCGCCCTGACCCCGTGGGCCTGCAGCTCCGCGAGGGGGGATCGCAGGGTGTAGAGGCGTCCTATGCCGTCCAGAATGACCCGCACGTCCACGCCCCTGTCGGCGGCCGCCATGAGGGCCTCCTGGAACTGCCGGCTGATTTTGCCGTTCTTGAGAATGTAGGTGACGAGGAACACATGGCTTTTCGCCTCCTCGACGGCCTTGAGCATGCGGGGATAGGCCTCGTTGCCGTTGAAGAGAGGCTCCAGGCTGTTGCCGCCGCAGGGGTACTGGTGGGTGAGGCTGCGGCCGAGCTGCTCCATCTGGAGCATGGTGACGGGCAGATTGTCCGGCTTTTCGGCCAGGGGCGGCCGGGAGTCGCTGGGGTGCAGATCCGGGTGCTCCCTGAGAAAGGCCGCCGCCGTGCGCTGGGTGCGGCTGATGCCGAAAAGGACATAGAGGCAGAGCCCCAGGCCCGGCACGAGGATGAGCATGGCGCACCAGCCAAGGGCCGATCGGGGATCGCTCTTGGTGAGAAGCGCGTGGCAGACGCAGGTGAAGGCGAGGAGATAGACGACGGCGAGGCAGAGGGAGATGACAAGCAGCATGGAGGGTCACCGGGGGAGGAAAAAAGGAAAAAGAGGCCCGGCGCGAGCGCTGCGGGCCTCTGGGAAAAAGCTCGGAAGAGAACTCCTCAGTGTCTGTCCTTGCCGAAGGTCTTTTCCACGGAGCTCGTGAGCTGGAGCAGGAAGTCGCGCACCGAGGTGCGGTCGTCGGCTTCCGCGGCCTGGATGACGAGACGCGCCAGACGGGAAATGGTGCCGATGGTCTTGGTTCTCGATTCCACATCCGTCATGAGGCGGATGATTTCCGAGGACTGCTTCTTGACGAAGGCGGCCTTGGCGCCGGTGATGCAGCGGTCCAGATGACGCCGCAGCTCCTGGGGCGATTCCATGGTGAGCGGCATGGAGTCCGCCTGCACCGTGACCCGGGCCTGGGCGGGTCTGCCGGCCGGCCGTTCAGCCGGTCTGCTCTCCTGGCCGGCCTGGGGGCTGACCTCCAGCTTGACATCCTGCAGGGCCTCCTGTCCCGCGGGACCGGAAGCGGACCCGGTCCGCGCGGAGCTCTCCCCGTCCGGGCTCAGCTTCAGGGAGGGCATCTCTCCGGCCGTTGAGACTGGCCGTGAGGCAGGCTCGGGCGCGGGCTTCGGGGCGGGCGCTTCCGCGGGCCGGGAGGCCTGCCCGGGGGCGGGCTCCTTCGAGGGCTCCTCCAGCACCACCACCCGGTCTTCCGGGGTCAGATCCAGGGAAGGCATGCCCTGGGAAGCGGGGGCCTGCCGGACCCCGGGAGCGGGTTCCCTGGCCGGGGCGGGCCTGGGGGCCTGCCGGGGGGCGGGCTTCGGCGCGGGAGCCGTTCCGGTCCCTTCGCCGAAGATGTCGGGCACGGCCTGGGTCGCCCGGACATCTCCCGCGGCGGCCTGCGCCGCCTGGGCTGCGCCGGGCCGGCGGGTCTTTTCCGCGTCACGCAGCTCCTGCATGGTGTTGATGAGGGCCGTGTCATCGATGGGCAGCACCAGGGCGTGGGTGAAGCCCGCCTTGGCGAGCTGCTTCCAGCTGCTCTCGTCCGGGGTGTAGGCCAGGAAGAGAGGAATGAAACCGGCGGCCGAGCAGGCGGCGCGCAGGGTCCTGAGGGTCTCGGCCGCCGCGGGCACGGCGGCGTCGCCTTCCAGGATGAACATGCGGGCCACGGGGTGCCTGTTCAGGGCGACGGCCTCTTCGAAGTCCCGCGCCTGGCGGATGACGCAGTCCTCATGCCGCAGCACATGGGTGAGCACGGCCACGAAGGCCGTGTTCCGCGAGATGACGAGCACCTGCATCTTCCGGGCGGCCTCGGCGTCCAGCTGAGCCTGGCGGGCCTGCTCCCTGAGGGCCTTGTCGAGCCTGGCCGCGGCGTCCGTGAGACCGGCCGCCTGCTCCTGCACCTCCTTCGGCAGATCCCGGCGCGCTCCCAGGGGCTCCAGGGCGGGTCTGACGGCGGCGAGCGCCTGGAGAGCGTCCGCGAAGAGCCCTCCCGGGGCGGGAGCCGCCTGGACGGCCGGAGCGGCCCTGGGCGGTTCGGGCTTTTTCACATACTCCGCCATGGGCCCGTCCTTCCGGGGCCCCGCGAGATCCATTTCCAGATCGGCCGGGGCCTTCACCTCCGCCGGGGCTTCGGCCGGCGCCTCCGCCGGTCTCGGCCGGGAGACGGCGAGCACGAAGAGGGCGCCCAGGGCCGTGCCCAGGAGGGGCAGAGCCGAGAGAATGTCGGTGGAAAAGCCGGATCTGAGGCCCATGATGCCGGCGGCGCAGGCCGCGGGAGGAATGAGGGTGGCCAGGAGGAAGCGCAGGCAGTGGGGAGCCCGGCAGAGGCAGGCCCAGAGGGCGCTGGGGAGGAAGATGACGAGGGCCGCCGGCCAGAGTTCCGTGTATCTGGCGCACCACTGAAAACCGGGCACCAGGGGGATGAGCATGGCGGCCGCGCCGGGCAGGCAGAGAAAGATGAACTGCACGTCCAGGAAGCGGGAGGTCTCCCTGCAGCGCAGGAAGCGGCGGGCCATGAGGGACCAGAGCACGAGGGCGAGCCCGCCCGCCGTGAGACCGGCCAGAATTGTGGCGGTATAGCCCGTGTTGAGGGGCGCGGGACCGGCCCAGGCCTGCACGAAGGCCGCCGCCAGATAGAGCAGGGCCCAGAAGCGCCACGATCCGGGTTCGGTCACGCTCTTGAGCAGGCAGAGGACAAAGAGCACCACCAGCGCCGAGAGACCGGCGCCGCGGAAGACGCCGGCGTCGGAGGCCATGGCGCTTTCCGCCGTGCGGATCACGGGCGAGAACCAGGGCCCGGGCAGACCGTCCAGGCGCAGGAAGCAGGTCAGGGGGACGCCTTCGGCTTCAGGAAGCCGGAAGATGTTCTTTTTGCCCGGATGGACTTCCTTCCATTCCAGACTGCCCGAGGCCGCGGAGGGCACATAGAGCACCGGACTTCCCGGCACGGAGGGACCCATGTCCAGGAAGGCCTGGACCGTCTCGCCGCCGGCCTGGACCGGCTGGAGGACAAAGCGCAGCCAGGTGGCGCCGCCGCCCATGAGGGGCAGACGGTCCGGCGAGAAGAGATGGAACCTGTCCGCGTTCTGGGGGGCGGCGACTTCGGCGATGTCCGCCGAGAAGGCCGGATCCACGAAGTATTCCGTGTAGGGCGTCAGGGCGAGGCTGTCCTGCAGCACCAGAGGCGGAATCTGATTCTGCTGGGCAGGCACCAGATCCTGCTGGATTTTCAGGGAGTCGACCTGGCTCCGGGGAGCCTGGGGCAGGTCCTGGGCGGGCGCGGCGAAGGCCTGTCCGCCCATGAGCAGGATCAGAAGCGCCGGAACAAGGAATCTGAAGAAAGAGTGCATAGGCATCCTTATCCCCGTACGGGGGTGGAATATGTCCTGGCCCCGGAGGGGCCTGTCTGGCTTATTTTCCCGTCTGCGCGGCCAGTTCCTCCACGAGCTTTCTGAGGGGCACGCCGTCGGGACCCGCGGCGTCGGGGTACAGGCGCAGAAGCTCGCGCCAGACCTTGAGGGCCTCCTCGTGGCGGTGGAGATCGTAGTTGAGGACGACGCCCTGGTTGAAGAGGGACTGCGGGTGGCCGGGACTCGCCTTCTGGGCCTTGACGAAGCGGTCCAGAGCCTTGTCGAAGTCGCCCAGCGCCCTGTACATGATGCCCAGATCCGTGAGCACGGCCGGGTCGTCGCCCTTCAGGGCCAGGGCGGCTTCGTAGGCCTGCACGGCCCTGGCCGGCTGTCTGGTGTCGTAATAGAGGTCGCCCAGGGTGACCAGGGCTTCCCGGTTGCCGGGCTGTGCGAGAACCGTCTGCTCCAGAGACGCGATGCGGGCCTGCAGCTCAGGCGGCACGGACTCCTGTCCGGGGGAGGCGGCCTGAGCGGGACCCTGCGCCTGCGGCGCGGGCGCGGACTGCGTCGCCGCGGGAAGGGGCTGACGGGCCGCGGGCGACAGGAAGCTGCCCGCCAGCAGGCCGCCCGCAAAGGAGAGGACGACCACGAGACAGATCCCGGGCAGAGAGAAGGTGCAGGTCCATTTCCGGGAGCCGGACGCGGCGTCGGACCCGGCGGGGGAGGGATTCTCTTTGAGCTGCCGGTCGGGCCGGGGTTTCGGTGTTTTTCTTGCCATGGCGTTCTTTTTTTCAGGGGGGGGGGTGAGCGCGGAGGCGGATCGGGACGGCCTGCGGAGGCTTCCTCCGGGAAAAACTAGTACCGCCGGAGCGGAGAAACTGCAACATGCCGGCGGCATGTCAGTCAGCCGGACGAAAAAAAGCCGGGCGCTGTGCGCGCCCGGCCGGCAGTCCGCGCCGTCACGGCTTCGCTGCTCTTTCGAGTTCCGTCCGGAACCTGGCTTTCTGTTCCTCCGTCGCCGAGGGCAGAGAAAGTCCCTTTTCCCAGTGCTCCCGGGCCCGGGCTTTGTCGTTGAGGAAATAGGCGCAGAGGACCCCGACGCTGAAGCGCACGTCCGGTCTGTCGGCGCGCCGGAGGGATTCCTCCATGAAGGCCGCGGCCTCTTCGTGCCGGTTTTTCCGGTGGGCCACATAGCCCTGATAATAGGGAATGTCCGCGCTGGCCGTGTCCAGAAGCGCCGCCCGATCGAGGAGGGTCCGCGCCTCGTCCAGGGCGCCCTGGCCGATGAGGGCCACGGCCGTCTCCAGGAGAAGCTCCGGATTGTCGGGCCGCTCGCCCATGGCCCGCATGAGGCCGGCGAGCCGGGAGTCCTGCGGCGGAGCCTGGTCCGCCTGAGCGGGCTCAGGCTGGACCCTCGTCTCCGCGGGCTTCACCAGGGAGGGATCCGTGAGGCGGTGCTGCACCGCGGCGCCCAGCATGAGGGCCAGGCCCAGGGCCAGGAGAACGGCGAGAAATTTCGCGGATCGCGTCATGCCGAAGTGTCCTCGCCGCTCTCCCTGAGGAGCAGTTCCAGCTGGGCCACGCGGTCCGCCAGACGGCGCTGACTGAGGGCCAGGAAGGCCGCCCAGACGCCGAGGCCGATCCAGACGGCGAGGCCGGCGGCGAAAACCCAGGTTTCGTTCATGCTGTTCTCCCTGCGGGGGGCCGGACGGACCCGCCGCTGTTCAGAAGCCGCCGCGTTCCTGCAGGCGGAGGGCGAGATCGTCGGCGCGGGCGGCAAGCTCCAGCTGGCGCAGCCGCAGCAGGAGCAGGCCCAGCCAGAAAAGGCCCATGGCGGCCACGCAGGCGATGGCCGTGAGCTGCATCTCGGGCTCGAGCCCGCCGCCCCGGGACCCGAAGACGGCCGGATGGATGGACCGCCACATGCGGGCGGAGAGAAAGACCAGGGGCACGTCCACGAAGGCCACGATGCCCACCACGGCCCGCACCAGGCGCAGCCTGGCTTTCGGCAGAGAAAGACCCCCCAGAAGCAGCCAGGCCATGTAGACGAACCACATGATGAGGGCCGTGGTGAGCCTGGGATCCCAGGTCCACCAGACGCCCCAGGCCCGGCGGCCCCAGATCATGCCCGTGACGAGGGTGAGGGTGGTGAAAAGCACCCCCAGCTCGGCGCAGGCCTGGGAGAGGCGCTCAGGCCCCTCGCCCCGCCGCAGCAGGCAGGCGACGGAGGCCAGAAAGACCAGGAAAAAGCTCACCAGCGCCCACCAGGAGAGCGGCAGGTGCAGGTAGAAGATCTTCTGGACGATCCCCATGGTGGCCTCCACCGGCGCGTAGAGCCAGATGAGACCCCAGGAGGCCGCCAGGGCCAGACCGCCCGCGAGGGCGCAGAGGGCAGCGGGAAGGCTTTTGCCGGACATCACTCGTCTCCGGTGTAGACAAAGCGGAAGAGCAGGAGAGAGACCGCCAGAAAGATGGCGTCGAAGGCCCCGGCGAAACCCAGCCAGGAGCTCAGGCCGTCGGCCGCGTCCAGGTCCCCGAAAAGCGCGCCGAAAACCCGGATGGCCGCCAGCAGCAGGGGCGCGAGCAGCGGGAAGACGAGGAGGCTCAGGAGCGATTCCCGGGCCGTCTGGCCCTGGGAAAGGGCGCCCAGAAGCGATCCCAGGCAGACAAGACCCAGATCCGCCAGGAAGAGCATGGCGAGGCCCTCCGGCAGAGGCCCGGCGAGGCTTTTGCTCAGAAAGACCACGATGGCCGGGAAGAAGAGGATCTGGGCGAGGAGAATGAGGCAGAAGCCCGCCATGGCCTTGCCCAGGAAGACCCCCGTCGCCGGCGCGGGGGACAGCAGCAGGCAGAAGCGGGCGCCGCAGGCTTCCTCAAAGGAAAAGAGCATGTTGAAGACCAGGGTCTGGCAGAAGACGGAGGAGAGCCAGAAGATGGCGGCCGCCGTCTGGCCGGAGGCCGTTTCCCCGGTTTTCTGGGAGAGACTGAAGAGAAAGACCAGGAGCAGACCCAGCAGCATGGACTGCACGAGTCCCGCGCCGCGCAGGGAGAGCTTCAGATCCTTGCCGGCCATGGCCAGGGCGAGTTTCAGCATGGGGCGTCTCCCTGGTCCTGGGGGGTCCCCCGGGTGAGATGGAGGCTCTTGTGGGCCAGATGGAAGACGGCGTCCGGCCGCACCCGGGCGGGGGTCGCGTGGCTCACCCAGAGCACGCAGGCGCCCCGGTCTCTGGCCGCCAGGATCTCGTCTTCCAGAATCTTCCGGGAGGCCGCGTCAAGGCCCGTCTCGGGCTCGTCCAGAAGGCAGATGTCCGGCGCGAGAAGCAGGACTCTCGCGAGGCTCAGGCGCTGGGCCATGCCGCGGGAAAAGACCGCGCAGCGGGTGTGGGCGAAGGCCGTGAGCCCCACGCGCTCCAGCATGGCGGCCATCTCCCGGCGGTCGGCCGGCCTTCCGTAGGCCTTCTGCCAGAAGGCGAGATTCTCCACGGCCGTGAGCCCGGGATAGAGAAAGGTGGCGTGCCCCAGATAGCCCGTGGAAAGATCGTCCCGGGCGAAGAGGACCTCGCCGGATGTGGGTCTGGAAAGCCCGCCGACGAGCCTGAGCAGGGTGGACTTGCCCGAGCCGTTGCGGCCGGTGATGAGGTGCACCGCTCCCTCGGCGAAGCGGGCGGACACATCCCGGAAGAGAAGTCTCGCCCCGTAGGCCTTGCTGAGATGACTGAGGCGGATCATGGGCCAGGGGTCTCTTCTTTCCGGTCGGGGGAGGCCTTCCGGCGGCGGACAAGGGAGAGGAGCGGCAGGACGGACATGAGGGTCAGGCCGAGCCAGAGCCAGCTCACCATGGGCTCGATGCTCACCTGCACGGCCATGCGGTCGCCCGCGTCCAGGCCCGAGACCGAGGCGTAGACTTCCTTGCCGAAGCTGCTCGCCACGTCCACTTCCGAGAAGAGCATGCCGGGGAACTTGTCGTAGGCCCGCTTTTCGGGCCGGAGCACGGCGACCACCTCCCCTCCCGACCGCACTTCCAGGGTGGCCCGGAGGTACTCGTAGTCCGCCGCGCGGCCCTGTTCGGAGGCGAGGAGGGTGATTTCCCTCGTGTCCACCACGGCCTTTTCGCCCTTTTCGAGGACGAGATCGCCGGTGATTTTGTAGGGGCCCGAAAAGGCGATGCCGATGGCGCAGAGGGCCACGCCCAGATGGCAGCCCAGGGCGCCGAGGCGCAGATCCGTCCGCCCGGGGGCGGTTTTCCGGCCGGCCAGGGCGAGGATCGCGCCCAGGGCCACGGCGCCCGCGGCGAACTGGGCGAGGAGCGGCAGGGGGCGGGTGTAGGCGAAGGCGAAGGCCGCGCCCGCGCAGATCAGGCCCGCGGCCACCGCCGCCGCGAGACCCGCCCGGTTGAGCCGGCCCTCCTGCCAGGAGAGCCAGGGACAGACGGCCAGGAGGCAGAGCAGGAGCGTGCCCAGGGGCAGGCAGACCCTGTTGTAGAAGGCGGCGTCAAGCCCCACCGGCGCGGGACTCCAGAGACGGCTGATGACCGGCCAGAGGGTGGCTGCGAGAATGACGAGGGCGAGCGCCAGGAAGATCCAGGCCGTCAGGCAGACGCAGCCTTCCCGGGAAAGGGGCGAGGCGAGCTCGTCCTTCCCCCGCTCGGCGGCGAGTGCGGCCGCCAGCGCGGCGGCCAGGCCCAGGAGGATGAAGACGAGAAGGGGCCGGCCCACCGGGCTCTGCCCGAAGGCGTGCACCGAGTCCACCACGCCGCTGCGCACGAGATAGGTGGCGAAGAAGCCGGAAATGGTGGTCAGGGTGACGAGAAGAATGTTGACGCGGGCGAGCTTGCCGCTGCGGCGCTCGATGCTCAGGGTGTGCAGGACGGCCGTGGCGGCGAGCCAGGGGATGAGGGAGGCGTTTTCCACCGGGTCCCAGGCCCAGTAGCCGCCCCAGCCGAGCTCCATGTAGGCCCACCAGGCGCCGAGGCCGATGCCCGCCGTGAGCAGGCACCAGGCCGTGATGAGGGGGCCTCTGGCCGCCCTGTGCCAGACGGGGCCGTCTTCCCTGCCCGCCGCGGCCTGGGCCAGGGCGAGGCAGGAGGGCACCGTGAAGCCGCCGTAGCCCAGGAAGAGCAGCGGCGGGTGGATGATCATGCCGGGGTTCTGGAGGAGGGGATTGAGGCCGCGGCCGTCGGCCGGGGCCGGCAGACGCATGAGGAAGGGATTGCTCCAGACGGTGAGCAGCGTGGCGAAGAAGGCCGTCACCGTGAAGAAGAAGATCCAGAACCAGAGCCTCGTGCGGGCGGGCAGACTCCCGTAGGCGCGGGAAAGGGCGAAGAGGGACCCCATGAGGGCCACGGCCAGGGCCCAGAAGAGGAAGGAGCCCGGCTGCCCCGCCCAGAAGGCGGTGATCCGGTAGAAGATGTCCAGGGCGTTGTCCGTGTAGGAGGCCACATAGTCCAGGGAATAGTCCCGCGCCGCCAGGGCGCGGAGCAGGATGGCCGAGGCCAGGGCGAAGGCCGCCGAGACGGGGATGTGGACCCGCTCGAGCCAGACCGGGCAGCCGGGCTTTTCCTGCCAGGCGTGCACGAGGCCCCAGCCCGCCGCGGTCACGGAGCCGAGGAGAGCTGTCAGAAGAAAGATGTAGGCAAGGGTGTACATGGACGGAGCGCGTCTCCTCGAGGGACGGAGGGGGCGGAGGGGGGATTTTCAGGCGGCTCTCAGCTGCGGCGGTTTTCCTTCTGGTACTTGGACGGACACTTTGTCATGAGCACCTTGGCGGCGAAGCTGCCGTCTTTCTGCATGCCCCCTTCCACAATGACCTCGGCGCCTTCCTTGAAGGCGTCCGGGACCGCGCCCGTGTAGCGGACCTGAATGGTCTCGCTGCGTCTGTGCTGGTCTTCCAGATCGAAGCTCACCCCGAGCCCCTTGGCGGGCGGCACGATGCTTTCGGGCTTCACCGTGCCGAAGAGGCGGGTGTGGGTCAGCTTCGCCGGGTCCTGAGCCTTGGCTTCCGCCACATCGAGGAAGTAGGTGCTCCCCTCGTTGAGGCCGGCAAAGACGAGATAGCCCACGCCGCCCAGGAAGAGCAGAGCGACGAAGAGGTAGAGACGGAGATTTTTCTTTTGTGTTCCTGCGGACATGGGAGAACCTCGCCGGTTGCTTCGGCGGACTTGGGAAAAGTCTGGCCAGGCGGAAGGGAGACTATAGACCTTCCAGGCGGAAGAAACAAGAAGAGCGGCTTCGCGCGCCTGAAGCGAGCATAGCCCCGCCCGGCGGGAGCCGGCAGGAGAAATGTCACGGAGCCGGGCGTCCGGGAAAAGCGCGGGCGCGTCAGTGCATGTGCTCGAAGCGCTTGGGGCAGTCGCGGCAGACGTCCGGCACGGCGCCGTGGGCGAGATCCGCCCGGAAATCGGCGTAGGCCTCCTTCCGCCAGACCCGGACCGGGTTTTCCCCGGGCACGGAGCCGCAGAGGAACCGGCGGCCCGAGAGCAGGGTCTCCCGGGTCGAAAGGGCCTCGTCAAAGGGAACGTTGAGATAGATGCAGGGGGAAATCAGTCCGTCGGCGTCCACATAGCAGCTGCGGGCCGCGTCCTCCCGGCAGTTGCCCGTGGCGGTTCCCGGCAGGCAGAAGCGGACGGAACGGCCGAGCCGGGCCGCCCGGGCGGCGGTCTCTTCCAGGAGATCCCGCGCCCGCGCGATCTTGTCCCTCTCCCCGGGCCGGAAGGCCCAGGCGAGGTGCTCCGGGAGCACGGGCATGTCCAGGGTGCTCACCACGCAGACCGGCACATCCCAGCGCTCCATGAGCTCGGGCAGGCCGCGCGCGGCCTCCACCCTGTCGGCCAGAAGCAGATAGGAGAGATGGAGGACGGGGCTGCGGGAGCGCGCGGAAGCCTTCGCCGCGTTCAGGAGACGGACCGCCGCGGCCACCCGGGAAAGGGGAACCTTCCTTCTCGCCGCGTTGCTCTCCTCGTCCGTGCCCGCCAGGGAAAAGGCCACCACATCCATGCCGCACTCCACCGTGCGGGCAGCCAGCTCCCCGTTCATGATCAGCCCGCAGGAGGTGGTGGAGACGCTGCAGCCGGCCTTTCGGGCCAGCTCCGCGAAGTCCGTCAGCCTCGGATGGGCGTAGGGCTCGCCCCAGCCCTGCAGATGGACCCGGCCGCTCAGGCGCATGAGCGGCAGCAGCGCCGCGAAGCGCTCGGCGGAAAGACTTCTGGGCCGCCAGGCCCCGCCCAGAATGCCCCTGGGACAGTAGAGACAGGCGCCCGGACAGACCGAGGTCACTTCCACCTGGATGTGCCGCAGGGGGCGCTCCTCCGTCTTCAGCCGGGCCAGAAGGCGTCCCAGAGGGCCCGGCAGCGTCGCCGCGGCCCGGGCCAGGGGATCCGGGTCCCGGGAGGGATTCATGCCCGGCCGTCCGGAGCGTCCGGGCCCGCCGCGGGAGAGGCGGCCTTCTTCCGGGGTCTGCCTTTGCGCGGGCGCGTGTTTCTGGCGGGCGCGGGGGGCGCCGAAAGATCCAGCAGGCGGCAGATCTCCCGCTGGCGCTCCGTGAAGGGCGCCATGAGCTCCTCGCCCTCGGGCGGGGAGACGGAGAGCACGGGCCGCATCTCGTCGAGCAGAGCCCCGGAGGGATCCCTGAGGCTCAGGCGCCAGCCCAGGCAGCGCGTGAGGTAGCAGAGGACATCCCGGCCGGCCCTCGCGGCTTCCCAGGCGGAGAGGTCGCCGTCCCAGAGAAGCCTCGTCATGCCGTCGCAGAAGACTTCCAGAAGGGCCCGGGCGCGCCGGCAGGCCTCGCGGCCCTCCCCTTCGGGCAGATCCTCCGCGTTCAGCGTTCCCTCCAGACCGAGCCCGGCCGTGTCGGGCCGGGCGTCCTCGCCCGGACGGGAAAGCAGGGCCAGGGGACGGAAGCTTCCGGGCTCGCAGAGCAGGAGCCGTGTCTCCGCGGGGGGCTGCTCCCTCTTCTCCGCGGGCCCGGCGAAGAGGGCCTCGGCGAAGGTGCAGGGGGGCCTGACCCCGGGACCGGCCGCGATCTCCAGGGGGATGCGCGTCCCGCCGCGGGCGAGCCTGGCCCTGAAGAAGGCCTTTTTCTGCGCGTCGGTGACGGAAGAGAGAATTTCCCTGATGCGCCTGGTCGTGAGGGGCGCGGAACAGGATGTTCTTGTCACCCGCTGCCAGCCCGTGACGCGGGAAAAGGGGGTTCCCTGGGTGCAGAGGGGGAAGATGGCCAGGGTGAGGAGATCCGAGGTCACGGTCCCGATGCCCGGGAAAATCTGCCGCAGATCCTCCTTCAGATCCCCGGCCAGCTGCTCCAGAAGCCAGACATCGCCGCAGAAGCGGACCATGCCCCCGGCCGCCAGGCCCTGCCGGCGGGCGTTGGCCTCGGCCGCCCGGGCCAGCCTGCGGACTTCGCGCAGATCCCAGTCAGGCGGGAAAATGAGGCGCTGGCGGATTTCCTCGGGGGCCATGAGGTAGCGGGTCCCGGGGATGAAGCAGTTGTTCCTGTCCACCGAGCCCCAGTGCACATGCCGGCGGATTTTCTGCCCGGTCTTCGGGTTGACCAGCCGCTCCTGGGTGCTGGCGTAGCGGTAGCCGCGGATGGTGTGGATGCCTACGCGGAAGGGAGTCTTGGGATCAGGTGGTCTTGCCATGAAACATGTTCCTTTGTGCGGGAGCGGGAGAGAGGGCCCTGCCGGCGGGCCGTCAGGATGAAAAAGGAGGAGGAAAAAACTCAGCGGCCGAAGAGCCGGGCCAGGAAGCCGGGCTTTTTCCTCTGCCAGGAGCACTCGATGACGGGGAACCAGGGCTTCGCGCCCCACTTCCGCTTGAAGAAGCGGATGCCCGGGTGGATGCCCAGACCCAGACTGCAGCGGATCTGCCCGAGCTCCGTTCCCTCGCGCAGGATGGCCGCGAGAAGGGCGTCCGCCGTGCCCGGCGGGGCGTCCGGGGCCCTGAAGGCGAAGAGGTAGAAGGCCGTGGAGTAGGTCGTGTGGTCCGCCACGGCGAGGCCGCAGAGATCGCCCGTGTCCCTGCGCCGGGCCGAGCAGCAGGAAACCCGGCCCTCCCGCACGAGCCGGCCCACGCGGCTGAAAAGAAGAGCCGAACCGGGGCTCAGGGCCCCTTCCCGGCGCCTCGCCATGATCCGCGAGGCCTCGGCCGCGAGGGCCTCGTGGGCGGGCGACCAGGCGTCGCGCACCGTGACCCGGGTGAGTGCGTCCGCCCGGCGGAGCAGGCTGGCGAGCTTGCCGCGGGGAGGATCAGGGGGAAGATCGAGCCCCCAGCACTCGTCCTCCGTGCAGAGGGCGTCGGGCGGAGCCTGGGCGGGCCTGCAGGGAGCGAGCACCGTGAGCCTCTCCAGCCAGGGAAGCGCCAGGGCCCGCGCCGCGGCCCGGTCCACAAAGTCCTGATCCGGAGGATCTCCCGGCCGCATGTCCAGGGGAAAGGCCGCGAGAACGAGGGAGCCCCCGTCGCGCCAGCCGAGGCAGTCCCCCACGCGCAGGGGCGAGCAGGGGCTCAGCGGCCGGACATAGTGCCCGATCTGTTCGGGCACCACGGCCCGGCGGGAGAAGTCGCTGAAGCTGTCCATGGATGGAAGCGGAAGCGCCGGATCAGGCGGGCTTCCGGCCGAAAAAGCGCAGGCTGCTGCGCAGGGAGGGATGCACCTTCCGCACGGTGAAGCCGTCTTCTTCCAGCATGCGCCGGAGATTGAGCAGGTGCGCCGAGCCCACCAGGGCGATGGCCCTGCCCTCTTCCAGGTAGGGGAGCATGCGCTCCCGGAAGCGCTGGTCGCGCCGGCTGATGATGAGGCCGGTGCGGGTGGGAAATTCCGTGCTCGTGCCCATGAGCCCCATGAGATCGCCGGAAAGGTAGGCCCGGGCGTTGGAGCGGAGATAGCGGTCCCAGCGCCCGCAGCTGCGCAGGTGGTTCACGACCCGCTCCACGGGCACGGCCCGCAGGGCGGCCAGCTGCTCCTCGATGTCCTCCATGGCGAGGACGCGCCTGCCCATGGAGTGGGCCAGGCGCCAGGCCTCCAGGTCCACGGAATAGCGCCAGCCCTTGCGCTCCAGAAAGGCGCACCAGAGGGCGAAGAAGGCGTACCAGTGCTGGGTGCGGCGCAGATGCCAGCGCACGTCGGCCTTCCGGTCGGCCTCCAGATTGAGAAAGCGCCAGAGGGGCCCTTCCGGGCCTCTGACCACGCGCTCCAGGCGCAGGCGCTCCTTTTCGGTCAGCAGGTCGAAGAGACAGGCTCCGGGACCGGGCGGACACCTGCCGGCCTGGTTCACCCGCTCGAGGCTCGCGTCGTCCAGATGCCCTTCAAAGAGCACGGTGTCCACCTGGCGGAAAATCTGGCGGAAAGAGGTTTCGAAGGACTTGCAGAAGAAGTGGGCCGTGCCCCCGAGCCAGGAGACCCTGCCCTTTTTCTCCAGGCGCCAGAGCATGCGGAAGGGCCGCTGGGCCAGATCGTGCTCCCAGCGTTCCCGCTGGGTCGCGCCGTCCTCGAAGTCCGCGGCCATGCTGCTCAGAATGACGTTGACGGACGAGCTCTTTCCTTCTTCCCGCCACCGGGCCTCCAGATAGGGGAAGGCCGGCGTTCCGCCCCACTTGCGCTTGAAGCGGGCGATGCCCTGGCTGACGCCCCGGCCCAGGTGCAGGAAGGGCTTGCCGCGCTCTTTCGCCCGGTCCAGCATGAGGAGGAAGAGAGCGTCCGAAGCGTGGGGCACGGGCTTTTCCAGCGCGCGGGCTCCGAGCAGGTAGGTGTCAAACCCGGGCATGGCCTCGTCCACCACGAGGCAGGCGGCAAGGCGCCCGTCGGGCGTCCAGGCGTTGAGGAAACGGATCTCGCAGTCCGGGGCGGCCGCGAGCTCCTCCACCCTGGCGTAGAGGGCCTGGACATCGGGGGCCATGGGCGTGCGGCCCGTGAACTCGCCCCAGAGCCTCCGGTGGGCGGGCGTGAAGTCGCTTCCCGCCTCCAGACGGAGGGTCCGGGCGGCCCTTTCGGCAATGGTCCTCAGGCGGGCGGGGATGGGCCTGGCCGTGGCGCGGACATAGCAGACGTCTTCCAGGGTGAGCCTGTCGGCCAGGCGGGCCGGCAGGGAGGGCGCGACAAGACGGCAGTCGGAGGCGCCGGTCTCGGCCACGGCTCTGCGGATGGCCTCGTCAAAGGCGGCGGGATCCGCCTCGCCGCTGAGCGGGTAGCCCACGGCGATGAGCCAGGAGCCGGCCGTGTAGAAAAGATACCTGCCCACGCGGAAAGCGCGGCCGCCGCTGGCGCGCGTCATGAGGGAAACGGAGTGTTCAGGCACGCCCTGCACGGCGAGGGCAGCGCCTGCGCGATCGTTTTCCCGGTCTGGGACATTCATGCTCTGACTCCCGGTCTGGCAGCTTCCTGACCCGCCGGAAAAGCGGGAGAAGCGCTGTCAGGAGAGTATATTATATCTGTTTCCGCCGCAATGCATGAAAAAAGAGGAGAGCTTTTCCTCAGGCCGGCCCGGGGAGGGTCCCCGGGGGCCCTGGAAGTGCGAAAATGCTGTCATTCCGGAGGGATGAGGATTCGGGGAATTTTTTTGACGCATTGTTCTTGACTTTCTTCGGGGCGGGGTCTATACAGGCACCCGTATCGCGGGGTGGAGCAGTTCGGTAGCTCGTCGGGCTCATAACCCGAAGGTCATAGGTTCAAATCCTTTCCCCGCAACCAGCATTCAAGAGGCTTACGGTGCAAATCGTAAGCCTTTTTTGCATTCCCTTATTTTCCGGTCCGAAGGACCCGCCCGCGGCGCTTTGACGGGGCGCCCGGGGGCGGCGATTCGGCCAGGTCAGCCGATCGCGAAGGCGATCCCCCCCTCGCGCCGTTCCGGCGTTTTTCTCCGTGCGGAACGGCGCGGAAACCCTGCAACAGCGACTGATTCAGGAGGCGATTATGTGGAAGATGCTCATGCTGGTGCCGGCGCTGCTTTTTGTTCTGGGCGGCACCGCCGGAGCTGCGGATCAGCTCTACAAGAAGGAAGAACTGAAAACATGGGACAGGGAGAATGTCGCGGGCGGAAAAGGCACGCTCCACGGCAGATTCTCCCACACGCGCAACGAGGCCAAGGCCGACTGGGCGATCAAGGAAATCGGCTGGATGACCCTCAAGCCCGGCGCGTCCATCGGCATGCACAAGCATGAAGTCAACGAAGACACCTACATCATCGTGTCCGGCGAAGGCGTCTTCACGGACTCCGCGGGCAAGGAGACCCCCGTCAAGGCCGGCGACATCACCATCGCCAGAAAGGGCGACACCCATGCCCTGAAGAACACCGGCAAGGAACCTCTGATCTTCCTTGACATCATCGGCCAGCAGTAGGACGCGCGGGCCGCTTTCCCCGGCGGGAAACGGCCTCTGAGAAAGATTCCGGCCGCGGAAAAAGACCCGGAGGCGGCCGCCCCGCTCTGATGGCGGAAGGCGGCGCCTCCCCCGCGGACAGTGTCAGCAAGGATGCTCCCGCAGAAATCCAGGTGTTTCTGCGGGAGTTTCCTTGTTTTCAGGACAGGCCCGCTCTGTCCGCCCGCCGGAGAAGACTCCGG
>CAZFTQ010000039.1:3900-21419 GCA_964522365.1 uncultured Desulfovibrio sp. | reverse complement strand
CCTCGGAGCAAAATTTTTCAGAAACGGAAATTCCTTGAATATCAAGTAGTTAGCCTAAAGAGGCATGAAGGGGTTCGCGCACTGTAAAAATTAAGGAATATCAAAGATTTACGGAGAGAGGGAGGCAGAGGTTTTCGATCCCTCGCAAAAAAGTGCCGAGGTTCGCGCAAAATGGCTTCCAAGCCCATGATATCACTTCGTAAAAAATGGGTGCTCTCTAGAAAGACCTGATTCTCAAAGGGATTACGACAAATCCGCATAGGTCCGGTCAACCTGAGCCTGAGCCGCCACTCTAGAAAGACCTGATTCTCAAAGGGATTACGACTCCAACGCGACGCCGCACTCGATCAGACCGTACGAACGCTCTAGAAAGACCTGATTCTCAAAGGGATTACGACCTTTTCAAGGCTGCCAGGTCTCTCCCGTACAACGAGGAAGGCCTCTAGAAAGACCTGATTCTCAAAGGGATTACGACCAAGAGGCCCATAACAATCTTTTTGTGCTCCATGATTAGTCCCTCTAGAAAGACCTGATTCTCAAAGGGATTACGACACCTACTGACGCGTAACCCTGTACGTGACAGGCTCTCCAGCCTCTAGAAAGACCTGATTCTCAAAGGGATTACGACGTTGTTGTTGGTGTTGCTGCGACCAGTGCGGCGAGCTTCCGCTCTAGAAAGACCTGATTCTCAAAGGGATTACGACTTAAGGCGTTACCACCACCAAAGCCCCATAAGACCTCCTTCTCTAGAAAGACCTGATTCTCAAAGGGATTACGACGGTGATCAGGAGTAGAGTGATCAGGGGTAGAGAGATCGCTCTAGAAAGACCTGATTCTCAAAGGGATTACGACTGATAGTTCACATTGAGCACCTTCTCTTCTGCCATTTCTCTAGAAAGACCTGATTCTCAAAGGGATTACGACAAAGACCTCATTCACGTGCTGCCTAGCAGCTTCCACCTCTCTAGAAAGACCTGATTCTCAAAGGGATTACGACACGCCGTATACATCAGACCAGCTTCCCGCCGCTTCCATCCTCTAGAAAGACCTGATTCTCAAAGGGATTACGACCACGGAGGGCCAGTTTTGATTTAGAATGGCGGCAAGGGCCTCTAGAAAGACCTGATTCTCAAAGGGATTACGACCTAACATATCTGCCCCTTTTTTAGATAATAAGTACCACAGCCCTCTAGAAAGACCTGGTTCTCAAAGGGATTACGACAGCTCTGGGGGGAGGTTCAGTGGAACCTCCGTGATACTGGCTCTAGAAAGACCTGATTCTCAAAGGGATTACACCGGCACAACTGTTCTGATCACGACTGCACCCAGACCTCCCGCACTTTTCACTGACCGGGTCTTGAGAGAACCCGCGGTTGCACACCTGCCGCCGCAGGGGGCTCTGGACAGCGACGTTTTCATGCCTAAATCTGTCCTGCCGTCCTTCATGCGTGGCTGAGCGTCTGTCTGCTCAGCGGGCAGACCAAGGACGGTCCGCATCCGCGGCAATGTATCGGAAGTCTCTGCCGGAAAGGCGGAAAGGAACTCTCTTGAAGAAAGATGTTGAAGAAACAGGCACTTGGGCAGGAAGACTCGGCCAGATTTTCGGATATCTCTGGCTGGCCGCCCTGCTTCTCTGGCTGATGGTCCCGGTTCTGATATTCGCCGGCGCCGTGAAGGCTGTTCTGGAAATGTGCTGATTCATCCAGAGACGGTCAGCCGCGCCGGAACTTCCCGAATTTCCGCCAGGCTCTTTCCATCACGGGCCGAAAGGTCCCCGGCGCCCGTTTCCGGGCGCAAAAAAAGCGCTCCTGCACTGACAGGGGCGCTTTGTCCGTTTCAGGATGGGCCGGCTACCTGTTCCGGCCGCAGCACTTCTTGTACTTCTTGCCGCTGCCGCAGGGACAGGGGTCGTTGCGGCCGATGCGGACGGCCTTGCGCACGGTCTTCGGCCGGGCCTGGGCTTCCTCCGTGGCGTTCTCGCTGCCGCCCGAGAGCACGGCGTCTTCCAGATTGTCCTTGTGCTTGAGGCCCAGGGGATTGAAGGCCTCCTTCCCGGCGGCCTGCGCCCGATCGTCCTCAGCCTCTTCCGCCTCGACGGGCTCCAGGTTCTGGACCGGCGGCCGCAGGGTGATGTGGGCGCGGGAAAGGGTCCGGAAGCAGGCCTGACGGATCTGGAAGAGCAGGGTCTCAAACATCTGGAAGCCTTCGCGCTTGTACTCCAGCTTGGGGTCGCGCTGGCCGTAGCCGCGCAGGCCGATGCCGTCGCGCAGGGCGTCCATGCTCCTGAGGTGCTCCTTCCAGCTGCGGTCCAGCTGCTCCAGCACGATGTAGCGGATCATGTCGTCGCTGGTCTTTCTGCCCAGACGCTGCACTTCCGCCTCGCGTTCCTCCTCGCTCATTTCCTCATTGGGCGGCAGGAGCACGGCGCAGGCGTTCACGGAATCCGCTTCGATTTCCTTGAGAATCTTTTCGAAAAGCTCCCTGGCCTGATCCTTGTCGGGCAGGGGCGCGTCCGCGGCCAGCACCCGGTTCAGATTGAACCAGTCGTCCAGGCGGGCCCGGGCGTTCTTCCGGGCAGCCTCCAGATTGTCGCCGTCCGCCGCGTCCAGTTCCCCGTAGACGGTGTCCAGGAGATCGTCCCGGAATTCGCTCACAATCCCGTGGATGTCCTCATTTTCCATGAGATCGCGGCGCAGGGCGTAGATGACTTCGCGCTGCTGGTTCATGACATTGTCGTAGTCCAGCAGGGTCTTGCGGATTTCAAAATGGTGGGCTTCCACCTTCTTCTGGGCGTTTTCAACGGCCCTTGAGACCATGGCGTTCTCGATGGCTTCGCCGTCCCTCAGACCGAGCTTGCCCATGAGCCCCTTGATGCGGTCCGATCCGAAAAGCCGCATGAGGGTGTCTTCCAGGGAGAGATAGAAGCGCGAGGACCCGGGGTCGCCCTGACGGCCGGAACGGCCGCGCAGCTGGTTGTCGATGCGGCGGGACTCGTGGCGCTCGGTGCCCAGAATGTGCAGGCCGCCCAGTTCCACCACGCCTTCGCCCAGCACGATGTCCGTGCCGCGGCCGGCCATGTTGGTGGCGATGGTCACATGCCCCTTCTGACCGGCCTGGGCGATGATCTCGGCTTCCCTAGCGTGCTGCTTGGCGTTGAGCACATTGTGGGGGATGCCGATGGCCCGCAGCCGGCCGGAGAGCATTTCCGAGGTCTCGATGGAAATGGTGCCCACGAGCACCGGCTGGCCGGACTCGTAAAGCTCCCGGATGGCCTCCACGATGGCGTCGAACTTCTCCCGTCTCGTCTGGAAGATGAGGTCCGGGTAGTCCTTGCGGATCATGGGCATGTTGGTGGGGATGGTCATGACCTCGAGATTGTAGATCTCGTGGAATTCCACGGCCTCCGTGTCGGCCGTGCCCGTCATGCCGGCCAGCTTGTCGTACATGCGGAAATAGTTCTGGAAGGTGATGGAGGCGAGCGTCTGGTTTTCCGCCTGGATCTGCACATGCTCCTTGGCTTCCAGAGCCTGGTGCAGGCCGTCCGAATAGCGGCGGCCGGGCATGATGCGGCCCGTGAACTCGTCCACGATGATCACTTCGTTGTTCTGGACGATGTAGTCCACATCCCGCTTGAAATTGAGATGGGCCTTGAGGGACTGGAGGATGTGGTGCTGGGCCACCATGTTGGAGGGATCAAAAAGATTGTCCAGATGGGTGAGGGCTTCGCAGCGGGCCACGCCCTTTTCCGTCAGGGTGGCCGTCTTCATCTTCTCATCCACATTGTAGTCGTCGGGCTCCAGCTGGCAGACCACCGCGTCCATGGCCTGGTAGAGGTCGATGTCCTCGTCGCTCGCACCGGAAATGATGAGCGGGGTTCTGGCCTCGTCGATGAGAATGGAGTCCACTTCGTCCACGATGGCGTAGCTGTGGCCGCGCTGGACCAGGTCCTGCGCATAGAACTTCATGTTGTCGCGCAGAAAGTCAAAGCCGAATTCGTTGTTGGTGCCGTAGGTGATGTCGGCGGCGTAGGCCTCCCGGCGCTGGGCGTCGTCCAGATCGTGGATGATGACGCCCGTGGTGAGCCCCAGGAAGGAATAGACCTTGCCCATCCAGGCGGCGTCGCGCTGGGCCAGGTAGTCGTTCACCGTGACCACATGGACGCCCCTGCCGGAAAGGGCGTTGAGGGAGACGGCCAGGGTGGCCACCAGGGTCTTGCCTTCGCCGGTCTTCATTTCGGCGATGCGGCCCCTGTGGAGCACGATGCCGCCCACGAGCTGCACGTCGAAATGGCGCATCCCCACGGTGCGCTTCGCCGCTTCCCGGACCAGGGCGAACACTTCGGGCAGAATGTCTTCCAGACTGACCTTCTCTTCCTGCACCTGCCGGCGGAACTCAGCCATGCGGCGGGGAAACTCCTCGTCGGCCAGAGCGCTGACTTCGGGCTCCAAGGCGTTGATCTTCCGGACAATCGGGCGCAGTTTCTTGAGATATCTGTCGTTTTTGCTGCCAAAAATTTTCTGGAAAAAAGACATGCGGACTCCTGTGAAGTTCGGCGGGAGCTCGGAAGGAAGCGATTCTGCTCCGTGAAGAACAGAAAATAAGGCATGGAACTGCCGTTGACAAGCGCACGGAGAGGAATCGGCCGCAGGGCCCTGGGCGGAAAACAGGCTGGAAGGGGCGGAAAAAGGCGCCTGCAGTTGCCTGCAGGCGCCCCTTGGAGGAAAGGGAGGCCCACTGCCCCCCTTGGAAAGGCTAGTAGGTGCCCTGTCCGATCATGGCGTCGGCCACTTCACGGAAGGCGGAGATGTTGGCGCCCAGCAGGAGGTTGTTGGGCTGACCGAATTCGGCCGCGGTTTCAGCCGAGCGGGTGTAGATGGTCTTCATGATGTCTCTGAGCATGCCGTCGACCTGCTCAAAGGACCACTTCACCATGTTGGCGTTCTGGGCCATTTCCAGCTGGCTCACGTAGACGCCGCCGGCGTTGGCCGCCTTGGCGGGGCCGAAGAGGATGCCGGCGTCCAGGAAGGCGTTCACGGCCTCGGGGGTGGAAGGCATGTTGGCGCCTTCGCACACGCACTGGCAGCCGTTGGCCAGCAGGGTCTGGGCGTCGTCGCCGCTGATTTCGTTCTGCGTGGCGCAGGGGAAGGCGGCGTAGCAGGGAATGCTCCACACGGCGTGGCGGCCGGGGGTGTATTCCTTGGCGGAGGTATATTTGGCGGAGGGACGCAGTTCCGCGTAGCGGGTCAGGCGGGCGTGTTCCACTTCCTTGACCTGGCGCAGGACGGCCACATCGATGCCTTCGGGATCATAGATCATGCCGCCGGAGTCGGTGACGGTGACGGGGCGGGCGCCGAGCTGATGCAGCTTTTCGCAGCAGTAGGTGGCCACGTTGCCGGCGCCGGAGACGCAGCAGATCTTGTCCTTGAAGTCCAGACCGCGGGCGGCCAGCATGTCCTCGGCGTAGTAGACGCAGCCGTAGCCGGTGGCTTCGGTGCGGGCCAGGGAGCCGCCGAAGAGCAGGTTCTTGCCGGTGAGCACGCCTTCATAGCGGCGGGTCATCTTCTTGTAGGCGCCGAAGAGGTAGCCGATTTCACGGCCGCCCACGCCGATGTCGCCGGCGGGCACGTCAACGCGCATGCCGATCAGGGGCGCCAGTTCGGCCATGAAGGCCTGGCAGAAGCGCATGATTTCCGCCTCGGAGCGGCCCTTGGGATCGAAGTCGCTGCCGCCCTTGGCGCCGCCGATGGACAGGCCGGAGAGGGCGTTCTTGAAAATCTGCTCGAAACCGAGGAACTTGAGAATGCTCAGGTTGACGGTGGGATGGAAGCGCAGACCGCCCTTGTAGGGTCCGAGAACGGAATTGAACTGGACGCGGTAGCCGCGGTTGACGTTGATCTCGCCCTTGTCATCGAGCCAGGAGACGCGGAACAGCACGGTGCGTTCGGGCTCCACGATGCGCTCGAGAATGGCATTCTCCTCGTATTTCTTGTCGCCGTCGATGAGGGGATGCAGAGACTCCAGAACTTCCTTGCAGGCCTGAATGAATTCAGGCTCGGCGGCGCAGCGCTGTTCAACGCCGGCGAGAACGCGGGAAATGTAATCCATGAAAAAACCTCTTTGCGTCTTTTGGGCAACGCTGACCCACTGGTGTACGGGCAGAGGGGAAAGCCCCGCCGCAGGCAGGCGGTTCTTCCGTAAAGGGGGCGCGCCAGGGGACGTGACGCGGTCTTCAGGGGGCGGAAGTACGCCTGACTGTGCCGCAAAGAGAGATCTTTGGCGGAATCAGGGGGGAAAAGAGGCGGGTAGCGCGCTCGGGCGAAGGAAGGGGGTCCTTCGGCAGGCTGTCAAACCGCAGGGCTCTGTGCCGCAAGTACCTCTGCTCAAAAGGCATGAGGGGGTATACGCCCCTCAGCCGTTTTGCACAAGACGCCTTATCCCTGATTTCCCGAAAAAAATCACCCCTTTTCCAAAGCCCCGGGCAGCGCCCCGCGCCGGCCGGGCAAGCTCCCCGAAAGCCCGCTTCCTGACCCTTTCAGCCGGAAAGAAGGAGAATTTTTCTCCTTGCCTTTTTCCCCGCCCCTTCCTATTGTCCGCAGGTCCTGCGAGGGACAGTGAAAGAAAGTTTCCATGCTGGGGGAGCTGCCAGAGGCAGCTGAGAGTGGCCGGCGAGGCCAGACCCCTCGAACCTGATGCAGTCAGCACTGCCGGAGGAAAGCATCATGCCAACGCCGTCTTTGGCCCGTGCTCTGCAGAGACAACACGGAGCGCGCCATGCCTGATCCCTTTGCCGTCAACACCGCCAGACAGACCCTTCTGGACCGGCATCTCGCCGGACTCGCCCGGCAGGAGGATCTGCCGGAAGAGACCATCCGCCAGGCCCTGCAGAACGGCACCATGGTTCTGCTGGGCAACCCGGCCCACAAAAATGTCCGTCCCATCCTCGTGGGCCAGCCGGCCGGCGTGAAGGTCAACGCCAACATCGGCACCTCGCCCCTCTGCAGCAACGAGGAAATGGAGCTCGAAAAGCTCCGCACGGCCGAAGCGGCCGGCACCGACACGGTGATGGACCTCTCCATCGCGGGCGACCTGGACGCCATCCGCACGGCCATGCTGGCCGCCACCCCGCTGCCGCTCGGCACCGTGCCCCTCTACGCCACGGGCCAGAAACTCCTCGACTCCGGCCGCGACGTGGCCTCCATGTCCCCGGAAGAGCTCTTTGAGGAAGTGGAAAAGCAGGCTGAGCAGGGCGTGGACTTCATGACCCTGCACTGCGGCATCTCCCTGCGGGCCGCCCGCATGGGCGCGGACAAGAGCCGCGCCCTCGGCATCGTCTCCCGCGGCGGCTCCATGCTGGCCCGCTGGATGCTGGAAAACAACAAGGAAAATCCCCTTCTGGAGCACTTTGACAGGCTCCTCGCCCTGGCCGTCAGATACAATGTGACCCTCTCCCTGGGCGACGCCCTGAGACCCGGCGCCTGCATCGACGCGGGCGACGCCGCCCAGATGGAGGAAGTGATAAACCTGGGCATCCTCCAGCAGAAGGCCCTCGCGGCCGGCGTGCAGTGCATGATCGAGGGCCCGGGCCATGTGCGCCTCGACCAGGTGACGGCCCAGATCAGAAGCATCAAGGCCCTCACCCACGGCGCCCCCCTCTATGTGCTCGGCCCCCTCACGGCGGACGCCTGCGCGGGCTGGGACCACATCGCGGGCGCCATCGGCGGCGCCCTGGGCGTCACGGCCGGCGTGGACTTCCTCTGCTATCTCACCCCCGCCGAGCATCTGACCCTCCCCGACAAGGAGGATGTCCGGGCGGGCGTCATGGCCTCCCGCGTGGCCGCCCACGCCGGCGAGACGGCCATCGGCAGACCGAAGGCCCTCGCCAGGGACGCCGCCATGAACAAGGCCCGCAAGGCCCTGGACTGGGAAGGCATGCGCGCGGCCGCCCTGGATCCCGAGACCCTCGAAAAGCGCCGCCAGCCCCACCACAACGAGGAAGTCTGCGCCATGTGCGGCAAGTTCTGCGCCGTGCGCATGCTGCGCGACGCGAAGATTGTCTGAAATCCGTGACCCGGGGGGTAGACCCTGCCCCGGCGCGGGCCCGAAAGGCCCGCCGGGCCTCTTGAAAACGGCCCCCGTTCAGGGTAGCAAGAGCTTTCGGGGGCCTTTCGCGGCCCCCGCTCAATGCCCCCCAGGCCTTCACGCCTGATTAGCCCCACGAACTGAGTGAAGGAGCGTTCACCATGAAAAGCCTCAAAGGCACCCAGACTGAAAAAAACATTCTCACGGCCTTCGCCGGTGAATCCCAGGCCCGCAACCGCTACGACGCCTTCGCCGCCGCGGCCAGAAAAGAGGGCTATGTCCTCGTCTCCGCCATCTTCACCGAAACCGCCCTGCAGGAAAAAGAGCACGCCAAACGCCTCTTCAAGTTCCTGGAAGGCGGCGCCGTGGAGATCACCGCGGCCTTCCCGGCCGGCGTGATCGGCAGCACCGTGGAAAATCTTGAAGCCTCCGCCGCCGGCGAGAACGAGGAATACACCCACATGTATCCCTCCTTTGCCGACACCGCCGAAAAGGAAGGCTTCCCGGAAATCGCCGCCGTCATGCGCAGCATCGCCATCGCGGAGGAATTCCACGAAAAACGTTTCCTGAAGCTCTGCAAGGACATCAAGGACGGCACCATGTTCCGCCGCGACCATGTGACCGTGTGGCGCTGCCGCAACTGCGGCTGTCTCGTCCGCGGGACCGAGGCCCCCGAGCTCTGCCCGGCCTGCGCCCATCCCAGAGCCCACTTTGAAGAGCTCAACTACGCGTTCTAGGCAGTACGACGGACGGGCCCGCGGGCCCGTCCTCCTCTTTTCCGCACAGGGAGTTTTCCACGGTCCCGGACCGTGAAAACTCCCTTTTTTTCACGCTTCTCCCAGTCCTTCCGCCCGTCCCCGCCAGCAAAGCGCCCCCGCGCGGGCCCCCTTGCGCCGCCTCTCCTCTCGCAAGGCTCCGCGAAACTTCCCTCCAGACTCCACAACGCGGCGGAATGACGCCTTTTCGGGCCACTTTTCAGAAGCGGGCAATGCGTGTACTTCTATCCCGGCATCCACCGCGCGATTGCCCCCTTTCCCACCGATGCTCCCGGGAGTTCCCATGGCCATGCCGCGTCCGCGCCGCCTTCTCGTTCCCCTGCTCATCGTCCTCGTCCTTTTCGCCGCGAGCCGCTTCTTCGGCATGGGCGGCAGGGAAAAGCCGCCGGACCGGACCATTCCCGTGAGCTCGGCCACGGCCCTCGCCCAGGACGTACCGCATTTTCTTCACGGCATAGGCACCGTGACCCCCTCGGCGGATGTCGTCGTCACAAGCCGCGTGGGCGGCACCCTCATGGCCCTGCACTTCACGGAAGGCCAGCGCGTCCGGGAGGGGGATCTCCTGGCCGAAATCGATCCCAGACCCTTCGAGGCGGCTCTGGACAAGGCAAAAGGCACGCTTGCCCGGGACGAGGCGGAACTGGCCAACGCCCGCAGGGACATGTCCCGCTACGCCAGACTGGCGGCAAAGGACTATGTGGCCCGCCAGACCTACGATCAGCAGGCGGCTCAGGTCCGCCAGCTGGAAGGCACGGTGGCCGCCGACAGGGCCGGGGTGCGCTCGGCGGAACTGGATCTCCTGTACAGCCGCGTCACGGCCCCGGTCTCGGGCAGGCTCGGCCTGCGCTCCGTGGACCCCGGCGCCCTCATCACGGCCAACGATCCCGACGGCATCGTCCGCATCACCGAAGTGACGCCCTGCCATGTTCTCTTCCCCCTGCCGGAAACCGATGTCCCCCTCATCACCCAGGCGCTTTTCGGCGGGAAGGAGGGCGCCCCGAAGGAAAAGCCCCCGGTGGAGGCCTGGAGCCGGGATCAGAAGCGGCGTCTGGCCACGGGGGAACTGCTCACCGTGGACAACCGCATTGACACGTCCACGGGCACCGTGCGCCTCAAGGCCGTCTTCGCCAACGAGGACGAGCAGCTTTTCCCCAACGAATTCGTCAACGCGCGTCTGCGCGTCCGCGTTCTGCGCCAGGCCGTCACCGTGCCCCCCTCCGCCGTGCAGATCGGCACGGGCGGCAAGTATGTCTTCGTGATCAGAGACGACGGCAGCGTGGACATGCGCCAGGTGGAGACGGGGCTTTCCACGAGCGCCGTGACGGTCATCGACAAGGGCCTTTCCGCCGGAGAAAAGGTGGTGGTGGACGGCGTGGACAGACTGCGCCAGGGCTCAAAGGTCCGGGTGGCCGCCACGGTGGAGACGGTGCGCGTGACGGGCTCGCCCTCGCCGCTCGCCACCGAGGAGAGTCCCAGACTGCTGCCGGAGAAGACCCCGCCGGCGGCGCGCTGAGGCGGGAGACCTCATGAACCTCTCCCGCATCTTCATTCTGCGGCCCATCGCCACCTCCCTGCTCATGACGGCGCTCTTCCTCTCGGGAGTGCTCGCCTACCGCTTTCTGCCCATCTCGGCCCTGCCCCAGATAGACTATCCCACCATCCAGGTGCAGACCCTCTACCCCGGCGCCTCCCCGGACGTGATGGCGGCCGTGGTCACGGCTCCCCTGGAGACCCAGTTCGGCTCCATGTCCGGCCTGACCCAGATGAGCTCCTTCTCCACGGCCGGCGCCTCGGTCATCACCCTGCAGTTTGACCTCTCCATGGCCCTGGACGTGGCCGAGCAGGAGGTCCAGGCCGGCATCAACCAGGCGCTGACCCTGCTGCCCTCGGATCTCCCGACCCCGCCCGTCTACAACAAGGTGAACCCGGCCGATCCGCCGGTCATGACCCTGGCCCTCACGAGCGACACCCTGCCCATGACCAGGCTGGAGGACCTGGCGGACACGCGCCTGGCCCAGAAGATCTCCCAGCTCTCCGGCGTGGGCATGGTGACCCTCTCGGGCGGCCAGCGGCCGGCCGTCCGGGTCAGGGTGAATCCCAAGGCGCTGGCGCGGGCCGGTCTCACCATGGAGGACATCCGCACCGCCATCAGCTCGGCCAACGTCAATTCCGCCAGGGGCAGTCTGGACGGAAAGCTCCGCTCCTCCACCATCCAGGCCAACGACCAGCTGGAAAGTCCGGAAGAATATGTCCGGACCGTCATCGGCTACGTCAACGGCGCCCCCCTGCGTCTGGGGGACATCGCCACGGTGGAGGAAGGAGCCGAAAACGCCCTTCTCGCCGCCTACACGGTGCACGCCGGGGAGGACGGCTCCCCCCGGACCATCCGGCCCTCCATCATCATTTCCGTCCAGCGCCAGCCGGGCGCCAATGTCATCGCCGTGGCCGACGCCATCACGAAGCGTCTGCCGGCCCTCCAGGAGGCCCTGCCGGGCAGCGTGGACGTGCAGATCATCACCGACCGCACGGCCACCATCCGGGCCACGGTGGCCGATGTGCAGCTCGAGCTCGTCCTCTCCGTGGTCCTCGTCATCGCCGTCATCTGGCTCTTCCTGCGCAACGCCCGGGCCACCCTCATCCCGGCCCTGGCCGTCCCCCTCTCCCTGGTGGGCACCCTGGGCGTCATGTACCTGGCGGGCTTTTCCCTCAACAACCTCACCCTCATGGCCCTCGTCATCGCCGCGGGCTTCGTGGTGGACGACGCCATCGTCGTCATCGAAAACATCACCCGCTTTCTGGAACAGGGCATGCGGCCCGTCCAGGCGGCCCTCACGGGCGCGGGCCAGATCGGCTTCACCATCATCTCCCTGACCCTCTCCCTGGTGGCCGTGCTCATTCCCCTCCTCTTCATGGGGGATGTCTCCGGCAGGCTCTTCCGGGAATTCGCCATCACCCTGGCCGTCACCATCCTCATCTCCGCCGTGGTCTCCCTGACCCTCACGCCCATGCTCTGCGCGGTCCTCCTCAAGCCCGACCGCGGCGCGCGGCGGGGGCGGACGGCGGCGGAGCCACGGCCCGCGGGCTTTTTCAAAAAGCTTCTGGAGGTCTACGACCGGGCCCTGCTGGCCGTGCTGCGGCACCAGAAGCTAATGCTGGGGGTGGCCGCGGGAAGCGTCCTCTGCACGGGCCTGCTCTATCTCGTCGTTGCCAAGGGCTTTTTCCCCGTGCAGGACACGGGCCTTCTCCAGGGCGTGGGCGAAGCCCCCCAGAACACCTCCTTTCAGGCCATGGCCTCGCGCCAGCAGCGTCTGGCGGACCTGCTGCTCTCGGATCCCGCGGTGCGGCGGGTGGCCTTCTTCGTGGGCGTGGACGGCCAGAACCCCAGTCTCGCCACCTCCCGCTTCACCGTGGAGCTCAGGCCCCTGGACGAGCGCGACGCCCGGGCCCCGGAAATCGCCCGGCGGCTCATGGATCGCGCCCTGCGGGAGCTCCCGGGGGCGAGGCTCTACCTCAATCCCGTGCAGGATCTGACCATCGAGGACCGGACATCCCGGACCATGTACCAGATCAGCATGGAGGCCGTCTCCCGGGAGGAGCTGGGGGTCTGGGAAGAGAAGCTCAAGGCCGCCATGTCGGCCAGGCCCGAGCTCGAAAATGTGACCAGCGATCTGCTCCCCACGGGCACCATGGTCTTCGTCAATGTGAACCGGGACAAGGCGAGCAGTCTGGGCGTGCGCATGACGGACATCGACAGCGCCCTCTACAGCGCGCTGGGCCAGCGCCTCATCTCCACCATCTTCACCCAGACCAACCAGTACAAGGTGGTGCTGGAGGCCGACGAGCCCTTCCGGCGCGGGCCCGTGGACATCGAGGCCGTCTATGTCCAGACGGCGAAGGGCACGCCCGTGCCCCTCACGGCCATCGCCGCCGTCGAGGAGCGGCCCGTGCAGCTCGGCATCGCCCGCCAGGGCCAGTTCCCGGCCACCACATTTTCCTTCAATGTGGCCCCGGGCTCCCATCTGGGCGACGCCTTCCAGGCCGCCCGCGAGGCCATCGCGGAACTCAGGGCGCCGGAATCCGTGCGCATCGTCCCCCAGGGGGCGCTCCACGCCTTCGAAAGCTCGGGCGACAACCAGCTCTGGCTCATTCTGGCGGCCATCGCCACGGTCTACATCGTGCTGGGCGTGCTCTACGAAAGCTATGTCCACCCCCTCACCATTCTCTCCACCCTGCCCTCGGCGGGCATCGGCGCCATTCTGGCCCTGCTGCTCTGCGACATGGAACTGGGGGTGGTGGGCATCATCGGCCTCATCCTCCTCATCGGCATCGTCAAGAAAAACGCCATCATGATGGTGGACTTCGCCCTGGAGGCCGAAACCGGGGAAGGAAAGGACGCGACGGCCGCCATCCACGAGGCCTGTCTCCTGCGCCTCAGGCCCATTCTCATGACCACCATGTGCGCCCTGCTGAGCGCCCTGCCCCTCATGCTCGGCATGGGCATGGGCGCGGAACTGCGCAGACCTCTGGGCGTCACCATGGTGGGCGGGCTCATCTTCAGCCAGCTGCTGACCCTCTTCACCACGCCCGTGGTCTACATCTGGTTTGACCGCTTCTCCCGGCGCGGGAAGACCCAGCTTTCCGGACGGCAGACCGCGGCCGGCAGGAACGGGACGGGGGACGGGCATGCCTGAGCGCGGAGTGAACCTCCGGCAGCGCCTGCTGCGCTTCCTGGGACGGGGGGATCCCGCCGTCCCCCGGGAAGCCGATCCCGATGAGATCTCCCCCTTTGAAGAGGCGGAGGACAGGGAGCCTGCAGAGGCCGCGAGGCCCAGACGTCTGGGGCCCAGGGTGCTGCCGGTCAACCTCTCCTCGATCTTCATCCGCCACCCGGTGGCCACCACCCTGCTCACCATCGCCCTGGCGCTCTCGGGGGCCGTGGCCTTCACGCTCCTCCCCGTGGCGCCCCTGCCGGAGATGGACTTTCCGGTGGTCTTCGTGCGGGCCTCCGTGCCGGGCGCGAGCCCGGAAACCATGGCCACCACGGTGGCCACTCCCCTGGAGCGGGCCCTGGGCCGCATCGCCGGCATCACGGAGATGACCTCGTCCTCCACCATGGGGAATTCGAACGTCATTCTCCAGTTCGAGCTCAAAAGGAACATCGACGGGGCGGCGAGGGACGTGCAGGCCGCCATCAACGCGGCCCGGGCCAATCTGCCCACCATGCCCAGAAATCCCACCTACCGGAAGATCAACCCGGCGGGCGCGCCCATTCTCATTCTGGCCCTCACCTCGGACACGGCGCCCAGCTACCGGATGTACGACATGGCCCAGAGCGTGCTGGCGCAGAAGATAGCCCAGGTGCCGGGCGTGGGCGAAGTGAACCTGGGCGGCGGCGCCCTGCCCTCCGTCCGGGTGGACGTCAACCCCCAGGCCCTCTACCGCAACGGTCTCACCATGGCCGATGTGCAGGCCTGCCTGCGCGGGGCCAACGCCTACATGCCCAGGGGCATGGTCTCGGGCCGCGAGCACTACTGGCTCGTGGGCGTCAACGATCAGCTGGAGGATCCGGAGGACTACAGAAAGCTCGTCCTCCGGGCCGAAAAGGGCCATGTCGTGCGGCTGGGGGACGTGGCGGAAGTGGCCAGGGGCCCGCAGGATCTGCGCAACCTCGCCCTTTTCAACAGCAGGCCCGCCGTCCTGCTCATGATTTTCAAGGCCCAGGGCGCCAACATCATCGAGACCGTGGACCGGATCAAGCGGCTCATTCCGGGCATGCGCCAGTGGGTCACGGCGGATGTGAACCTGGACATCAGCATGGACCGATCCATCACCATCCGCGCCTCCCTGCGCGAGGTGGAAAAGAGCCTCCTGCTCTCCATGGGTCTGGTCATCCTGGTGGTCTTCCTCTTTCTGCGCAACAACCGGGCGACCGCCATCCCCGCCGTGGCGGCCCCCGTCTCCCTCATCGGCACCTTCGCCGTCATGTACGCGGCGGGCTACAGTCTGGACAATCTCTCCCTCATGGCGCTCACCATCGCCACGGGCTTCGTGGTGGACGACGCCATCGTGGTGCTGGAAAACGTGGTCCGGCGTCTGGAAAGGGGCGCGACCCCCCTCCGGGCCGCCCTGCACGGATCGCGGGAAGTCTGCTTCACCATCGTTTCCATGACCCTCTCCCTGGTGGCCGTCTTCATCCCCATCCTGCTCATGCCGGGCACCCTGGGAAGCCTCTTCCGGGAATTCGCCGTGGTGCTGGCCGTGGCCGTCATCATCTCCATGGCGGTCTCCCTCACCACCACCCCCATGATGTGCGCGGCTCTGCTCAGAAGCCGCGACGAGGTGCTGGCGGAAGCCCTGCGCCAGCCGGGACCGGGGCTCCTGGGGAGCCTCGCCAGGGGAAAAAACCGGATCATGGACTGCTGGAGCGCCTTTCTGGACAGGGTCCGGGAGGCCTACGCCGCGAGCCTGCTGACGGTGGTCCGCCACAGGCGTCTCACCCTGGCCGTCTTCTTCCTGGTTCTGGCGGCCAATGTCTGGCTCTACATCATCATTCCCAAGGGCTTCTTTCCGCAGCAGGACACGGGCATGATCATCGGCGGCATCCGCATGGACCAGAGCCTCTCCTTTCAGGCCGGCTGCGACAAGCTCCGCCGCATCCAGGGACAGCTGCGTCAGGATCCGGCCGTGAGCATGGTCTCCTCCCACTACGCGGGCGGCCGCGGCCAGAGCGGCATGTTCATCACCCTGAAGCCCCTCGGAGAACGGAAGGAGACGGCCCAGCAGGTCATCGACAGGCTGCGCCCGAAGCTCTCCCGGGAGCCCGGAGTCCAGGTCTTTCTCCAGGCGGCCCAGGATCTGCAGATGGGCGGAAGATCCGCCCGCAGCCAGTACCAGTACACCCTGCAGGGCGACAATCTCCAGGAACTGCGGGTCTGGAGCGCGAAGCTCGCCGCGGAGCTGCGCAGAAGCGACGTGCTGAGGGACGTGGACACCGACCAGCAGGAGCGCGGCCTGGAAACGGAGGTCACGGTCAACCGGGATCTCCTCGCAAGATACGGCCTGACCATGCGGGACGTGGACACGGCCCTGGGTCTCGCCTACGGCCAGACCCAGATCAGCACCATCTACCGGGACAGAAACCAGTACAAGGTGGTGCTGGGCTTTCAGGAGGACTGGTGGCAGGCCCCCGAGCAGCTGGAGGCCGTGCGCCTGCCCGGCCGGGACGGCCTCGTGCCCCTGGCGAGCGTGGCCACCCTGAGCACGGGTTTCAGCGCCCTCGCCGTGGCCCACCAGGGCCAGTTCGCCGCCGTCACCGTTTCCTTCAACCTGAAAAGCGGAGCCTCCCTCTCCGACGCCCAGCGCGTCATCGACGAGGCCAAGGTCCGTACGGGCATGCCGGGCACGGTCATCGGGAGCTTCCAGGGATCGGCCAGGCTCTACAGCGAAGCTGTCACCAGCGAACTCCTGCTCATCATCACGGCCATTCTGGTCCTCTATGTGGTCCTGGGCATCCTCTACGAAAGCCTCATCCACCCCCTGACCATTCTCTCCACCCTGCCGCCGGCCGGCATCGGCGCTCTCATAGCCCTCATGCTCTGCGGGGCCGAGTTCAGTGTCATCGCCCTCATCGGCGTCCTTCTTCTCTGCGGGCTCGTCAAGAAAAACGCCATCCTCATGATCGATTTCGCGCTCACCGCCGAGCGCGAGAGCGGCATGTCGCCCACGGAGGCCATCCTCACGGCCTGCCGGCTGCGCTTCAGGCCCATCATGATGACCACCTTCGCGGCCATGCTGGGGGCCGTGCCCCTGGCCCTGGGCCAGGGCGACGGCGCGGAGCTGCGCCAGCCCCTGGGCATCGCCATCGTGGGGGGCCTCGCCGTGAGCCAGCTTCTGACCCTCTACACCACGCCGGTCATCTTCCTCTGCCTGGACAATCTCCGCCACGGCTTCCTCTTCCGGCGCCTGAAAAAGCGCCACGGCGAGAGGAAGGCGCGCCTGCTCGCGGCCTTCGCAAGACGCAGGTAGGCAGAAGAATTCCTTTCCAGACTCGCTGAAGGAAGGCTGTGGACCGGGTCAGATGCCGGGGCTCAGCCTTTCCTGATCTTGTCTAAGCCTCCAGCAGTTTCCCCTCTTCGTTCGCCCGTGGCATTCGTACAGAGTCAAAACTCTCTGCCTCTTTCGCACATAGCAAGCAACTCCCCATAATTCGTCCTCCGTTTCAGTCGGTGCAAGGAGAGGCCTTGTACTGATTTTCCAGAATATTGCCTTGGCAAACCTCTTACCGGGACAAACCTTCCTTGACAGAAGAAAGGAATACAAGAGGGTTTTTACAAAAGGTCAGAGGCATACCAATAACACCTGCGAAAATGCAGGGTCTGAAAGAAAACGACTCTGCTCTGAAAGCCAGTATATCCCTGTATTCACTTGACAAAATCTATTTTTTGTGTATGTGCAAAGCGAGTTAGGATTCCCGTGAGTCATTCCAGCGGCTGCAGGTTCTTTGAATTCAGAAAGCTTTCATAAAAAGCGTCCCTCTGTCTGGAATCCCGCACGGTTCCGGGAGGAGTTGTTGGACGGCGCAGCCCCCCCAGAGGTTTCCCCAGAGTTCCCCCAGGACATCCCTTTCGCCACAGATATAAGATTTCCTTAGATATTCCACAGCAA
>CAZFTQ010000039.1:0-3890 GCA_964522365.1 uncultured Desulfovibrio sp. | reverse complement strand
TGCAGCAAAAGGGAGATACTCAGTGTTTCCCGTGCAAATTCAAATACATTTCCTGATAAACCCGGCATTGTGCAACAAGGGTTCTTTGTGAAAAATAAAACTGAGCAAAGAGGCAAAGAAGTTCTCTCACCAAATTTTTGATGAAGACACATTGTTCCGTCAGGAAAATACTCTCATTTTATTGACTATTTCTTATATTATTTGTTTACTGTAAAAATATGATAGAATTTGTTTGAGTATAGATAAAATCTTCATCATATGATATACATATTCAATTTTTAATTGAATTATACACAATATAACACTTTCCCAAAGTATAAGATAATATTTATATATTTTATATGGAGAATGATACAAATATGTTTGACTATATTTTAGGTAAATTTTATAAAATTATAGATATAATTGATATATTAAAAAAAATATTTTCAGAAAATCCAGCTACTGGAGATATAACAGATTTCTTTATTGTTTTAATCTTATTGTTTGGTTTCTGTTTCTTCATTTATTTTCTTTGTTTATGTTTATACAGCATTTACAAAACATATATTGTAAAAAAAATAAAAAAAACTACTTCTTCTTTTAATGATTCAACAGAACTGTTCGTTCATGAAAGCCAACGTGAAGCATTTGCAGGCATATCAGAGGAAACCCGTAATTTTTCTGAAATACTGTATACATATAACGGACAGCTCTTTGCCACGCAGGATGTTGAAAAAGTCAGCTACTCGCTTTGGGAACCCCGGTTGCTGAGTTCTCGTCTGCTGCCTGCAAGTGCAGCTTTTCTGACCGGCCTGGGTGTTCTTGGAACTTTTGTCGGTCTGCTGTTTGGCCTTCGGGGTCTGCATCTGGACGGCAATATGGAACAGCTGACGGCCGAAATCCGCCACGTGGCTCAAGGGGCTTCAGTCGCCTTCGAAACTTCCGTCTGGGGAGTCTCTGTCAGTTTGCTGCTTACCCTCCTGGATAAATTTCTCTGTTGGTTAAATAATCGCTTTTTTCAGAAACTCCAAACTCTGCTTGTCAAAATTTTTCCGCTCTTTCCGTTTCAGGAAATTCTGAGTGACATGCGTGAGGCAACCAATAAAAGTGCAATAACTCTTGGCTCTCTTGCCGAACAGATAGGCGAGAAGATGCAGCAATCTCTGGCAAGCAACGTAGCAGAGGCAAGCAGGAGCATCTCAGACGCCATCAAAAACAGCCTTACCGATACACTGAAGACAACTCTGATTCCTGCCATAGACAATATCTCCGCATCCTCCCAAAACCTGGCAGACCGGCAGGCTCATGGATCGGAAGATGCGCTCCGCCATTTGCTGACGGAATTTAACGATCACGTCTGTCAAGCCGGAAATACTCAAAAAAAAGCCATGCAGGCTGCAACAAAAGAAATGCAGACTGCCATGGCGGACTTCGCCGGGTCTATGCAGACTCTGATCACCTCCCTGCAGACAGAGCAACTCAACTTAAAAAACCAGCAACAGTCTCAGATAGACAATCTGAACACAGTCTTCAGCCAGATAATTTCACAGCTGCAGAAGCATCAGAAAAACATCTCTCAATCTCAGAATCAACAGATGAAGCAGGTCTTCGACCAGCAATCCAGTACACTGACAGGCATCAAGGAAGCCGTCATGTCCCAGATTTCCGCGACACAAAGTCTTCTGGAGCAGGGGGACAAGCTGCGGCAGCGCATTGGTGAAGACACCGCTTTGCAGAAGGAAATCACTGCGTCCATGTCCAGCACAGGAAATTCCCTTCAGTCAGCCAGTGTACGTCTCGAGCAATTCAGTGGAAATATCCAAAGCAGCATCGACCGCAGTGCGCAAAGCACCGAGCGTGCTCTGGCTGTCGCACAGGAAATCGGCAGGCAGGAAAACGCCGTCTCTCAACGGCTTGAAAATATCCTTAACGGGCTCTCTTCTTCCTGCAACGATTTGGATACAGTTACTTCTTCTCTGTCATCTTCAGTCAAGACAGCAAATGAAGGATACAATCAGCTTTCATCTCACTACGAAATACTCCAGCAGGCTCTCAAGGAGCATATGCAAACGATGCAAAACGAGAGCAAGGAATATCTTGATGATTTGAACAAGCAGATGGGCAGCCTTCTTTCAGAATTCTGCAAAAAAACCAGTATTCAGGTTAATGAACGCATGAAAGCATGGGACATGGAAACTGCAAACTTCTGCAAATCGATAACGGATTGCGTTACCGCTATGGCAGAAGTTGTGGATACCATGGACAGCCAGAGCAATCACCAAGGTGTATGATGATGTTTTTCTCAGAACGCGCCCATCGGGGGGCACCTCACTCTGACAACCCCTACTGGCTCTCTTTCTCGGACATGATGTCCGGGATGCTCATCATTTTCATTCTGGTCTGCACGGCGTTGCTACTTAAACTTTCAACGATGAAAGAGCAGGTGGATGCCAACATCAAAGAATTGAAAAATTCCACCAAAGTTCGGTCTGACATCCTGCAGGACATCCAACATGAACTGCAAGACCAGGGTATTGAAGTCCTCATCACCGACAATGACACCATCCTGCGCATCCCGGAAGACAGCTTCCATTTTCAGACAGGCAGTTATGAAATTACGGAAGACCTGCGCCCGACGGCAACGCTCATCGGTCGAGCTTTGTATACGGCAATCAAAAAAGAGAAGCGATGGACCTATCTTGAAACAGTATTTGTGGAAGGTCACACTGACAGCCGCAAAGCACCCAGCTTCCGCATGGGAAACTGGGAACTTTCCGCTCTTCGGGCCATTTCTCTCTGGCAGTTCTGGATAGAGAAAACGGACTTTGGACCGGAGATGGAAGAGTTGCGCAACCGGGAAGGAAAACATCTTTTTTCCATCAGCGGCTACGCTGCAACGCGGCGTGTAGCCGAAGTAGAAAATACAGAAGAGGCCATGCGCAGCAATCGACGCATAGATATCCGCTTTACCACACGCCAGCCATCCATCATGGAAATGGAAAACGTCGTCAAACCAATAAAGGGAAAATAGCATGCTGTGCGATGGGAAGAAATCTCTTCAGCAGCTTACCATAGAGGATCTTTTTCCTGAAAATCAGGACCCCGCCATGCCTGACAAAAAAGCGCTCTATGACAGCCTCGCCAGGCGCTGCGAAAGCAGGTGCAGAGAGGTAGGAACCCGAGGTTCCGGCTTCAAAGCGCGACAAGAGATGCTTTGGCGTGCCGCGCCGGATGAAGAACGCATGATCGGCATCATGCAAGGCGCCGCGTATATCCGCCCCCTCATCAACCTGTGGCAGGTTCCCTCCTCCAAGAAAGTACCCTGCACCCAGAAACTGCTGAACCAACTGGAAACTCTTGCCTCCAATTCTCGCCGGGGACGTCTGGGACGCCTGGCCTTGCGTGAACTCTGTCAAGTCTTCTTTACTAGCTACAGTGCTCTTCCCTCCTTCAGTTCTCTGTGCCAGACGCTGAGACGTCAGTTAGGCAAGTACAGACAAGATGAACTTCTCTTCGGGATGGACAATTTCTACGCTCATAAAGACTTGTTCCTTCAGGAGAAAGGTCATGAAGAACTGGCTCTTATGGCTGAGAAACATGCTTTGCCAGTGATCGATGAGGCCAGGAAGCATGGCATTCCTGAAAATTCACGGTTTTTCGAAGCCAGCCAGAACTTTTATTATCTTGTTCGCCTGAGAAAACTTCAGGCCAATGAGGATAACGAGCTGCTTGGGGAAATTCAAAAAACAAGAGTTTTTGAAAGCCGTCTCTCCGACAACCTGTTCCTTGGACATGCGGTACTGACGATTCTCATAGACACCCTTCGCAGGGCAAACTGCTCTCCATCCGACCTCTGGCGTACCACTCTGCTCACCATCGGCGGAGATCCTCGGATGCCCACCACTGCC